>NZ_CP192510.1:3538987-3860713 GCF_050613175.1 Halomonas sp. H5
CCCTCCGGGGTGAGCCGCACCCGGCGCGCCTCGCGCACGAACAGCGGCTGGCCGAGGGTCTCCTCCAGGCGCTTGATCTGCATGCTCAGGGCCGACGGCGTGCGAAACACCTGCCGCGCGGCGCGCGTGAAGCTGCCGCTCTCGGCGATCGTCACGAAGGTGCGCAGCACCTCGGTATCCAGCAGCGGCAGGGCCGCACCGCCGGCCGGTAGGGACAGCTGGGTCATGGCCGATACCTTTAAGAAATTCTTAAAGGTCAATGTAGGCCTTTTCGTTTGATTGATCAAAGAGGCGGCACCATGCTGTCACCCAGAGGTCGCGACCCTCCCATCAACCCGATGCCATTACCGGTAGCCGCCCGCGCGGCGGCCCGTTGGGAGGTGCCAGATGAGCCTGTACGAACCCCTTCAGCGCGCCGAGACCACCAGGGACACGCCGCCACCACCGCCGCCCAGGCTGGACTTCTATATGCCGGCCATGCCGCCGTTGGGGCTGATCCATGCCCTGGAGCGCCGCTGGTGGGCCTACCGCCGCCGGCGGCAGTTCCGGCGACGTTTCCTGCCGTTGCTCGCCTATGACGACCATATCCTCGAGGACATGGGCCACCGCCGCGACGATATCCTGTGGGCATCGCGCCTGCCGCTCGAGGTGGACGCCCTGGCCGCCCTGGAGGAATGCCGCTCCCGGTCCGCCTCACCGAAGCCTATCGATGCATGCCGGTAAACGGGATGATCCCATGCCGGAGAGACGATACACCTCGCCCATATGCCGGTCTCCCGCCCGGAGGCCGGCATGATAGGGCGACCGGCGTTATAACGATGCGATGCCCGAGCCGGGCTCAGGCGCCCCCCAGGCCGAGGCCGTGAGCCGATAGACTCGCACCTCCCGGCCATGGAAGGCCGTCGATGCCGCGTCCCGGAAGCCGACCTTCTCGGCGACCCGCCGCGAGGCCCCGTGCGCCGGCTCGATAATGGCCACCAGCGAGGCCAGCCGATGCGCGGTGAAACCCAGCGCCACCGCCCGGCGCGCCGCCTCCGTGGCCAGGCCGCGTCCCCAGAAGCGGGTCGCCAGGCGGTAGCCGAGATGTACCTCCTGAACCCCATCGATGGTGTCATGGCTCAGGCCACAGAAACCCGCCAGCTCCCCGCTCGCCGTGTCGACCAGCGCCCAGGGGCCCAGGCCGTGCTCGGCATAGGAGGCCCGGCACCAGGCGATAAAATGCCGCGTCTGCGCCTCGTCATGCACGCCGCCCAGCGAATAGCGCATCACCTCGGGGTCGGCGAGGATCGCCGCCAGGGCCGGTACATCACCGTTATCGAGCTCGCGCAGCCGCAGCCGCGGCGTCTGTGCTATCTCCATCACGCTCTCCTTGCGTCAGTGGCTGACCAGGCTACTCCGCCTCCAGGCCGTCGAGCAGCTTGCCGAGCAGCCGGCTCAGGGTCTCCTGCTCCTCGCGGCTCAGGGCGGCAAGCAGGCGCGCCTCGTTCGCCACATGCCGGGGGATCAGCCGGTTCATCAGCGCGAGTCCCTCGTCCGTCAGCGAGACCAGCACGCCGCGGCGATCCTCGGGGTTGGGCGAGCGCCGAATCCAGCCCGCCCGCTCCAGGCGGTCCAGGCGATTGGTCATGCCCCCGGAGGAGACCATCAGCGCCTCGAACAGCTGGGTGGGCGTCAGCGCATGGGGGGCCCCGGCGCGGCGCAGCGAGGCCAGCACATCGAACTCCCCCGCCTGCAGGTCATGCGCCTTGAAGAAGGCGTTCAGCCGCCCCTGGGTGATCAACTGGCTGGTCTTCAGATAGCCCACCACCTCCATGGGCAAGAGGTCCAGCTCGGGCAGCTCGCGCTGCCACTGGTTCACCGCCTGTTTCACTCTGTTCATCGATCGGCCTCGCCACTCTTGCCAACTATTAATCTCGATACTAAGATACTTCCAATAAAGTCACTTGATGAAAAGATACTTCATCACAAGCTATAGGAGCCGAATGATGACCAAGGTCACCGCCCCGCGCAAGGGATCCCCCCGCCCCGGCCTCCGGGCGCTCGGCTGCCTGCTGCTGGTGGGCAGCTTCCTCGCTCTGTCGCTGACGGTCGCCAAACTGGCCGACGATGCCGGCGCCCCGCGGGTCAGCTTCCTGATGGTCGCCATGGCCGGCGCCGGCCTGGTGTTGATGGGCCTCGCCGCGCTACGCCGGCGGCCGCTGGCCTTCAACCGCCGCACCCTGGAGTATGCTCTGGTGGCCGGCGCCCTGCTGGCCCTGCCCAATGCCCTGGCCTTCGTGGCCATCCGCCATGTGGGCGCGGGCTTTATCTCGCTGAGCTTCGCCTTCCCGATCCTGATCACCTGGGTGCTGGCCGTCTGCCTGAAGCTCGAGCGCCTGCGGCCGCTGCGTCTGTCGGGGGTGGTACTGGGGCTCGGCGGCGGCCTGGTGCTGGCCGCCGCCAAGGCCGGCGGGATGAACGCCGCCCCGGGCTGGGCCCTGCTGGTGATGGCCATGCCACTGGTGATCGCCCTCGGCAATATCTACCGCACCCTGCGCTGGCCCGAGGGCGGCTCGCCGCTCTTCCTGGCGGCACTGATGCTGCTGGGCGGCGCCATCACCCTGCTGCCCCTGTCGCTGGCCCTGGAGCCCGGCCAACTGCCCGTGCTGTTCAGCCGTGAGGCCGTGCTGCGGCTGCTGGTGGTGGAGGCCACGGTCTTCACGGTGCTCTATCTCTTCTACTTCGTGTTGCAACGCCTCGCCGGCCCCGTCTACCTGAGCCAGATCGGCGCCGTGGCGGCCGTGGTAGGCACCCTGATCGCGGTACTGGCCCTCGGCGAGGCGCCGCCCCCCAACCTGGGCCTGGCCGCCCTGCTGGTAGTCTCCGGCAGCCTGCTCTTCCAGCGCGGCGCCCGGGCCGCCACCCTCCCGACCGCGGCAACGACGACCTGAAAGCGTCACCCCGACGCCCACGACCCCAAGGAGTGATCATGACCCTTATCGACGCCCTCCACTGGCGCTACGCCGCCAAGCGCCTGACCGGCGCTAAGGTCCCCCAGGCCCAGGCCGACAGGATCCTGGAGGCGGTGCGCCTGGCGCCCTCCTCCTACGGCCTGCAGCCCTATTCCGTGCTGGTGATCGAGGACCCGGCGCTGCTCGAGCGCATCAGTCCGCTGGCCTTCGACCAGCCGCAGATCACCCAGGCCTCGCACCTGCTGGTGTTCGCCGCCTGGGCGTCCGTCTCGGAGGCCGAGGTCGACGACTTCCTGCGCCTGACCGCGGCGACGCGGGGCCAGCCCCTCGCCGACCTGGCGGGGTATCGAGACGCCATCCTCGGCACCATCCGGGGCTTCCCCACCGCGGAGGCACGCTTCCAGTGGGCCTCCCGCCAGGCCTATCTGGCGCTGGGCACGGCACTGGCGGCGGCGGCCACCGAGCGGGTGGATGCCTCGCCCATGGAGGGCTTCGACCCGGCGGCGCTGGACCAGTTGCTGGGGCTCGAGGCCCGCGGCCTGCGCAGCACCGCGCTCCTCGCCCTGGGCTACCGCGACGCCGAAGCCGACCGCCACGCCGGCCTCGCCAAGGTGCGCTGGCCCCGGGAGCGGCTGTTTATCCCGCTGCCGGCCAGCTAGCCGATTAAAGCGGGCCTCTCCGGGTCGAGGACTCGACAAGCGGTCACCGAGCGTCTACCTAGAGGGGTGATCCCTGGATAACGCCGGCCCAGGAGGCCCCATGGCATACCCTATCACCCCCCAGCTGATGTTCGAGGGCGACGCCGAGACGGCCATGCGCCTCTATACGGCCCTGTTCGACGACGCCGACATCGTCCGCCTGGAGCGTTACGGCCCCGGTGAGCCGGGCGCGGAGGGCGGCGTCAAGCAGGCCGAGTTCACCCTCGGCGGACGCCGCTATCGCTGCATCGACAGCCCGGTGCCTCATGCCTTCACCTTCACGCCGTCGATCTCGCTGTGCGTCGACTGTGAGAGCCTCGCGGAGTTCGAGCGGCTGCGGGCGGCGCTCGCCGAGGGCGGCGAGACGCTGATGCCCCCCGACGACTACGGCTTCGGCGCCCGCTTCACCTGGCTCAATGACCGCTTCGGCGTCTCCTGGCAACTCAACCTGGCCCGTGAGGAGGGCACCCCATGACCTCGCCCCTGCCCCCCATCGTCTCCGCGGCGGAGTGGCAAACCGCCCTGGACGCCCAGATCGCCCGGGAGAAGGCCCATACCCGGGAGCGCGACCGACTCAGCGCCGCACGCCGCCGCCTGCCGATGGTCGAGGTGCGCGACGACTACGCCTTCGAGGGCCCCGATGGCCCACAGAGCCTGCTCGACCTTTTCGAGGGGCGCCGCCAGTTGATCGTCTACCATTTCATGTTCGGGCCCGACTGGGAGGCGGGCTGCGACGGCTGCTCCTGGGTGGTGGATGCCATGACCCACCCCGCCCACCTGCACGCCCGTGACACCAGCCTGGTGCTGGTCTCCCGGGCGCCCCTGGAGCGGCTCCAGCGCTACCAGGCCCGCATGGGCTGGCGGCACCCGCCCTGGGTCTCCTCCCTGGGCAGCGACTTCAACGTCGACATGGGCGTGACCAGCGAGGACGGCTGCGCCGCGGATACCGACCGCGGCGAGCGGCATGGCATCAGCGTCTTCCTGCGCGACGGCGAGCGGGTCTTTCGCAGCTACTTCACCGGCAAGCGCGGCGTCGAGTACCTGGGCAGCCTATGGAGCTACCTGGACCTGACGCCCTACGGCCGCCAGGAGACTTGGGAGGACTCCCCGGCTGGCTGGCCCCAGACGCCGCCCTACACCTGGAACCGCCGCCACGACGAGTACGAACCCTAAACGAAGCTAAGGCCACTCGCCGTGGCGAAGTGATCTACCCTGAACGGCACCCTGGCCGGATTCCTGGCACGGGTCGTCCCTGAGCGGAGGTAGGCCAGATGCAACCACGTATCACCCTGATCACCCTGGGCGTCGACGACCTGGAACGGGCGCTGCGCTTCTACCGCGATGGCCTCGGCCTGGCAACGCCCGGCATCGTCGGCGAGGAGTTCGAGGAGGGCGACGGCGCCGTGGTCTTCTTCGACCTGCGGGGCGGGCTCAAGCTCGGCCTCTGGCCGCGGCGCTGTCTCGCCAATGACGCCAACCTGCCGCTGGCCGCGCCGAGCGCCACCGAGCTCAGCCTGGCCCATAACGTCGCCTCCCGGGAGGAGGTCGACGAGGTGATGGCCCAGGCCAGGCAGGCCGGCGCCACCCTCACCAAGCCCGCCCACGAGACCTTCTGGGGCGGCTATGCCGGTTACTTCCAGGACCCCGACGGCCACCTGTGGGAAGTGGCCTGGAACCCGGCCTGGGAAGTCGAGGAATGAGAAGGAGCACGGAATCTCCATGAAGACCATCGGCCTATTGGGCGGCATGAGCTGGGAATCCACCGCCAGCTACTATCGGGCGCTCAACGAGGGCGTCAAGGCCGCCCTGGGCGGGCTGCACTCCGCGAAGCTGTGTCTCTATAGCGTCGATTTCGCCACCATCGAGCGACTCCAGCACGCGGGCAATTGGCAGGCGACGGCGGAAATCCTCTGCGAGGCGGCACGCGCAGTGGAAGCCGGCGGTGCCGACTTCCTGATGATCTGCACCAATACCATGCACAAGGTCGCTCCCGAGATCGGGGCATCGATCACTATTCCCCTGCTGCATATCGCCGACGCCACGGCGCAGCGCCTCGCGGCGGACGGCATCCGCCGCGTCGGCTTGCTCGGCACCCGCTTCACCATGGAGCAGGACTTCTACAAGGGCAGGCTCGCCGAAGGCTTCGGTATCGAGGTGCTGGTGCCCGATGCCGAGCAGCGGGCACTCGTTCACGAAGTGATCTACGCCGAACTCTGCCGGGGCCGGGTGCTCGAATCCTCGCGCCGGCACTATCTCCAGATCATCGCCGCCTTGCACGAGCGGGGCGCCGAGGCGGTGATCCTCGGCTGCACCGAGATCGCCCTGCTGGTTCAGCAGGCCCATACCCCGGTGCCGCTCTACGATACCACGGCCATTCACGCCGAGGAGGCCGTCAAATGGGCCCTCCAGGTGCCACCAAACGCATACCAGTCATGACTGGAGCGGACTCCCTCGAGCGCGCCATCCATGAGCGGGTGACGCTGGTGCCCTACGACCCGGCCTGGCCGGGTCGTTTCGCCGCCGAACGGGCGCGCCTGCTGAGGCGGTTTCCCGGCGCCCTGCGTGAGGTGGTGCATATCGGCAGCACTGCCGTGCCCGGCCTGCCGGCCAAGCCGGTCATCGACCTGATGGCCGGGGTCGACTCCCTGGCGGTCGCCGACGAACTGATCCCACCGCTGCTCGAATCGGGCTACGTCACCTCCGCCGAGTTCAATGCCGCCCTCACCGACCGCCGCTGGCTGATGCGCCACGCCGAGGGCCACCGTACCCACCACCTGCACCTGGTGGTCCACGGCGAGCGATTGTGGCGGGAGCGCCTGGCCTTCCGCGACGCCCTGCGCGCCGACCCGGCCCTCGCCGAGCGCTATGCCCTGCTCAAGGCCGAACTGGCCGCCCGCCACCCCGACGACCGGGAGGCCTACACCCGGGCCAAGGGGGCATTCGTGCGGGCGGTGCTGGCCAATGCCGGGTCCATGGCGTCGCCCCGATAGCCAAGGCGTATCAGATCGACAGACAGATCTTGCCGAAGTGGCGCCCCGCTTCCTCATGACGGAAAGCCTCGGCGATCTCCGCCAGAGCGAAGGTGCTGTCGATGACCGGTCTCAGGCCACTGGCCTCGATGCCCCGCACCATCTCCTGTTGATGGGTCCGGCTACCGACGATCAGCCCCTGCAGGCGAGCCTGCTTGGCCATCAGCTTGGCGGTGGGGATCTCGCCGCCGCGCCCGGTCAGCACGCCGATCAACGAAAGATGGCCGCCGATGCGCACGGCCTCGATGGATTGTGGCAGGGTGCCGGGACCACCGACCTCGATCACATGATCGACGCCTCGGCCGTCGGTCAACGCCTTCACCGTCTTGCCCCACTCCGGCTGGGCCTTGTAGTTGATGGTGTGATCGGCGCCGAGCGCCTCGAGCCTCTCGATTTTCTCATCCGAAGAAGAAGTGGAAATCACCCGGGCCCCCATGGCCTTGGCGAACTGCAGGGCGAAGATCGAAACCCCGCCGGTGCCCAGGGTAAGGATGGTATCGCCGGCCTTGAGCCCAGCATCCACCACCAGGGCTCGCCAGGCGGTGAGCCCCGCCGTGGTCAGGGTGGCGGCCTCGGCATGGCTATAGCCGAGCGGAGCCCGGGTGAACCAGGTGGCCGGACGGATCACCCGCTCGCGGGCATAGCCGTCGACGCCGTCGCCGGGGGTGGTCGTAAAATCGCCGACCCGAGCCGGCCCGTCGAGCCAATCGGGGAAGAAGGTGGAAACCACCGCATCGCCCACCGCTAACTCCTCCACCCCGTCGCCCACGGCCTCGACCACCCCAGCCCCATCGGACAGGGGAATGCGCCCCGCCGCAGTGGGAATCATGCCGGAGGCCACGCCGTAATCATGGAAGTTGAGCGAACTGGCGTGCAATCTGACACGGATCTCGCCGGGCCCCGGCTCGCCCGGCGCCTCCCGCTCGACGACAGCCAACTGGTCCAGCCCACCCGGGCTGCGTAGTGTCACGACCTTCATGATGACCCTCCGTTGCTAGCGAACTCTGCTCCCTCAGGCTAACAGCTCACTCGGCCGCCGGGGAGTCGGGCGGAGGCCGGTCGCGGGGCTCGGCCAGGGTCAGCCAGGCCCGCGCCAGCCAGCGGCCGGCCCGCACGATCTCGTCGTCGCGGGCCCCGGCATAGCCCAGCACCAGCCCCGGGCGTCCCGGCGCCGTCAGGTAGTAGCGTGACAGCGGCGACAGGGTGATGCCCTGGTCGGCCGCCCGCCTCACCAGCGTTTGTTCGATGTCCAGGTCATCGAGCCAGGCCACCAGATGCATGCCGGCCTGCCCCTCCGACAAGGCGAGGCCCCGCGCCACGGCCGGCGCCAAAGCCCGGCGCAGCAGCGCCTGGCGCCCCCGGTAGCAGTCGCGCATGCGTCGCACATGCCGCGAGAAGTGACCCGCGGCGATAAACTCGGCCAGCGCCGCCTGCACCGCGTACTGCCCCTCGCGATGCAAGCGGGCGTTGGCGCGCCGGAAGGGCTCCACCAGGGCCTCGGGCAACACCAGGTAGCCGAGCCGCAGCCCCGGATAGAGCACCTTGCTGAGGGTGCCGACATAGATCACCCGGGCCGCCTCGGTGAGCCCCTGGAGGGCGGCGATGGGGCGCTGGCCATAGCGGAATTCGCTGTCGTAGTCGTCCTCGACGATCCAGGCGCCGTGGGCCTCGGCGGCCTCGAGCAGCGCCAGGCGCCGCGAGAGCCCCATGGTCACGCCACTGGGATACTGATGGGAGGGCGTCACATAGATCAGCCGGGGCGCGGCATGCCCAGGAGGCACGCGCTTAAGATCCAGGCCCTCGCCATCCACCGGGACCGGCACCATCTCGAGGCCGGCGGCATCGAAGCAGGCCTGGGCGCCGCCATAGCCGGGCTCCTCCAGCCACACGGTATCGCCCGGGTCGCTCAGCATCCGCGCGATCAGCTCGAAGCCCTGCTGGGCCCCCTGCACCACGAGCACCTGCGCCGGGCGACAGCGCACCGAGCGCGACAGCCGCAGGTAGTCGCACAGCGCCTCGCGCAGCGCCGTCACCCCGCCCTGGGTACGGTAATCCAGCCACGCCTCGGGGGCGCCCCGCTGATGGCGCCTGAGCAGCCGCTGCCAGAGCTCGCGGGGAAAACGGTCGAGGGCCGGTACCCCCGGGGCGAAGGCGCCGTGATGATCGCCCGACGAGGCACAGAACCCCAACAGCCGCTCGCCGCGCGCCGACAGCGCGGCCTCCGGCGCCTCGCTCGGCGCCTCGCTCGGGGCCTTCTCGGATAGCGCTTCGGATACCGCCTCGCCGCGGCCGAAGGGCAGGTCGGCGACGAAGGTACCGGCACCGGGGCGGGTCTCCAGGAAGCCCTCGGCGACCAGTTGCTCGATGGCCTCCAGCAGCGTATTGCGCCCCACCCCCAGGTCACGGGCCAGGCGCCGCGACGACGGCAACCGACAGCCGCTGGCCAGGCGGCCCGCCTGAATCCAGGCCCGCAACGCCCGATACAGGCGCCGAGCCAGGGGCTGGGAGGACGGCGTCATCAGTTCGATGCCCAGGGCTTCGCCGACCCAATCGGCAGATAGCGCCACAACTGGTTCCATGATTTCCCCCATAACCGGACCTTACCAGGGAACCACCATGCCGCCAGACTCGAGCGGTGTCACTCCCCATGCAAAGGAGATCACCATGTCTATCCGTCATGCCCGGCTCGCCGATGTCGAGGCCCTCGGCGCGCTGCTCGATGACTATCGGGTCTTCTACGGCCAGGCCTCCGACCCCGCCGCCGCTCGCCATTTCCTGGCCCGGCGCCTGGGGCTGGGCGATTCCCATCTGCTGATACACTGCGGCGACGACGGGGCGCCGCAGGGCTTCGTCCAGCTCTACCCGCTGTTCAGCACGGTACGCCTGGCCCCGCTCTGGCGGCTCAATGACCTCTTCGTGGCCCCCCGGGCCCGCCACCGGGGCGTGGGCCGTGCCCTGATGCACGCCGCCCGCGACCTGGCCCTGGCCCATGGCGTCCGCCAGCTGACCCTGGCTACCCGGACCGATAACCACGCCGCCCAAGCGCTCTACGAGGCCCTCGGCTGGCAACGCGACCGGGACTTCCATCACTACGCCCTGAGCCTCGACTAGGCTTTCTTCGAGAAGTCGGCGAGCGAAGGTCAGACAAGGCAAAAATCGGCGAAAAGACGGACCGGGCTCGCGTGCGAGTTTACGGGGTGTAAATGAGTACTTTGATCGGACTCGCGCACGAGCCGATTTTTAACGCCGTATGAGCGAGCGCAGTCAGTTGTCGGACAAAGCCTAACGGAGGCCCCATGTACCGTCCCCGTGATACCCGCATGCCCCTGGACGAGGCCCAGGACCTGATCGATGCCCATGGTTTCGCCGTGCTGCTGGACGGTCGCCTGCAGGCCAGCCATCTGCCCCTGGTCCTGGCACGCGGCGAAGGCGAACTGGGCACCCTCTACGGCCATTTCGCCCGTGCCAATCCCCACTGGCAGGCGCTGGAGGGGCAGCGGGTACTGGCCATCTTCCAGGGCCCGCATGCCTATGTCTCGCCCCGCTGGTATGCCGCCAGGCCGGCGGTGCCGACCTGGAACTATGTGGCCGTGCATGCCAGCGGCCTCGTCGAGCGACTCGACGACGACGCCACCCAGGCGGCCTTCGACGGCCTGCTGGCCAAGTACGAGCCCGCTCTGCTCGACGACGCGGCGATCTTGAGCGACGACTATCGCCAGCGACTGCTCAGGGGGACCGTCGGCTTCCGGATCCGCCTGGACGATCTCCAGGGCAAGGCCAAGCTGGGGTTGAACCGCTCGCGAGAGGACCAGGCCGGCGTCCTGGCCGGGCTGGGCGACAGCCCCGACCCGCATGCCCGGCAGCTCGGGCGCTATACCCAGGGCTACACCGAGCGCTATACCCGGCGCCATCTCGAGGACGATCTCGGTAAGGAGAGTCAGGATGACCGCTGAAACCACCGGCGCCTCGTTCGGCGCCCTGACCCCTTTCGGCCAACCCATCGGCGACCCGGTGCCCGGCTGGGCGGGGGCGGCCCCGCCCCCGGGCGAGCCCCTGGTCGGTCGCCGGGTGCGCGTCGAGCCCCTGGAGACCGCGCGCCACGGCGACGCCCTCTTCGCCACCCTGGGCCTGCCGGGAAAGACGCCCAGCGACGCCCCCGAGGCGCGCTGGGCCTACCTGGGCGGCGTCCCCTATGACGACCGGGCCGGGTTCGATGCCTGGCTGGCCTCACGGGCCGGCAGCCGCGACCCGCGGTTTTATGCCATCGTCGAACGGGCCAGCGGCCAGGCACTGGGCCTGGCCGCCTACCTGAATAGCGTGCCCGAGCACGGCAGTATCGAGGTCGGCCACCTGCATTTCTCGCCGCGCCTGCGGCGCACCCCGGCCGCCACCGAGGCCATGACGCTGATGATGCGTCACGCCTTCGCCCTGGGCTACCGCCGCTACGAATGGAAGTGCGACGCCCTCAATGCGCCGTCGTGGCGCGCCGCCATCCGCCTGGGCTTTCGCTTCGAGGGGATCTTCCGCCAGCACCGGGTGGTGGCGGGACGCAATCGCGATACCGCCTGGTTCTCGATCCTCGACGGCGAATGGCCGGCCCTGGAGGCGATCCTCCGGCGCTGGCTATCGCCGGACAACTTCGATGCCCAGGGGCGGCAGCGCCTCTCGCTGTCGGCCCTGACGGCGCGGTCGTCCGCTCCCGGCTAGCCGTATCAACCTTCGCCCGGCGCGCCTCAGTCGCCCGGCGGGACGGCCAGGGCCGACTCGGCGAACACCAGCAGGCCGAGTTCGGGTCGATAGCCATGGATCTCGGTCACGTCGAGCGCCTGCAGGAAGGCCAGGATCCCCTCGCTGATCACCTGCCCCGGCACCAGCACCGGGAAGCCCGGCGGGTAGGGAATCACGAAGCTCGCCGAGACCACGTCACGGCCACCGCGCATCTCGGCCTGCAGCTCGCCGTTGTCGAAGCGCAGGTACTCGGTGTTCTCCTCGTCGTAGGCCAGGAAATAGGCCCGCCGAATATCACCCTCGGGCGTCTCGGTGCACTGCCGGAAGGCGTCATGGAAGCGGCTGAAGTCCGGCAGCGGCGGCAGCTCCTGGGTCAGGGAGTGCACGCGGTGCTCGATGATCTTGCGCTCCGGCCGGCTGCTGTCCTCCCAGCGGCTGTCGAACTCCTTGGCCAGCTTCATCAGCACATCGAGCAGGTAGGCGATGGCGCCCCGGGAGGTGCCGATATTGGTCATGAACAGCACGGTGTTGCGCGAGGTCTTGTTGATCTGGATGCCGTACTTGTTCATCAGGTAGTCGTTCTTGAAGGTGTCGCCGTCGACCCCGGTCGCGCCGATGGCGATGGTTACCCGGGTCGGGTCGACCACGAACTCGTCCCGCGCCCAGGCCTCCTCCATCTGGTTCCAGCCGGTCACCGGGTCGTAGTAGGACTCGACCCCCGACTCGCGGTAGGCCGCGGGCACCATGTCGCTGTTCTTGAGCACCCGGAAGTACTTCTGCAGCAGCGGCTGGGTATAGAGTTGCTCGCGCAGCGACAGCGCCGTCTCGACCTGGGCGTGCACCAGCTCGAAGCCCTCCATCTCCGCCTGCATCCGGCCCACGTCCAGCGACGCCACGATCTGGTAGTTGGGCGAGGTCGACGTATGGGTCATGTAGGCCTCATGGAACGGCGCCTCGACCTTCTGGCGGAAGTCCTGGTCCCAGACATGGATCATCGAGCCCTGGCGCAGCGAGGTCAGGGTCTTGTGGGTCGAGTGGGTGGCATAGGTACGGATGCGCACCTCATCGGGGTCGGGCAGCAGCCGGCGATCGAGCCAGGTGGCGTCATCGTCGGGGTCGAGCCGGTCGAATTCGGCCTTCCAGGCCGCATACTCCGCGCGGTAGGCCTCGCTGCGATAGCGATCGCGCAGGGTCCGGGCGGCGTGCATGGCGGTGCGTGGCCGGTAGGTGGGGTTGAAGGTGGCGAAGGCGAACCAGGCCTCGTCCCATAGGAACACCAGGTCGGGCTTGATCGCCAGGCACTCCTCCATCACCCGGCGCACGTTGTAGACCACGCCGTCGAAGGTACAGTTGGTCAGCAGCAGCATCTTCACCCGGTCGAGCTGGCCGGCGCGCTGGTAGGCCAGCAGGGTCTTCTTGATCTCGTGCAGCGGCACGGCGCCGTACATGGAGTAGTCGTTGAGCGGATAGGAGTCCAGGTAGCTGACGTGGGCCCCGGCCAGCACCATGCCGTAATGGTGCGACTTGTGGCAGTCGCGGTCGACCAGCACGATGTCGCGGGGCTTGACCAGCGCCTGCACCACGATCTTGTTGGCCGTCGAGGTGCCGTTGGTGACGAAGAAGCTCTGCCGCGCGCCGAAGGCCCGGGCGGCGTATTCCTGGGCCTTCTTGATCGGCCCGTAGGGCTGCAGCAGCGAGTCGAGCCCGCCGGAGGTGGCCGAGGTCTCGGCGAGGAAGATATTGATGCCGTAGAAGTCGATCATCTGCCCGGCCCAGTGGGAGCGGGTCACCGACTTGCCCCGCGAGATGGGCATGGCGTGGAAGACCCCGGTGGGCTTCTTGCTGTACTCGCGCAGGGCGTCGAAGAAGGGGGTGCGGTAGCGACTGTCGATGGCCCGCAGGATGGTGTGGTGCTGCTCGATGTAGTCGGTCTCGCGGTAGAAGATGCGGTTGAAGTAGCGGATATCCTGGCTCGCCGTGGCCTCGACGTCACCGCTGGTGACCAGGAACTGGTCGATCTCCGGGCGCAGCTCGTGAATCATGCTGCTCAGCAGGATGCTGCGTTCGGCTTCGGTCTGGGTCTCCAGTTCCTTCTCCGACAGGCCCTCGAGGTAGTTGCGCAGGGCGCTGAGGTTGTACTTCGACTTGTAGGGGAACTCGTAGCGGATCAGGCAGGCCTGGATATTGGGGTTGACCAGCACCGCGATCAGCGCGTCCTCGAAGCTGCGTACCGTGACCACGTCGTAGACGAACCTGTCCTCGGGACGGCGCATGTTGCGGAAGGCCTCGCGGACCACCTCCTCCTCCTGGGTCGAGAGGTTGTCGACGATCAGCAGCTCGAAGTAGGGCTGGGCCGAGCTGTTCGAGGCCGGGTGGCCGCGCCTGAGCTGGGCCAGGGCGTCGAGGGCCTCCAGGTCCTCGGCGTCGGCGTCGGTCTCGCTGAGGTCGACGTGGCGACGCCGGTAGGATTCGCTGATCAGCGCCCGCACCAGGCGCTTGACCACCTTCTCCAGCAGCACGTACTCCTCGCGGTCGAACAGCGTCCAGAGATGGCGGAAGTCCTCCTTGGAGGGGAAGGCATGGTAGTCCTCGACGATCTCCAGCCGCGTCAGCTTGACGTCGATGGCCTTGATCAGGTTCTTCGTCCGGCTCTCGTCGTCCAGTCTCACCAGGATGCCGAGGTCACGCTTCAGGGCGTTCCAGGTATCGGCGCGCAGCTGGGAGATCTTGTGGTAGAAGCCCAGCGCGGTATAGGGCGTTTCGGTTTGCGTCGATTCTTGCATGGCGACACCCCTCTAAGTCGTTGTTCTGCGGTGCTCGGGCTCAGCCGGGATAGAATTCGCGCGTGCCATAGCGCACGGTGATCCGTTCCTCGGGGAAGTCGTCGAAGGTCAGGTCCAGGTGCAGGCCCGGCCAGTGGAACTGGGCGCGCCCCGCCACGGGCCGGTAGACGGCGGTATAGACCGTGCCCAGGCCGCGGCCGTAGTCATGCCGGAACAGCGGCGGCGAGAAGAAGGCCGAGACCAGGCGCTCCTCGGTGGTCGCCGCGTCGTTGACCAGGATCGACAGCTGGCGCTCGCGAATCAGCGTCTCCGAGGCCAGGGCATGGGCATACCACTCGATCTTCTTCTGGTGGTTGGTGGCCACCGGCACCCGCCGAATGCTGGCGCGGTGATCCGGGGCGATCATCGCCGTGACGTAGCGCCCGGCGCTGTCGGCCACGGTGATGTTGTAGGCCATATGGGTCGGCACCCGGGCCAGTACCTCGGCGGCCTGGGGCACGCTGTCGCAGAACTCCAGGATATAGCGCAGGATGATCGGCGCGCCGAAGCCGTCACCGACCACCTTGCGCCCACCGAAGGCCAGCGACACGGCGAGCCCCCGGTCGTTCATGCCGTCGAGCACGCCCCACAGGCAGTCGGACATGGCGATCACCCGCCGGCCGTTCCAGCAGGTATGCAGGATGCTGCCCTCGCACAGCTCCGGCGGGTAGTCATAGTTGCGCGCCAGTACCGTCGCCCCCGGCCGGGCCAGCACCGCCTGGGAGCAGCCGGTGATATAGGCCGGCGGACGATAGAGGCTGAGCAGTCGCGAGCTGAGATCCCCGCCACCGGCCAACTCGCAGAGTGTTCGATAGGTGTCCAGCAGCTCCGGCATATGACGGCGCAGGGCGTTGTAGCAGGCCAGATACCCCGGCCGCTCGCGCTCGCCCTCGCTCAGGTACCACCGCTCGTAGGCCGGCCAGTGGTAGTCGAATAGCGACTGCCACTTCGGGCCCGGTGCCTCCTCGTGCACGGTGCGAAAAACCAGCGTCTTGTCCATGGCGTTCTCCGCCTCGCCACCCCCGGGCGGCGGGGCCGCACCCCCACTCAGAGAATCTTGAAGTTACCGCCGCCGACGGCGTGGCTCACGGCGACCTCTTGCACCACCGGGTCCTGCAGCGACTGGCCGGCGTACTGGCCGCGAATGCCGTCGATCCAGGCGCGGGCCCGCTCGGTGAGCTGGAAATCGTCGTCCATCAAGCGCCCGCGGGTAATCAGGATGCCGAGGTCGGCGCCCTCGTAGCGGAAGTCGCCGGTGCCACTGATACGCAGGAAGAAGGCCTCCTTGTCGTTCTCGGCGGCGTGGGGATGATAGCTGTAGTGGTCATAGCCGATGCTGCCGTCGTCGTTCATGCGCCAGACGCCGGACGCCGGCGCCGCGGTGAGCAGGTCGACGCTCTCGTCGGTGTGCTTGATCACCAGCTGGCTCCAGCTGTCGACGCTGTCGGGGTGCGACCAGCGCTCGTTGATCTCGTCGATATCCAGGTCGAAGTCGAGCTCGGAGAACTCCAGCAGGTGGAAGAGGAACAGCGGGATGTCGGAGTGGGCGAAGGCCGCCACGTTGGTCAGCGAGCTGGCGCCGGTGACCCGCGGGTTGAGCTCGCCCAGGTAGACCTCGCCGTTGTCCATGTCGATCAGGAAATCGAGCTCGAAGTAGCCCCGGTAGCCCTCCTCGCGCAGCGCCTCGCCGAACTTGAAGGTGTACTCGCGGGCCTTGTCGCGCACCTCCTGGGTGAAGGCCCCGGCGAACATCTCGTTGCCGCACCAGCCGCCCTTGTAGGGGGTCAGCGACTTGAAGCCTACCAGTTCGGTCATCAGCGGCCCCACCACGGTGCCGCAGCGGGTGGCACAGGCCTCGATGGCCGAGCCGCGGCAGTTGATACGCTTCATGATCTTGACCTCGGGCTCGGCCTCGATCTCCTCGGCATGCTTGTAGTAGTCGTCCTCGCTGGCGATGAAGAAGGTGGTATGGCCGGAATCGCCGAAGGCGGTCTGCACCACCAGGTCGCTGCCCAGCTCCTGGCTCACCTCGCAGAGTTCCTGGTAGCTGCCCACCCTGGCCAGCACATTGGGCACGCTGGGCACGCCGGCCTTGTTGCCGATGCGCACCGTCTCGATCTTGTTGTCCATCCGCGAGCGCAGCGCCGCCGGCGGGAAGGCGACGCGCAGCCCCAACTGCTCGCAGACTTCCTCGGTGTGCTCGTCGAACATCAGGAAGGCGGCCACGCCGGCGTTGTCGCCGTCGGCCCGGGATTGGATGAAGTCGATGACCTCCTTGTGCTCGAGCAGGTAGTTGTTGATGTCCTCGATGCTCTCGAAGTCGCGGGGGAACTTCTCCCGGGGCACGAAGACGTTGCGCTGGCGCCCCTCGAAGCAGTCGATGTAGTTGATATGGCGGAAAGCGCCCACCCAGTCACCGATACCGAGCAGGTTGAAGTTGGTGGCCGAGATAAAGTAGATGGGCTCCTTGTTGTTACGAAAGTGGCGGCGGACGTCGGCGATGGAGGTGATCTTGGTCATTGTTGTCACTCCCTGAGAGTCGGCGGGGGCCCCTACTCCCTCGGCGGAGGCGGGCCCTTCGGACGAGGACGCGCCGGAGGAACCGGCGCCCGTGGACGGGGCAAACAGGCGACGCAGGGCATCAAGGATTCGGGTCAGCATGGGAAGTCCTCATTCCGTGGTTCCGTGGGCGCCTGTCCATGGCGAGTCAGTACTCCTCGATATCGATGCGCTGTGGCTTGGCGAGCGGCCCCAGGGTGTCGAGGAAGGGCGGCGTGCCGTTCTCGGTTCGGTACACCGAGAAATCGACGCGCCGGTCGCGGAAGCTCTTGAGCGGTTGACCGAGGCCGCGCAGGCCGGTCTCGCGCTCGCGGCGTACCCGGTTGAGATCCACCTCGATGGGCATGATCTCCTCGCCGGTGCCGGCCTGGTGGATCACGTCACCGGAAGGCCCCACCACGATGGAGCGGCCGTTGCCGATGGCGCCGGCGCCGTTGATATCGAAGAAGTAGCACTGGTTGACCGCGGCATTGGTGCGGGCGATGGCCAGCTCGATATCGCGGTCGATGGTATCGGTCATGGTAGGGTGCAGGATCACCTCGGCGCCCATGGCGGCGAGCGTGCGGGTGGTCTCGGGGAACCACATGTCATAGCAGATCGAGACCCCGAAGCGGCCGACGTTGGGCACGTCGAAGGTGACGAACTCGCTACCGCTTTCCACGCCGGCCTCGTAGGGACGGAAGGGGAACATCTTGCGATAGCGTGCCACCACCTGACCCTGGGGGTTGATCACCGAGAGGGTATTGTAGGTGGCGCCTTCCACTTGCTCGAACATCGAGCCCGGAATCAGCCAGATGCGATGCTTTTCGGCCAGTTGACAGAACATCGCCTCGGCATTGCTGGGCAGGGGCTGGGCGTGGTGGGGCGAGGCCCCCATGGGCATCAGCTCGCTGAACAGCACCATCTGTACCTGGGGGAAGCGGCTCATCAGGGCATCGATGCGCAGGCGCATGGCCTCGGTATTATCGCCATGGTGGAGGGCGTGCATCTGAACCCCGGCAATCGTGAAGTAGGACATGGCGGTCTCTCTATATGGGGCGATCTCGAATCATTCAGGCTAGGTCCAAGCGGCCGGCGCCATCGGATTCAACGCCGGAGGGATCGCCCGGCAGCGGTGAGTCATGGCCTCACCTCATGTCAACTTTATCCCATGCCCGTACAGAATAATAAACGATGAGAGTCCGGAGCCGGGGCGACCGCAGCGGGCCGCCCCGGCTCGGTCACTCGGCCGTCGCCAGCAGGCTGGCATTGCCGCCCGCGGCGGTGGTGTCGATGCACAGGTGACGTTCCAGCACATAGCGTTCCGGTGCGATGGCCTGGGTCTCGAGCGACACGATGGGGCCGTCGCGCCGGGCGAGCGCGAGGCGCAGCTCGCGGGTCCAGTCGCCGGCGCTGGCGGCGGCCACCGCCGCGATGCCCTGGACCGTGCTCAGCGTCTCGGCCGCGACGCTGCCATCGAGGGCGGCGACGGGCGCCCCGGCCTCGATCAGCGGCCGCACGGCCTGCGCAGCGCCGGGAGCCACGAGCACCGCCGCACAGCCCACGCCGAGCGCCTGCGCCGCCTGGGCCACGGCGATCTCGAGGGTCGGCCCCAGACACAGCACCGGGCCCTTGGGGTACATCGACAAGCGGTTGCTTTCCCCCGTCGGCCCCGGCAGCGTCTGCGGCGTCAGGTCCAGGGCCGCGGTCTCGGCGAGCGCCTTGCGGATCACCCCGCGCTTGCCGGAGAGCGCGCGGCGCAGCACCTCGACCCGGTCGGGTCGCGCCGCCCAGTTGCGCGGGTCCAGGCCATCGAGGGCCGCCTGGAGCTCGCCGAGGGCCACGGCCTCGCCCCGGGGGGCCTCGTGATGCTCGGCGGCGGCGGTGCGGCGGAAGCGGTTGACGTAGAGGGGGCCGCCGGCCTTGGGGCCGGTGCCCGACAGGCCCTCGCCGCCGAAGGGCTGGGAGCCGACGATGGCGCCGATCTGGTTGCGATTGACGTAGATATTGCCGACATGCACGCGCTCGACGATCTGCTGCACGCGGTCGTCGATGCGGGTGTGCAGGCCGAAGGTCAGGCCGTATCCCCGCTCATTGATCGCGTCGACCACCTTGTCGATGTCCCGCGCCTTGAAGGTGGCCAGGTGCAGGATCGGGCCGAAGATCTCGCGCTCGAGATCCCCGATGCCCCCCACCTCGACCACGGCCGGGGTGACGAAGGTGCCGACCTCCGGCACGGGCAGCGTCTTCAGCACCTTGCCGGCCTTCTGCTGCGCCGCCACATAGGCGCCGATGTCGGCCTGGGCCTCGGCGTCGATCACCGGCGAGACGTCGGTGTCGGTGTTCCAGGGATCGCCGATGGCGAGCGCGTCCATGGCGCCGTCGAGCATCGTCAGCAGCCGCTCCCGCGCCTCTTCCTGGACATACAGCATCCTCAGCGCCGAGCAGCGCTGGCCGGCCGACTGAAAGGACGAGATCAGGATGTCGCGCACCGCCTGCTCGGTCAGCGCCGTGGAGTCCACGATCATGGCATTCAGCCCGCCGGTCTCGGCGATCAGCACCGCATCCGGCCCGGCATTCTTCGCCAGGGCCTGGTGGATGATCTGCGCCACCTCCGTCGAGCCGGTGAAGCAGACCCCGGCGATCCGCGGATCGCTGGTCAGCGGCCCGCCCACCGTCGGCCCGTCGCCGGGCAGCAACTGCAGCGCCGCCTCCGGCAAGCCGGCCTCGCGCATTAGCTCGACGGCGCGGGCGGCGATCAGCGGCGTCTGCTCGGCGGGCTTGGCGAGCACCGCGTTGCCGGCCGCCAGCGCCGCGGCGATCTGGCCGGTGAAGATGGCCAGCGGGAAGTTCCAGGGGCTGATGCAGACGAAGACGCCGCGGGGGCTGCCGGGCGCTTCCATTTCCAGCCGCTCGCTCTCGTTGGCGTAGTAGCGCAGGAAGTCCACCGCCTCGCGCACCTCGGCGATGCCGTCGAGGATCATCTTGCCGGCCTCGCGGGTGGCGATCACGGTCAGCTCGGCGATGTGCTCCTCGTAGAGATCGGCGGTGCGGCGCAGCACCTCGGCGCGCTCGGCCACCGGCCATGCCGACCAGTCGCGGAAGCCGTCCTGGGCGGCGTCGAGGGCGGCCGCCACCTCGGCCGGGGTCGCCTCATGCACCCGGCCGACCAGGCGCGAGCCGTCGGCGGGGGACAGGGCGTCGCGGGCCGGGCCCTGCGGTGCCGGGCTTCCCGCCAGCATGGGCGCGGCGGTCCAGGTGGCGTCGGCGAAGGTCTCACGCGCCGTCAGCAGCGGCAGGATCGAGGCGGGTTCGTTGATCCGGAAGCCGCGGGAGTTCTTGCGCTCGGGGGCGAAGAGCTCGCCGGGCAGGCGGATCGATGGGCTGGCGATGGCATCGCCCAGGCGCCGCATCTCGGCCACCGGGTCCTTGGAGACCTCGCTGGGGGGAATCGAATCGTCCACCACCTGGTTGACGAACGAGGAGTTCGCCCCGTTCTCCAGCAGCCGGCGCACCAGGTAGGCGAGCAGGTCACGGTGCGCGCCGACCGGGGCGTAGATCCGGCAACGCGTGCCCTCGGTCTGCTTGACGATGTGGTGCAGCGACTCGCCCATGCCGTGCAGGCGCTGGAACTCGTAGCTGTCCTTGTCGTCGCCGGCCATGGCGACGACGGCGGCGCAGGTATGGGCGTTGTGGGTGGCGAACTGCGGATAGATGCGGTCGCGCCGCTCGAGCAGCAGCCGCGCGCAGGCCATGTAGCTGACATCGGTGTTGACCTTGCGGGTGAAGACCGGGAAGGTCTCGACGCCCATCTCCTGGGCCAGCTTGATCTCGGTGTCCCAGTAGGCGCCCTTCACCAGCCGCACCATGATCTTGCGGTCGAGCCGCTCGGCGAGGTCGTAGAGGGTCTCGATCACCGGCGCGGCGCGGCGCCCGTAGGCCTGCACCACGACCCCGAAGCCGTCCCAGCCGGCCAGGTCGGGGTCGGCCAGCAGCGCCTCGATCACGTCGAGGGACAGGTCCAGCCGGTCCTGTTCCTCGGCGTCGATATTGAAGCCGATATTGGCCTTGGCCGCCTGCTTGGCCAGTTCCAGGGCGCGCGGGACGAGCTCACTCATCACCGTGTCGCGGTGGGTGGTTTCATAGCGCGGATGCAGCGCCGAGAGCTTCACCGAGATGCCGGGGCTGGAACGCACGTCGCCCTTGGCCTGCTTGGCGATGGCGGCGATCGCCCTGGCATAAGCCTGGTGATAGCGCAGCGCATCGGCGTCGGTCCGCGCCGCCTCGCCCAGCATGTCGTAGGAGTAGGTGTAGCCCTGTTTCTCGAGCTCGCGGGCCTGCTTCATGCCCTCCTCGATGGTCTGGCCGAGCACGAACTGGCGGCCGAGGACCTTCATCGACTGACCGACCGCGGTGCGCACCACCGGCTCGCCCATCCGGCGCACCAGGCCGCGCAGCGCCCGCACCGGCCCCTTGGGATCGTTGTCCAGCACCTTGCCGGTCAGCATCAGCGCCCAGGTCGAGGCGTTGACCATCGAGGAGGACGACTTGCCCAGGTGCGCGCCCCAGTCGGAGGGCTCGATCTTGTCGTGGATCAGGTCGTCGATGGTCTCGGCGTCGGGCACCCGTAGCAGCGCCTCGGCCAGACACATCAGGCCGACGCCCTCGGCGGTCGAGAGCCCATATTCGGCCAGGAACGCCTCCATCATCGAGGGCGAGGTTTCCTGGCGCACGCGTTCCACATAGTGGGCGCCGACCTCGGCCACCTTGCGGCGATCCTCCTCCGACAGCCTGATACGCTCGACCAGCCCACGCAACACCGTGGCCTCGTCGACCGCATAGTGGGCGCGGACGCGCGCCCGTGACTCGCTCAGGGTGTCAGGGTGGCGCCTGGTTACGTCGCTCATAATCGATCTCCTTGCTACCCGAGACACGGTGTCGATGCGCCGGTTCGGAGGTTGTCGTTGTTGCGAAGGCCATGTATGTAGCTTAGGCGTCCCGACTCGGGTTGCGCCCACCGTCTACGCCGCCGGGATGCCGGCACCGAGTTCCTCGGTGGCCATGCCCATGCCCTGGAACTGGATGATCTCGCCCTTGGCGGTACCTCCGCCGACGCCACTCAGGGCCTCCCGGGGTCGCGCCGCGGTCGCTTGCCCGGCGTCGAGATTCATGCCAACCTCGTTTCAACGTTGCTGATACCCCCAGTCTAGGCAGAGCCTCAACCGGACTCTTGACCCAGACTCCCGAGACGTTGCTCGAGACTCCGCATCTTGTTGCCCGAGGAAACCCCATGTCCCAGACCCTGGCTCGCTGCAACCGCATTGCACGCCACTCGGGAGAGCATTGCCATTCCTATCCGCAACTGCTGCTGGGCTGGCGCGGCGTCCTGGACATTGAATTCAGCCCCGGCGGAGAGCATCTCGAATTGGGCCAGGCGGCGATCCTGCCGCCCAGCGAGCGTCATCTTTTCCGCGGCAGCGACGACAGCTGCGAGGTCCTGGTCATCGATCTCGACACCGATGACCCCTGCCTGGCCTCACTGGAGCAGAGCTGCTCCCTGCAGCTGCGCGAGTCCCTGTTTACCACGCCCAGGACCCTCAGCCTGCCGCCCACCTTGATCCCCATGGTGGAGCTGGCCACCCGCCAGTTGAAGGCGGACAAGTCCACGGCGCAGTCCGCCCTCCTCAACCACCAACTGGCGATCCTGTTCGTCAGCCAGCTCAGTGAGCTACTGGCGTTGGGGAGTACGCAGCCCCGAGGCCAGGGGCGACTCTCCGCGACACTGCTCGATAGCCTGATCGACGAGCGCCTGACGATGCCCCCCGATAACCAGTTGCTGGCCGATGCCTGCCATCTCAGCCAGAGCCAACTCCACCTGCTCTGCCTGCGCGATTTCGGCGTCACCCCGCAGCAATATGTCATGAACCGTCGCTTGCTCTGGGCGCGCTTCTGGTTGCGCGAGACGCCGCGCCGGGTGAGTGAGATCGCCTTCGACCTGGGCTTCTCCGGGGTGTCGAGCTTTTCCCGGGCCTATCGGCGCAGGATGGGCTATTCACCGAGTGAGGAGCGCAAGAGCGCCATGGATCCGGATGGGGTCAGCGCGACGTCCCTGCCTGGCCGGATGTCATAGGGTCGCCCGCACCCGCCAGCGAGAAAGAAGAGCAAGCGTCACGCCGGACCACGATGGGGCGGCTCGGCGTGGCCGCCTTCAGCGCTGGAAACGCGTCACCCGATAAGGCTCGAGGTCCAGCGCGGGGGGCTGCCCCCTCACCAGGGCGCCGACGAGTTCGGCGGTGATCGCCGCCTGGGTCAGCCCCAGGTGCTGATGGCCGAAGGCGAAGTGCACCGCCGGGTAGTCCGGATGGGTATCGATCACCGGCAGGGAATCGGGCAGGGTCGGGCGGAAGCCCATCCACTCCTCGGCGCCCTTATCGAGGCCGCTGGGATCGCTCAGCAGCGCCTCGGCATGATGGCGCAGGGAGGCGTAGCGGCGCTCGACCGGCGACAGCGCCAGGCCACCGAGCTCGGTGAAACCGACCACCCGCAGGCCACAACGCATCGGCGTCATCACGAAGCGGCGCTCCGCCGAGCCCACCGGTTGACGCAGCGCCTGGCCGCGCTGGGGCAGCGTGAGGTGATAACCGCGCTCGGTCTCCAGCGGGATCGACAAGCCGAGACTCTTGGCCAGGTGGTGGCTCCAGGCCCCCGCGGCGACCACCACCCGATCCGCGTTCCACTCCCCCGCATCGGTATGCAGGCGCACGCCTTCGCCACGGGGTTCCAGCCGGCTCACCCGCACCCGGCGCAACTCGCCGCCACGGGCCTCGAAGACCTCGGCCAGGCGCCGCACCAGGGCATAGGGGTCGCGCACCTGGTGGGCACCGGGGAAGTAGAGCCCGTGGCTCAGCTCCCCCGTCAGTCCCGGCTCGCGCCTGCGGAGTGCCGCCGCCTCGAGCCACTCCACCTCATATCCCCAGCGCCGCAGGTGGGCCATCTGCGCCTTGGCCGCCGCCCGGCCCCGCCCGGATTCCCAGACCAGCAGATACCCCGAGGCCAGCAACTCCTCCTCGGCGCCGATATCGGCCAGGCAGCGCCGCCAGGCGGCCACCGCCGCCCCGTTCAGGGCCGCCAGTGCCTGGCGCCCCTTGGCGACCCGGGCGGGACGGGCGGCGGCGATAAAGCGCATCAGCCAGGGCGCCAGCCGCGGCAGGTAACGCAGCGGCAGGGCCAGGGCCCCGTGGGGGTCGAGCCACAGCCGTGGCGCCTTGCGCAGGGTGGCCGGCGTCGACAAGGGATCGATCAGCTCGGTGGCCAGGAAGCCGGCGTTGCCGTAGGAGGCCCCCTCCCCCGGCCCCCGGGGATCGAGCACGCTGACCCTATGCCCCTGGCGTTGCAGGGCCAGCGCGGTGGTCATGCCGATGACACCCGCACCGATCACCGCGATGCGATCCCCGCCTTCACCTCGGGTCATTCGCGTTCCTCCACCGCGGGTATGGGCTGGGCAGCGGCGGCCTCCTCGGGCTCGGCGCGCCGGGAGAACCAGCCCAGCTGGGCATAGAGGATGCCGATCACCGGCGACAGCCAGCAGGCGAAGGCCAGCGGGATATACAGCAGCTGGCTGAAGTCACCCCCGGCCACGCTCAGCCCCAGCGCGCCCATCACGAAGGCGCCGCCGGCGTTCCACGGCACCAGCGGCGAGACCAGGGTGCCGCCCTCCTCGATGGCCCGGGCCAGGTTCAGCCGCGAGTAGCCCATCTGGTCGTAGGCGGGCTTGTACATGCGCCCCGGCAGGGCGATGGACAGGTAGACGTCACCGGATACCACGTTGGTGGTGATGGAGGTCAGGATGGCGCTGGTCTGCAGCCCCCGGAAGCTCTTGAGACGCTTCATGATGGTCCCGACGATGGCTTCCAGGCAGCGGGTGCGCTCCAGGGCGCCGCCGTAGGCCAGGGCGAACATCATCAGGGTCACCACCCAGGTCATCGAGGTGACGCCACCGCGGTTGAGCAGGCTATCCAGCGTCTCGCTGCCGGTGGCGATGGAATAGCCACCGTGGGCGAAGGTCAGGGCATCATGGAAGGACGCCCCCTGGGTCAGGATGGCGACGACGCCGCCCAGCATCACCCCGGTGAACAGCGCGGGGATCGGCGCCACCTTGAAGAAGGCCAGGCCGATGACCACCACCAGCGGCAGCAGTTGCCAGACGCCCATCGCGAAGTTGTCGGCCAGCCCCTGCTTGATAACCTCGATGCGCTCGAGGGAATGCCCCACCCCGGCCTCGGCGCCGCCGACGACCCAGTAGATCGCCAGGGCGATCAGCATGGCGGGGACGGTGGTCGGCATCATGTAGCGGATATGCTCGAAGATATTGGTCTCGGTGACCGCCGGCGTCAGGTTGGTGGTATCGGACAGCGGCGAGATCTTGTCGCCGAAGAAGGCCCCGGAGACCACGGCCCCGGCGGTCCAGTAGATGGGCACGCCGAAGGCATCGCCGATACCGATCAGCGCCAGGCCCACGGTGCCGACGGTGGTCCAGGAGGAGCCGATGGACAGCGAGACCATCGAGCACATCAGCATGGCGGCGGCCAGGAACCAGCTCGGGTCGATCATCTCGAGGCCCAGATAGATCAGCATCGGTACGGTGCCGCTGGCGAGCCAGGTGCCGACCAGCATGCCGACGATGATCAGGGTACCGATGGAGGGCATCGCCACGTGCAGCACCTTGAAGGCGCCGGCCTCGATGTCCTTCCAGCGATAGCCCTGCAGCCAGCCCACCAGGGCGGTGATGGCGAAGCCGATGGCCAGCGGGATATGCGGGGTGAAGTCGTCGTAGTAGAAGATCTGCACGCCGAGCAGCGCGATGGTCAGCACGATGGGAATCAAGGCCAACGGCAGGCTCGGCACGGGGATCTCGGGGACGGCGTCGTCTTTCATCTTGCGTAACACTCCCGGGCGGGGTATGCCCCACCCTGTTGTCATTGTGTCAGGAGTCGAGGAACTGAAGCGGCCCGCCCTCCACTCAGGACGGCGTGGCGCAGCGCTCGTAGGCCAGGATGGCCGCCGCCAGGTCCTCCACCGAGGCGCCCACCGACTTGAACACCGTGATGGCCTGCTGGGGATCCTCGAGCGCGCTGCGGCCGGCATGGCGCTTGCCGCACAGGTCGGGGAAATCGGCCAGGATATCGGACGCCTGGATGACACCCGACTTCAGCGGATCGATCAGGTCGCCGGTCTCGCTCATGGCGCCCTCGCGGGTATCGACGAAGACCGCCCCGCGGCGCATCACCGCGTCGTCGGCCTCGCGCATAAAGGGCGTGAAGCTGCCGACCAGGTCCAGGTGCGTGCCGGGCGACAGCCACTCGCCCCGGATCAGCGGATCGCGACTCAGGGTGGCGCAGCTGATGATATCGGCCCGACCGGCGGCCTCGGCCAGGCCGTTCTCCGGTACCGCCTCGGCGTCGATTCCCTCGGCGCGGAGCTCCTCCGCCAGGGCATGGGCCGAGGTCTCACGGAAGTTCCAGATGCGCACCCGCTGGATCGGCCGAATCGCCCGGTGCGCCGGAATCAGACGACGGGCCATGCGCCCGGTGCCGACCATCAGCAGCTCGCTGGCATCCTCGCGGGCCAGGTAGCGAGCCGCCAGGGCGGAAGCGGCCGCCGTGCGCCGGGCGGTCAGCTCGTTGGCCTCGAACTGGGCCAGGTGGTGGCCGGTACGCGCGCAGCTCAGCAGGTAATGGCCGCTGAGACCGGGCAGGCCCCGGGCACTGTTGCCGGGGAAGACGTTGACCTGCTTGACCCCGAGGTACTGGCCCTCGATCCAGGCCGGCATCAGCAGCAGGGTGGCATCCGGGTCGCCGGGCACCTGGAGATGGTGATGATGGCGCACCGGCGAGTGCACCGTCTGGGTGAAGACGTCATCCAGGGCCTCCACGAGGGCAGACCAGGGCAGGGCCTGGATCACTTGATCGGCATCGAGGTACATGACGGTCTCCGATTGGTTGGGCGATAGACTCAGTCTACGGCGACGCCCCCGCCCCCCCTTGACCGAGGCTCCGCAATCGTTGCCCCAGACTCCTTTCAGCTCACCGGGTAAGCTTCACCGGGGGCGGCGCCGTCCCTCCTCAGGCGTAGGGCAGAATAACGCTGACCTCGGTGCCCTCCCCCAGGGTGCTGTCGATCTTCCATGCCGCGCCGTGGCGCTCGCAGATCTCGCGCACGATCGACAGTCCCAGCCCCGAGCCGTCGCCCCTGACGAGGCTGGCCCGGGTGCGGTAGAAACGCTGGGTCACCAGGGGCAGCTCGTCTTCGGCGATACCCACGCCGCCGTCGATGACCGCCAGCCGCACGCCCTCCGGCCGAGTGCCGGCTACGATGCGTACCCGGCCCCCGGCCGGCGTGGCACGCAGGGCATTGTCGATCAGGTTGGACAGCACCCGGTCGATCAGCCCCAGGTCGGCATCGACCCGGGGCAAGGCCGGGTCACAGTCCACCGTCAGCGAGACGCCGGCCTGGCGGGCCTGGTGCTGGAACTTGCCGACGATGTCGTGGGCCAGTTCGGCCAGCGAGAAGGGCTCGCGTCGCAGCGGCTTGTCGTAGGCATCCAGGCGCGCCAGGGTCGAGAGTTGCTGGGCCAGGCGGGTCAGGCGGTCGGTATTGTCGAGGATCGCCGTCAGCATCCGCCGGCGCTCCTCGTCGACGCCCTCCCCACTCAGCAACTGTTCGGCATAGCCGCGCAGCGAGGTCAGCGGGGTGCGGAAGTCATGGGACAGGTTGGCGACCAGTTCTCGGCGCTGATGGTCGGTCTCCTGCAGTGCCCGGAGCTGGGCCTCGATGGTCCCGGCCATGTCGTTGAAGGCGCGGGCCAGGCGACCCAGCTCGTCGTCGCCGGGGGTGGCGACGCGCTGGCCATGGTCCCCGTCGGCGAAGCGCTGCACCGCCGCGGTCAGGCGCGAGAAGCGCCGGGTCAACAGCGCGAACCACACCAGGCCGAAGCCCCCGGACACCAGCAGCGCCATCAGGCCGGCGGCCACCAGGGTGCGGAGGATGGAACTGGTGCGCACCATGGCCACCATCGAGGCATAGCTGGCGTTGTCCAGGTCGACATACAGATAACCCGGGGGGCCACCGGTGCCATCCGGCTCGCCGAGGCGAAGGCGCGCCACGGAGAACACCCCGGGCTGCCGTCCGCAGGGCGACAGCGCCAGCACCGGCAGCATCGGCTCGTCGCCCAGCAGGGTCTCCAGCGCCTGGGGGTCCACCCGCCGCCCCAGGCCGCAGGCCGGCTCGGCGTAATCGGCGATCACCCACCCCCCTTCGTCGAGCACATAGAGCGACAGCGAGGGATTGATCGAGACGATATGCCGGGCCATGTCCCGGGCGGCGGGGCTATCGAGGCCCTGGCGCAGCGCCGGCTGCATGACTCGGGCGAGGTTGTCGGCGAGGTCGACCTCCAGGCGCTGCTGGAGCTCGCGGCCGAGCTGGTCGAACTGGCTGATGGCGATCCAGGCGGTGGCCACGCAGAGCAGCAGCAGGCTGCTCAGGTAGACCAGCGCGATGCGTGCATAAAGGCTGCGGCCCAGCCGTCCGCAACGGCGTAGCAGGCCGCTCATGGGCCCTCACCGGGGGCGGGCGACGGCTCCGGCGTCTCGGCGAAACGATAGCCCACCCCCCAGACGGTCTGGATGAAACGCGGCCTGGCCGGGTCGGCCTCGATCTTGTTGCGCAGGCGGTTGATATGAGTGTTCACGGTGTGGTCGTAGCCGTCGAATTCCTCGCCCCAGACGTGATCGAGCAGCTCGCCGCGGCTGAAGCTGCGTCCGGGATGACGAGCGAACAGCGAGAGCAGCGCGAATTCCTTGCCGGTGAGCTGGATCGGCCGGTCATCGAGGAGGACCCGGTGCCGGTCGGTATCGATGACCAGGGGGCCGCAGACCAGCGGCGGCGTGGCGACGATGCCGTCGTCGCCGGGCACCTGGCGCTGGCCACGGCGCAACAGGGCCTGGATCCGCGCCAGCAGGATCGGCATGGCGAAGGGCTTGGTGACATAGTCGTCGGCCCCGATCTCGAGCCCCACCACCACGTCGCGGATCGCCGCCTTGGCGGTGACCATCAGCACCGGCGTCTGGTTGTCCTGCCGGCGCAGGCGGCGGCACACTTCCAGGCCGTCGACCCCGGGCAGCATCAGGTCCAGCGTCACCAGGTCATAGCGAACGCCCGCGGCCTCGGCGCCGAGCAGCGCCAGGGCCGCCTCGCCGTCGCGCACCCAGTCGCAGGCATAGCCCGCCGTCGCCAACGACTCGGTGAGCAGCTTGCCGATCTCGGGATTGTCCTCGACACAGAGGATTCGATAGCTCATCGCCAGACTCCTGCCCAGGCCGCTCTTCTCACCCTGACACCCTAACGGGCGGCCCGCTGGGCTGCATCACGAAACCCTCTCGAAACTATCACGAAACCCGATCGCCCACGTGACGCTTCCGTGAGGAATCGCCCCCGGCGCCCGGCTAGCCTAGCCCTTGCCGATCGGCAATCCGCCGGCGGCCGATTCCCGAACGGAGGATCCGACGATGCACACGCTTACCCCCTTTGAGCTCAAGCCCTTCAAGACCACCCTGTTCGCCGCCCTGCTCGCTGCCCTGCTCGGTGGCGCCCTGCTGCTGCCGGGCGTCGCCCTGGCGGACGACCCCATGGCCGGCGACGAGATGATGGAGGAGAGCACCATGATGGAAGAGGGCGCCATGCACGAGGAGGGCGACGCCATGATGGAGGAAGATTCCATGATGGAGGAAGACGACGCCATGCATGAGGAGGGCGACGCCATGATGGAGGAAGATTCCATGATGGAGGAAGGCGACGCCATGATGGAAAGCGACGACGCCATGTGAGGCTCGGCCCCGTCGGCCGCTGCCTCTCGCCTGAGCATTTCGCGCAAGGCTTATGTGAAGGGCATCGGCCGACCTCTCCCCGGGAGGTGATTCATGCGATTCCCGACCGTCTTCACCCGGCCCGCCACCCGCGATGGCGACCCGGCGCCGACCGTTATCCGGCGGCATACGCGCTTTACGCGCCTCTGGCACTGGGTGAACGTCATCTGCCTGATCGTACTGCTGATGAGCGGCCTGCAGATCTTCAATGCTCACCCGGCGCTGTACTGGGGCAAGGACTCGAGTTTCGACGCCCCGGCCCTGTCGATCCGAGCCATGCGCGGCGAGGAGGGCGAGTGGCGCGGCATCACCCAGCTCGGCGGCTACCGATTCGACACCACCGGAGTGCTGGGCATCTCCGGTCCCGTCGACGCCCGCGAGCGACGCGCCTTCCCGGCCTGGGCCACCCTGCCCGGTCCGCGCTGGCTGTCGGCGGGACGCCAGTGGCACTTCCTGGCCGGCTGGATCTTCGCGCCCCTGCTGATCGCCTATCTACTCTACCTGGTGATCGGCGGCCACCTGCGCCGGCGCCTGCTGCCACGCCGTGACGAGTGGCGACGCCTCGGCCAGACCCTGGGCGAGCACCTGCGGCTACGCTTCCCCACCGGCGAGGAAGCCCGTCACTACAACCTGCTGCAGAAACTGGCCTACCTGCTGGTGCTGTTCGTCATTCTCCCGCTGGTGGTGCTCACCGGCCTGACCATGTCGCCGACCCTGGATGCCGCCTGGCCCTGGCTGCTGGATGTCTTCGGCGGTCGCCAGAGCGCGCGCACCCTGCACTTCCTGTGCGCCCTGGCCCTGCTCGGCTTCTTCCTGATCCATGTCGCCCTGGTGCTGGTCTCCGGCGTCGCCAACAACCTGCGCTCGATGATCACCGGGCGCTACGTGCTTCCCCCCGACCCGATCCCCGACCCCAGCGAGGAGGCCCGCGATGAACAGGACACCTAGACCGACCGATCTCCGCCGCCGCCGCTTCCTGACCCGCGCGGCCCTGGCCGGCGGCACCCTGCTGCTGGCCGGCTGCGACCGGCTGACACGCAGCGACGCCATGCACCAGGTGTTCGACACCGGCAGCGCCCTGACCCAGCGCGTCCAGCGCCTGCTGGCGTCCCGCCAGGCCCTGGCCCGGGAGTACTCGCCCGCCGACATCGCTCCGACCTTTCGCGCCAACGGCACCACCAACCCCGACGACGCGGCGTACCGGCGCCTGGCGGCCGATGGCTTCCGCGACTGGCGCCTGACCATCGACGGCCTGGTCGAGACGCCGCTCTCCCTGTCGCTGGCCGAGCTCAAGGCCCTGCCGTCGCGGACCCAGATCACCCGACACGACTGCGTCGAGGGCTGGAGCTGCATCGGCCAGTGGACGGGGGTGGTGCTCGGCGACCTGCTCGCCCGGGCGGGCGTCCGCGACGAGGCACGCTTCGTGGTCTTTCATTGCGCGGACCGCTACCGCGGCGGCGATCCCTACTACGAGAGCCTGGACATGCTCGAGGCCTATCACCCGCAGACGCTGCTGGCCTACGACCTGAACGGCGCCGACCTGCCCATCGCCAACGGCGCCCCGCTGCGGCTGCGGGCGGAACGCCAGCTCGGCTACAAGATGGCCAAGTACGTGATGCGTATCGAGCTGGTGGAGAACTTCGCCTCCCTCGGCCGTGGCCGAGGGGGGTACTGGGAGGATCGCGGCTATCAATGGTGGGCCGGCATCTAGGTCTCGGCCTGTGCCGTGGCCCCTGCCGCCGGCTCGGCCGCCTCGCCATTGATATCCAGCCCCAGGAAGCCGCCGGACTGGCGCCGCCACAGGGCGGCGTAGAGGCCATCCCGGGCCAACAGTTCCTGGTGGGTGCCGGTCTCGACGATGCGCCCCTCGTCGATCACCACCAGGCGGTCGAGCATGGCGATGGTGGAGAGGCGGTGGGCGATGGCGATCACCGTCTTGCCCTCCATCAGCGTGTAGAGCTGCTCCTGGATCGCCGCCTCCACCTCGGAATCCAGCGCCGAGGTGGCCTCGTCGAGCACCAGGATAGGCGCGTTCTTGAGCAGCACCCGGGCGATGGCGATGCGCTGGCGCTGGCCGCCGGAGAGCTTGACGCCCCGCTCGCCGACATGGGCATCCAGGCCGCGGCGCCCCTTGAGGTCCACCAGCTCATCGATAAAGGCGTCGGCATGGGCGCGGCGCACCGCTTCCTCGATCGCCGCCTCGCTGGCCTCGGGACTGCCGTAGCGGATATTGTCGCGCACCGAGCGATGCAGCAGCGAGGTGTCCTGGGTGACCATGCCGATTCGCTGGCGCAACGACTCCTGGGTGACCCCGGCGATGTCCTGGCCGTCGATCAGGATGCGTCCCCCCTCCAGGTCGTAGAAGCGCAGCAGCAGGTTGGCCAGCGTCGACTTGCCGGCCCCGGAGCGGCCGATCAGCCCCACCTTCTCGCCGGGGGCGATGCTCAGGTCGAGGCCGTCGAAGACCCGTACCCCCTCGCCATCGGGACGCGCATAACCGAAGCGCAACGCCTCGAAACGGATCTCGCCGCTCGGCACCTCGAGCTCGGTGGCCCCGGGCGCGTCCTTGACCGCCGGCTCCCGGGCGATGGTATTGATGCCGTCCTGCACCGTGCCGATGTTCTCGAACAGCCCGGCCACCTCCCAGAGGATCCAGTTGGACATGAAGCGGATACGCATCACCAGGGCGATGGCCACGGCGATGATGCCCAGCGACACCGCCTCCAGGTACCAGGCGCCGATGGCCATGACCCCGACCCCGGCCAGCAGCAGGGAGTTGAGCAGGGTCAGACTCACGGTGAGCCCGGTGGCCAGGCGCATCTGGCGATGCACGGTGGCCATGAAGCCCTCCATGGCGTCGCGGGCATAGGCCTGCTCGCGACGGGTGTCGGCGAACAGCTTGATGGTCTGGATGTTGCTGTAGCTGTCGACGATGCGACCGGTCATCACCGCCCGGGCATCGGCCTGGGCCATGGACACCGCCCGCAGCCGCGGCACGAAGATCCACATGATGGCGATATAGCCGACCAGCCAGAGCACCAGCGGCAGCATCAGCCAGGGCTCGGCCTGGCCCATCAGCAGCATGGCGCCGGCGAAGTAGACGAGCACATAGACCATCAGATCCATCAGCTTCATCACCGTCTCGCGGATCGCCAGGGCCGTCTGCATCACCTTCTGGGAGACCCGGCCGGCGAACTCGTCCTGATAGAAGGCCAGGCTCTGCCCCAGCATATGGCGGTGCGCCAGCCAGCGGCCGATCATCGGGTAGTTGCCGAAGATGCCCTGGTGAGTCACCAGGGCTTGCAGCAGGGTCAGCAGCGGCAGGCCCACCACCACCAGCGCCGCCATGCCGGCCAGGCGCCAGCCGTATTCGGCGAAGAAGCCCTCGCGTTCGGCGTCGGCCAGCCAGTCCACCAGCTCGCCCATATAGCCGAAGAAGATCACTTCGGCGGCGGAGACCAGGGCGGTGAACAGCGACATGGCGAGCAGCAGGGGCAGCACCGGCCGCGAAAAGTGCAGGATAAAGGCGAAGAGCCCGCGGGGAGGCGTGCCGGCCTCCTCCGGAGGATAGGGATTCACCAGGGTCTCGAAGTAGCGAAACATGGCAGCAGTCCGGTTGCGTTAACGATCCCGGGCCCGACTTGCCCGGGGTTGGCTGGCAGGGTAAAACCTCCAGTTAAGTTGAGGTCAAGGAGAATGTCATGTCACCTCCCCTGCAGCGCGAGCTCAGCGTCGGCGAAGTCGCCCGGCGCAGTGGCCTGGCGGTTTCGGCGATCCATTTCTACGAGGCCAAGGGCCTGATCGCGAGCCGTCGCAACGCCGGCAACCAGCGTCGCTTCGGCCGCGAGGTGCTGCGCCGCCTGGCAATCATCAAGGTCGCCCAGCGCACCGGCATCTCGCTCGGCGAGATCCGTGAAGCCTTCGACACCCTGCCCGCCTCCCGTGCTCCCAATGCCGCCGACTGGCAGCGCCTCTCGGCGAGCTGGCGGGAGAGCCTGGACGAACGCATCCGCTGCCTCACCCAACTGCGCGACCAGCTCGACCACTGCATCGGCTGCGGCTGCCTGTCGCTGGCGGAGTGCCCGCTGCGCAACCCGGAGGACGCGCTCGGCGACGAGGGCTGCGGTGCCCGCCTGCTGGCCCCCGACTGACCGCCGGGCAGCCTCGCGATCGGCCCCAAGCGTCTATGCTCAGTCTGACGATAGCATGGCAGGCGCCGCGGCCGGCGATTCCCGTCGGCCGGGTGCTGCGCCCCATTCGCCAGGATGGTCGGGGGCCGACCCGAACCGTCAGGCATGCCACAAGGAGTCCGACATGGCCGATCGCGCCCCCGACCCACTCGCTCCCCGGCAGGATCGTATCAACCCAGTGGTTTTCTACGGCTCGGCCATCGGGATCCTGGTCTTCGCCCTCTGGGCGATGGCCTTCACCGAGGCGGCCAATACGGTGATCTATGCCGTCCTGGCCTGGATCTCGGACAGCTTCGGCTGGTTCTATTTCATCGCCGTGGTGGCCTACCTGGTGTTCGTCATCGCCATCGGCCTGTCGCGCTTCGGCAAGCTGCGCCTGGGGCCGGCCCACTCGACGCCGGACTTCAATATCGTCACCTGGGCGGCCATGCTGTTCTCCGCCGGCATCGGCATCGACCTGCTGTTCTTCTGCATCGCCGAGCCGGTGACCCAGTTCCTGGCCCCCCCGGAGGGCGACCCGGCCAGCGTGGCGGCGGCCCGCCATGCCATGGAGCTCACCTTCCTGCACTGGGGGCTCTCCGGCTGGGGCATCTACACCCTGGTGGGTATGTCCCTCGCCTTCTTCAGCTATCGCCATGGCCTGCCGCTGACCATTCGCTCGGCGCTCTATCCCATCTTCGGCAAGCGCATCCGCGGCCCCATCGGCCATGGCGTGGATATCGCCGCAGTGCTGGGCACGGTGTTCGGCATCGCCACCAGCCTGGGCATCGGCATCATCCAGCTCAACTTCGGCCTCAACTATATGTTCGGCGTCCCCGAGAGCACCCTGACCCAGGCGAGCCTGGCGATCCTGATCGTGGTCTTCTCGGCCATCTCGGCGGTGACCGGGGTGGACAAGGGCATCCGTCGGCTCTCCGAGTTCAATATGCTGCTGGCGCTGCTGCTGATGCTGTTTATCCTCTTCAGCGGCCAGACCCTGTTCCTGCTCAACGCCCTGGTGCTCAACGTGGGCGACTACCTCTCCAACTTTATCGCCCTCTCCTTCAATACCTACGCCTTCGACCCGCCCCGCGACTGGCTCAACGCCTGGACGGTGTTCTTCTGGGCCTGGTGGATCGCCTGGGGACCCTTCGTCGGCCTCTTCCTGGCACGTATCTCCCGGGGCCGCACCATCCGTCAGTTCGTCGCCGGCACCCTGATCCTGCCGCTGACCTTTATGATGGCGTGGATGTCGATCATGGGGAACAGCGCCATCGAGCTGGTGATGGCGGGCACCGCCAGCGTCGCCGACTTCGGCGAACAGGCCATGAACAACCCCGGCTCGGCCATCTACCTCTTCCTGCAGAGCTACCCCTGGGTGGCCCTGACCACCGGGGTGGCCACCGTGCTGGCCATCGTCTTCTTCGTCACCTCCGGCGACTCCGGCTCCCTAGTGCTCTCCAACCTCACCTCGATACTCAGCGACCCCAATCACGATGCCCCCTCCTGGATGCGCATCCTGTGGGCGGCGATCATCGGCCTGCTGACCCTGGCGCTATTGATGGCCGGGGGCCTGGGTGCCCTGCAGGGCGCCGTGGTGGTCATGGGGCTGCCCTTCGCCTTCGTGCTCTTCTTGATGATGCTGGGCCTGTTCAAGGCCCTCAAGGTGGAGGGCCTCAAGGAGGACAGCCTGCGCGGCAGCATGGCCGGCCACCTCTCGGGGCGCCTGCTCGACGAAGCAGGCGGCAAGCGGCATTGGCGCCAGCGCCTGAGCCGGGCGCTGAGCTTCCCCAACCACGCCCGGGCCAGCCGCTTCCTCGCCGAGGTGGGCCGCCCCGCCATGGAAGCGATCCGCGACGAGCTCACCGAGAAGGGCTTCCCGGTGGAGATCGTCGAGGGCAGCGGCGACGAGGAGCACCTGGCCCTCAACGTGGCCCTCGGCGGCGAGCCGGACTTCACCTACCAGATCTGGCCCCATCGCAGCGCCATGCCGGCCTTCTCGATTCGTGACAGCCGCGCCGGCACCCACTACTACCGCCTGCAGGTGCATATCGGCGAGGGTGGCCAGGGCTATGACGTCTATGGCTACTCCCGGGAGCAGCTGATCGCCGATATCCTCGACCAGTACGAGCGCCACCTGTTCTTCCTGCATACCCAGCGGGAACTGCCGGGGGGCGACGCCGCCATGCCCGACGACCCGACCACGGCGGGACGCTGAGCCGGCGCGTCTAACGCAGCGATAGCCGCATGGCCACCCGCTCGCGGAGTCCCAGGCGCGCCTCGGCGGCCAGGCGCTCCGCCAGCGCCGGGCCACAGGCCCCGGGCACCAGCGCCTGGAACCCCAGCCGGGCATAGAAGGGCGCGTTCCAGGGCAGGCTGGCGAAGGTGGTCAAGGCCAGGGCCGCATACCCCGCGGTCCGGGCCCACTGCACCACCCGGGCCACCAGGGCCCGGCCCAGCCCCAGGCACTGGTGGGCGGGGTGCACGTCGAGCTCGATCAGGAAGGCGTCACCGTCGCAGGTACCGGCAACGGCGAAGCCCACCGGCAGGCCCGCCGGCGATAGCGCCACCCAGAGCCGTTCCTCGTCCCGGGCCTCGCGCAGCACCGCCAACGGCACCACCCCGGCGCGCTGGGCGGGGGGAATCAAACGGCCGGGAAACTGCCGCGCCGCGGCGCGCTCGACCTCGGCGAGCCGCGGCAGGTCGGCCTCCCGGGCCAGTTGGATGCGATACCCCGCCGCCTTCCAGGGAGGCGGCGGGTCTGATGCGTGCCGATGATCCATGGCGTGGTCCCGGTTGCTGACGGACCCTCTATCCTACTGCGGGTGTCGATACCGCGCCCTCCCCCCCGACCCTGAGAGGCGCCCCCAGGGGCCCGAGCCATTCCTATCGAGGAGAGATCCCATGCGCTTCATGATTCTGGTCAAGGCCACCGCGGACACCGAGGCCGGCGCCATGCCGGAAGAGACGATGGTCGCCGCCATGGCCGACTACCACGAGCGACTGGCCGCCGCCGGCGCCCTGCTCGACGCCTCCGGTCTGCAGCCCAGCGCCACGGGCTGGCGGGTCCACTACCGGGACGGCGAGCCACTGATCACCGACGGCCCCTTCGCCGAGGCCAAGGAACTGATCGCCGGCTATACGCTGATCCAGGTGGACTCCCGGGAGGCGGCCCTCGACTGGGTGCGACGCTTCCCCAACCCCGGCGGCCCAGGCGGCGAGGCCGACATCGAGGTGCGCCAGCTGTTCGAGCTGGAGGACTTCACCCCCGGCGAGGCGATCCAGCGCTTCCGTCGGCTGGGCACGCTCTGATGCCAGAACGACGACGCCCGCCTCCGGCTGGCCGGAGGCGGGCGTCGGGCCTGCCAGGACGGGAAATCAGTAGAGGTGCACCGCCTCGAAGTGAGCCAGGGGCTCGCCCTTGGCGCCCGTCAGGATCAGCTGCTGGCCATCGACCTCCCAGCCGGCCACCTGCTCCAGGGTCTCGAGGAAGGCCTGCTCGGTGTCCATGCCCTCCATGCAGGCCATCATGGTGGTCGCCGGCCGCTCGAAGCGCAGCGCCTGGCCGTCCAGGCGATAGCCGCCCATCAGGCGGTTGCAGCCGGTGGACCCGGCCAGCCGCTGCTCCTCCTTATGCAGCACCAGATGTGCCTCACGCTGATTATCCACCGCCACCACCGGCGTCTCGCCGAGCCGGGTCAGCTTCCAGTAGGTATTGACCAGGGGCTCGTCCACGGAAGGCTCCATCGCAGCACAACCCGCTATAACAACGGAAAAAGCCAGCATCAATACCAGTGAAACCATCCTTTTCATATTCTTTTCTCCTACCAAAGTCGTGATGACTCCTATCAGACCCCTGATGCCCGATAAGTTCCCTGGCGCATCACGCCCTAGCAGTATAGGGGGATCATACGTCGACTCCGGCAGTGGCCGCCGGCACGACTTCCGCCAGGCTCACTGGGAGGTATGGCCCCTGATCGCCGCCAACGACAGGGCCGGCGGCGAGATCGATGGCGCCTGGCACCGGCATTATAGGCGGATACCGGGGGTCGGCGCCTCCGGCGGCGTCCTGGGCAGGGCCGGCTCCGGTACCGCGGTGGAGAGCGACAGCTCATGGGCCTCGCCGTCCTGCCAGTAGCCCAGTTGCGCCTCCTCCCCCGGCGGGGTATCGCGGACCAGCTCCAGGAAGCGCAGCGGGGTGGTGGGCGTCTCGCCATTCACCGACAACAGCAGGGCCCCGGGGGCCAGGCCCGCCGCCTCGGCATCGCCGCTGACCCCGGTGATCAGCACACCCTCGTCGTCCGGCAGGCGCAAGGCATCGCGCAGATCATCGCTGAGCGGGGTCACGGTGATGCCCAGGGCGGAGACCACCTGCTCCTCGATGCCCTGGTAATCGATCGCCTGGGCCGCCTCCAGGACCTGGGGCGAGACGCTGATGGCGGCGCCGGCCTGCAGGCCCAGGGCGATGGCGTCGCTGGCGCGGCTATCGATGCGCAGCGGCGCCTTGGCATCGCCCACCCGCAGTTCCAGCATGCCCAGGAAGACCCCGTCGACGATGGCATCCACATAGACCCGCTCCAGGCGCACCCCGAGGCCGGCCAGCACATCGCCGAGCAGCTCGTGGGTCAGGGGCCGTCGGGGGCGTTCGCCGTACAGCCCCCGCAGGATGGCATCGGCCTCCACGCTGCCGATAAAGATGGGAATCACCGCCCGGGCGCCGGGCTCGCGCAGCAGCACCACCGGCACCCCCGGGCCGGCCAGGCCCACGGTGGCCACCTCCACTTCGACCATCGCCTCGGGCGCCACCGCCAGCTCCCGGGCCTGGGTGGGCAGCGATAACAGCAGCAGGAACAGCGCGGCGGAGAACCAATGACCGAGCCGTGACATGGCACGCCCCTTTCGCCCGGAGGCGGGTCGTGGAAAGGTTCCTTCAGGATGGCAGCGAACCCTTGGCACCGCGAATGGACCTGGCCAGTGGCACGCGCCCCGCACCGGAAATAAGCTTGTTACCGCTTTCCGTTGTTCAGTAAGATTCCTGCCATCGTTTCTTATCCGGTGAGAACAGCAATGGGCAGAGCCTTCCAGAACCGCAAGGAATCCATGGCCAAGACGGCCGCCGCCAAGACCAAGGTGTACAGCAAGTACGGCCGCGAGATCTATGTCTGCGCCAAGTCCGGCGGCACCGACCCCAACGGTAACCTGACGCTGCGCGGCCTGATCGAACGGGCCAAGAAGGATCAGGTGCCCAGCCACGTGATCGACAAGGCCCTCGACAAGGCCAGCGGCGTGGGCGGCGAGGACTACTCCCCGGCGCGCTACGAGGGCTTCGGCCCCGGCAACGCGATGGTCATCGTCGACTGCCTGACCGACAACCCCAACCGTACCTTCGGCGACGTGCGCGCCTGCTTCACCAAGACCAAGAGCAAGATCGGCACCCCCGGCAGCGTCAGCCATATGTTCGACCACTGCGCCATCCTGGCCTATGCCGGCGATGACGAGGAGGCGGCCCTGGAGGCGCTGATGGAGGCCGATGTCGATGTCACCGACATCGAGAACGAAAACGGCCAGATCACCGTCTTCGCCCCCCATACCGAATACGCCAAGGCCAAGCAGGCCCTGCTGGGCGCCTTCGGCGAGCTCGACTTCGAGGTCGACGAGATCCAGTTCGTGCCCCAGACCACCGCCCCCATCGAGGGCGACGACGTGGCGATGTTCGAGAAATTCCTCGATATGCTCAACGACCTGGACGACGTCCAGAACGTCTTCCATAACGCCGAGCTGCCCGAGGCCTAATCCCTCCATCGCCGCCCTCGAGGCGACGGTGGCGTTTCAGGGCGAGTCCATCAGGGAGCCGTCAGGCCGGCCTCGTCGAGGAAGGCGTCGATCCCCGCCGAATACTCCGGCTCGCTGTCGAGAAAGCCCGTGTTATGGCCACCTTGCATGACCAGCAGCGCCTTGGGCTCGCCGGCGGCGGCATGCACCGCCTCGCCCTCGGCGAAGGGGATGATCTCGTCGTCGCGGCTATGGATCACCAGCAGCGGCGCGGCGATATCGGCCACCCGCCCCGCCACCTCGTACTCCAGCCGCGCCAGCCAGCGCACCGGCAGGAAGGGGTAGAGGCGCTGCCCCAGGGCCGGCACCGAGCGGAAGGGCGACTCCAGGATCACCGCCCCCGGCGGCGTGCCCGCCTCGCTCAGCGCCACCCCCAGCTCGGTGGCCACCGCCGCTCCCAGGGAACGGCCGAACAGCACCACTCGCCCGGGCGCCTCGCCCCGCGCCATCAGCCACTGCCAGGCGGCCCTGGCATCCAGCGCCGTGCCCGCCTCCGAGGGCCGGCCCTCGCTCTTGCCATAGCCCCGGTAGTCGAGGATCAGCACCGACAGCCCCAGGGCATGGAACTGCGCCAGGGAGGCCAGGCGGTGGGAGATATTGCCGGCATTGCCGTGGAAGAACAGCAGGGTACCCCGTGGCGCCGGCGCCGGCAGCCACCAGGCGTCCAGGGTCAGGCCATCCTCGGTGGTCAGGGCCACCGACTCGAAGGGCAGCCCCCGGTCGGCGGGGGTGGCGATGGCCTCGCGCCCCAGGTGCGGCAGGTAGAGCAAGCGCGCCTGGAAGGCCCAGGCCAGGGCCACCACCAGGGCATAGGCGGCGAGCAGGACGACGGCGAGGCGCAACATGGGGCGGCCTCTCGTCACTCAGGCTTGCGGTCGCAGCCCATCACGCCGCCCTTGGCCCAGTCCTCGCCATCCACCTCGCTGAAGAACACCTGCACCGACGCCTCCTCGGCGCCATAGACCTCGGCGAAGGCCTGGGTGATGCGCCGCGCCAGCTCGCGCTTCTGCTCGAGGGGGCGGGGGAACTGCTGAATGGTCACGATGGGCATGGGTAGGGCTCCGGAAAGTCGCCAGGGAAAGACAAGGCGAGCCTAGCACAGCGCCGGGCCGGCCTCCGAGGCGGCGCCTTCGGCGGCTCATTCCTCGTCGATCAGGCCCTGCCAGGCCTCCCAGGCGTCCGCCACCCCCGCCTCCAGGAAGCGGGCGCCGTGCTCGCGGCGGGCCAGGGACGGGTCCGAGCCCATGCGGCCATCCGGGAAGCGCCGCCGGAAGGTCTCGGCGTCGCATTCGGCGCTGCCCAGGGGGGCGATCCGCGGCGTCATGGTCGCCGACTTCTCCACCCCGGCGACATACCAGGAGAGGGCGACCTCCGAGGCCGTGGCGTGGTAGCCCTCGGCGTCGCCATAGAGTTCGGCGGCCAGTTCCCGCACCCGCCGACCCAGGAACCAGTTGAACAGGGCCGGCCGCGGCGCACCGCTCGCCGGCGCCGCCGCCAGGCTGCGGGTGGCATACACCTCGGCGAAGGCCGCCTTGAGGGTGGCGATATTGCCGCCGTGGCCGTTGAGGAAGAGCACCCGGGTGAAGCCGTGGCGCCCCAGGGAGTCGAGGGTATCGCGCAGCAACGCGATCAGGGTGCCGGGCCTCAGGCTAAGGGTGCCGGGGAAGGCCAGGTGGTGCTGGGCCATCCCCAGGCTCAGGGTCGGTCCGATCAGGATATCGTGGCGCTCGCCCAGCGCCCAGGCGATCGCCTCGGGGCAGAGGGCATCGGTGCCGATCAGGCCATTGGGGCCATGCTGCTCGGTGGAGCCGATGGGCACGACGATCCCCGTCGAGCGGCCCAGGTAGGCCTCCACCTCCGGCCAGGTCGAAAGTTGCAGGCGCATGTTCCCTCCTCGGCGGCGTTCGTGTCCCTCCCACTATAGGCCCTGACACGACGAGGGGGCCCGCAGGCCCCCTCGTCTCCCCGCCCGTTTCGCTTCAGGCGGCCTTCTTGCCATGGTGGGTCAGCGCGAACAGCGACCAGCCGGCATCGACGCCGACCAGCAGGCCCATGACGACGCTGTTCCACATCGCCAGGGTCACGCCGGCATAGCCGAGCAGGAAGGGTGCGGCGATCAGCGCCATCCCCAGGGCGAAGAGGATCCATTCCTCCCAGACCTGGGTCTTGCGCAGCACAGCCACGGCGAACACGATCACCGCCACGCCGAGCAGCACCGGGGCCCACATCACCATCCCGGCACCGGCCGCCGCATGGCCGAAAGCGAAGGGCGAAGCCACCAGCCAGACGCCGAACAGCAGCATCAGCCAGTCGCGCCAGTGCATCTTGATCTGCTGAGACTTCAACATCTCGATCATCTCGACACCTCCCCAACCGTTGGACGGTTGATACCCGGCAGGCCCCGGTAAAGCAGAGGCCCGCAATGGAAAGACCCGCCGGTTTTCAAGAGGTTCCATGGTTCGGTGCGAGCCATTGCATCCGAGCAAGGCGCAGGGAAGGAGCAGCCTCGGGGAAAGCGGGTACAGGAAGTCCGGCGGCCTCAGGCGTCGTCGGCGTCGCGCTCGACCAGGGCGGCCAGGCGCTCGGCCTCCTCCTCCCGAGCATCGTCGATCACCGCCAGCAGGTCATCGACATCGACGCCCTGGGACGATTCCTCGAAGGTGCCGCTCAGGGGCGAGTCGGGATGCAGCTCGCCGGCCTCATAAAGGGCCCAGATCTCGCGACCATAGTCACTCGCCAGCAGCTCCGGGGCGAAGCGCCCGAAGTAGCCGCGCATGGTGTCCACGTCGCGGCGCAGCAGCATGCTGGCGCTGTTGTTGCCCGCCGCATCCACCGCCTGGGGCAGGTCGATGATCACCGGCCCTTCCGCATCGAGCAGCACATTGAACTCGGAGAGGTCGCCATGCACCAGGCCGGCGCACAGCATGCGCACCACCTCGCGCATCACCCGGGCGTGGTAGTCGCGGGCCTGGTCGGGCTCGAGCACCACGTCATCCAGGCGTGGCGCCACCAGCCCCTCGGCGTCGGCGATGCGCTCCATCAGCAGCACCCCATCCACGAAGCCATGGGGCCGGGGCACCCGCACGCCGGCCTCGGCCAGGCGATAGAGGGCATCCACCTCGGCATTCAGCCAGGCCTGCTCCTGCTCCTTCTGGCCATAGCGGGTCTTCTTGGCCATGGCCCGGCTGCGCCGGCTGTTGCGGTCCTTGCGACCCTCCTGATACTGCACCGCCTGCTTGAAGCTGCGCTGCTTGGCCTCCTTGAAGACCTTGGCGCAGCGCAGCTCGCCGCCGGCGCGCACCACATAGACCTGGGCTTCCTTGCCACTCATCAGCTGGCTCTCGACCGATTCGATCAGGCCATCGTCCAGCAGGGGTTGTAAGCGTTTGGGGACTTTCATGGCACCTGTTCGATCGGTTCAGCGGCTGACGCGGCGCACGCGAACGCTGCGCCCCTTGAGTTTGTCCCCCTCGAGCTTGGCCAGGGCCGGCTTGGCCACCTCGCGGCGCACCGCCACATAGGCGCTGTTCTGCATGACCTTGATCTTGCCCACCTGGTCGCCGGCGATGCCGCCCTCGCCGGTGAGGGCGCCGAGGATATCGCCGGGGCGCAGCTTCTGCTTCTTGCCGCTGCCGAGTTGCAGGGTGGCCATGGCGGGCACCAGGGGGGCGGTGTCGCGGGGACTGGGCAGCGGCTCGGTATCGAGGATCTCGCCGAGGAAGTCGGCGAGGCGCTCCAGGCGGTAGGCCTCCGCCTCGGCCACCAGGGTACACGCCACCCCGGAGCCGCCGGCCCGGCCGGTACGTCCCACCCGGTGCACATGCACCGCCAGGTCCCGGGCGAGCTGGTAATTGAAGACCGCGTCCAGGGCCTCGATATCCAGGCCCCGGGCCGCCACGTCGGTGGCCACCAGGATCGACACGCTCTTGTTGGCGAACAGCACCAGCAGGCGGTCGCGGTCGCGCTGCTCCAGGTCGCCATGCAGGGCCAGGGCGCTGAAGCCCTCGCGGTTCAAGGCCTCGGCCAGCTCCTGGGTCTCGCGCTTGGTGTTGCAGAACACCACGCTGGACTCGGGGCGGTGATGGCGCAGCAGGCGGCACAGGGCCGGCAGGCGGGCCGCCTCGTCGGCGACCCGGTGAAAATGCTGGCGAATGCTGGTCTCGTCGTGGGTCTCGGTCAACGCCACCTCGAGCGGGTCACGCAGCAACGCCGCGGCGATGGGGCGTAGCGCCTCGGCCCCCGCCCCCTGCAGGCCGGTGGCGCTGAACAGCAGCGTCTGGCGGCTGGCCGGGGTGGCGGCGACGATGGCCTCCAGGGTGGCCTGGAAGCCCATGTCCAGCATGCGATCCGCCTCGTCCAGCACCAGGCTGGCGAGCCCGCCCAGGTCGAGGCTGCCCTTGCGCAGATGCTCCTCCACCCGCCCCGGGGTGCCGACCACGATATGCGCCCCATGGGCCAGGGAGGCCAGCTGGGGCCCGAAGGGCGCGCCGCCGCACAGGGTCAGCACCTTCACATTGGCCAGGGTGCGCGCCAGGCGGCGCAGCTCGCCGGCCACCTGATCGGCCAGCTCCCGGGTGGGACAGAGCACCAGGGCCTGGACCCGGAAGCTGTCACGCTCGAGCCGCGACAACAGGCCCAGGCCGAAGGCCGCGGTCTTGCCGGAACCGGTCTTGGCCTGGGCGATCAGGTCGCGCCCGGCCAGGGCCGCCGGCAGGCTGGCGGCCTGGATCGGCGTCATGGCGTGATAGCCCAGGGAATCCAGGTTGGCCAACAGTTCCGGCGCCAGAGGCAAGGCGGAGAAGGCCCCGGCGTGAGCGGCGGCATCGGACATGGTAGAGGGGTCCTGCGAGATGGAGAGGAGAGAGGGCCAGCAACGAGCCTGGCGCCCAAGGGCGCCAAGCCTAGCAGAAAACGCGGCGAAATACCGCTAACGTGATACGAACGGTCAGGGCAGGAGGACCTCCTTGGGCTTCGGCGTCTCCAGCGAGACCGCCGTGCCGCTGACCCGAATGCCACCCCGCTCGGGCAGGACCACCTCCAGGCGGCTCGGCTGGCCCATCGCCTCGCCCTGGAGGATCGTCAGCCGCGCCGGCGCCGCGATCAAGCCGGCGTCACGCAGGTAGCCGCCGAGGGCCGCCGCCGCGGCGCCGGTGGCCGGGTCCTCCACCACCCCACCCACCGGGAAGGGGTTGCGTGCATGGAAGACGCCCTCGGCGTCGCGCCAGATCAGTGGCAGGGTGGTCAGCCCCTCCCGGGTCATCAAGGCCTTGAGCGCCTCGAAGTCGTAGTCCAGCCGCGCCAGGCGATCGTGGCTGGCCGCCGCCAGCACCAGGTGCCAGACCCCGGCATAGGCCAGCACCGGCGGCAACTCAGGGTCCAGTTCCTCGGCCCCCCAGCCCAGGCAGGCCAGGATCTCGGCGACCAGGGCCGCCGGCGCCGGACGCTGTTGCGGCGCCACCGACACCAGGGTGGCCCACCAGGACTCGCCTTGTCGGCTAACCTCCAGCGGCACCTCGCCGATGGCGGTCTCCAGCCGGTAGCTGCCCGGGCCATGCAGGCGCCCCAGCACCACCCCGGCGGCCACGCTGGCATGACCGCAGAAGTCGATCTCCTTGGCGGGGCTGTAATAGCGCACCCGGTAGCGCCCCTCCCCGAGGGGGGCCAGGAAGATGGTCTCGGAATAGCCCACCTCGGTGGCGAGCTCCTGCATGGTGGCGGCCGGGGGCAATGTCTCGCCCAGCCAGACCCCGGCCGGGTTGCCACCCCGGGGATCCTGGGTGAAGGCGGCGAGGCGATAGAGGCGCTCGGTCATGGGGCACTCCCGTGTCGTGGTAGAGGAGGTTCCCATTCTCTCGTTAGCTGGTTTAATGACAACGGACGTTTTTTCACCCCTAGGCTTAGCAAGGCTAACTCATGCACCCTCGACGCCTCCCCCTGGCCACCCTCAACGCCTTCGAGACGGCGGCCCGCCTGGGCAGCTTCCGCACCGCCGCCGAGGAGCTGCACGTCACCCCCGCCGCGGTCAGCCATCGCATCAAGGCGCTGGAGGCCGAGCTGGGCGTGCGCCTCTTCGAGCGGCGCGCCCGGGGCGTGGCCCTGACCCGCGCCGGGGAGCGCTACCGGGAGCGCATCGCCGAGGCCTTCGCGCTGATCGAACAGGCCACCGCCGAGCTCGGCCGGCCGCCCATCGATGGTCCCCTGAGGGTCTCGGCGCCCCAGTCATTCACCCGCCACTGCCTGCTGCCGCGCCTCGGCGACCTGCTGCAGCGCCATCCGGGGCTGCGCCTCGACCTGCTGGGCGCCGACCGCCTGGTCGACCTGCACCGCGGCGAGGCCGACCTGGCGATCCGCTTCGGCGGCGGTCACTACCCCGGCCTGCAAGCCGACTACCTGCTGGGCGATGCCATCACCGTGGTGGGGCCGGCGGAGGCCGCCGGCGACTGGCGACGGCGGCGCTTTATCGAGGACGGCGGCGCCACCGCCACCGAGCCCTGGAGCCATTGGCGCCCCTGGTGGCACGCCGAAGGCCTCCACGACACCGACGACCTGCCCCGGCTGCGGGTCTCCGACGCCGGCCTGGCCCTGGCCGCCTGCCAGCAAGGCCTGGGACTCTGCCTGACGCGTTTCACGGTGGCCCAGCAGACGCTGGGCCAGGGCAGCCTATGCCCCCTGCGTCCCTGGCGCCGCACCGAGTTCGCCTACTACCTGGTCGGCCTGCCCGGGGTAATGGCGAGCCCCCGGGCGACCGCCTTCCGCGACTGGCTGCGGGACAGCCTCGCCCCCCTGGAGCAGGAGCTGCAGGCGACCCTGAGCGGCCCCGCCGGGCGCTCGACGCATCGCCCGGAGTGAGTCCCCGCTTCGCCGCCAGCCCAGCGCTTCCCTTATGGCTGCTAGCCTGTATGATGGAACGGCAAGCGATTTTCAGCGGAGATACCAAGACGAGCGATCATTCTTTCCAAGCCAATACCGGAGGTTGACATGAAGGTCTACAAACCTGAATGGCGATGCACCTTTAGCGTAAACGACGGCGTGGAAGAATCAGCCAACTGGACAACCCGTTTCGCCTGGTCATTGCGACGCTTCGCCGACCGGCTCGAGGGACGGGGCCGCACCCTCAAGATCGACTACGATGTCGCCCCCGCGGTGAGCCGCCAGGAGGTGGATACCTGCCTGGGCAAGGGCTTCGAGTTGACCCAGGGCCTACTCACCCAACTCGCCCACCAGGCCGCCTGCGAGGCGGTGATGCGCGACGCCAAGGCGGAACTCTACGAAGAAGAGCCTCGCCGCTGACCCGAAGCCCCGGCCCCGCGCCGGGGCTTCGCTATCCACGGGCCGCCGAAACGCCTCCCCGGATCAGCCGCCCGCTGACCACCCTCTTCCCCACCAGGGCATCGGGTTAATTTAGCATTTTGCGGTCTTTTGCGCCCAACGTCGCCCATCTTCGCAAAGACTTGCCGCCCCTGGCCTGGCCGGTTACTATCCGCTAGCCCCCTGGCCCTCATCGCCTCGAATGATGCGATATCCGCGACATGAGACCCCTGAGGTAATCCCATGGGAAATCGACCCAAGTTTCTGCTGCTTGCCGCCCTGCTAGGGCTACTGACGTTAGGCCCGATCGCTACCGCCCAGGCCCACGAAGTCGCCCCCCAGCGTGGCGTCGCCTCCTTCTACAGCGACCGCTTCCAGGGCGCCACCACCGCCAGTGGTGACACCTTCGACCAACAGGCCCTCACCGCCGCCCACCCCAACCTGCCCTTCGGCACCCGGGTGCTGGTGACGCGCCGCGATACCGGCCAGGAGGTGGAGGTCACCATCAATGATCGCGGCCCCTTCGTGGCGGGCCGTATCATCGACCTCTCCAAGCGCGCCGCCCGGGAACTCGGCATGCTGCGCCGTGGCACCGCACCGGTGATGATCACCCAGGTCGACTAGGCTTTGTCTGAAAAGTCGGCGAGCGATGGCCAGACAAGGCAAAAGTCGGCGAAAAGACGGAGTTTACGCGGTGTAAATGAGTACTTTGAGCCGATTTTTAACGCCGTATGGGTGAGCGCAGGCAGTTTTCGGACAAAGCCTAGGCCGCGAGTCGATATTGCCGTCTTACTAACGCATGATGCCCGCCTTTCGGCGGGCATCATGCGTTTCGGTCACGAAAACCGCTTACTCCACGCTTTCGCGCTTGTCCTCGGTGCGGGTCTCGAAATCACTGGCATCGTGGCGCTCGTGGAGCTGCATGGCCGGATCGCCGAAGGTGCGGTTGACCATGCGCCCGCGGCGCACCGCCGGCCGCGCGTCGATCGCCCTGGCCCAGCGCTGCACATTGGCGTACTCCTGCACCTGCAGGAACTCGCCGGCATCGTATTGCCGCCCCAGGGCCAGCTGGCCATACCAGGCCCAGTTGGCGATATCGGCGATGGTGTAGTCATCGCCGGCCAGATAGGGCGTCTCGGCCAGGCGCCGATCCAGCACGTCCAGTTGACGCTTGGCCTCCATCGCGTAGCGGTCGATGGCGTACTCGATCTTCTCCGGCGCATAGGCATAGAAATGGCCGAAGCCGCCGCCCAGGAAGGGCGCGCTGCCCATCTGCCAGAACAGCCAGTTGAGGGTCTCGGTGCGCTTCGCCAGGCCGCCCGGCAGGAATTCACCGAAGCGCTCGGCCAGGTAGAGCAGGATGGCGCCGGACTCGAAGACCCGGAGCGGCTCGGCCGGGCCATGATCGACCAGCGCCGGGATCTTGGAGTTGGGGTTGATCTCGACGAAGCCGCTGCCGAACTGGTCGCCGTCGCCGATGCGGATCAGCCAGGCATCGTACTCGGCGTCCTGATAACCCAGCGCCAGCAACTCCTCCAGCATCACCGTCACCTTCACGCCGTTGGGCGTGCCCATCGAGTAGAGCTGGAAGGGGTGCTTGCCCACCGGCAGCGCCTGGTCGTGGGTCGGCCCGGCGATGGGGCGATTGATGCTGGCGAAGGTGCCGCCGCTGGCCTTCTCCCAGGTCCACACCTTCGGGGGTACGTATCCGCTCTCTTGGCTCATCTCGCCTCCTCACGGGGAACTCCGATCCCGCGCCGGGGGCGGCACGGGACGACCTCTTTAGTCTGACAAACGATAGCCTGTTAAGGTTTCCTCCGCGAGTCCACCCGCCGGCTTATCGGGCCGCCCGCTGCCAGGCGCGCCGGGCCTCGCGCCCGAGGCCCCTGGGCAGGACGACACGGGTCGCGCCGAGGTAATCGAGAAACTCACCGGCGGCCCGCTGCAGCGCCTCGGCCAGGCCTTCGGGCAGCCTGGCGGGGTGGATATCGGCTTCCCAGTGCCAGGCGAGGAGGCTCAGGGTGCCCTGCTGGCACCTGGCATCGAAACGGGCGACGAAGCGCTCGCCCCATAGCACCGGCAGCACATAGTATCCCCAGCGGCGCTGGGCCTGGGGCTTGTAGACCTCCCAGACGTAATCGAAGCCGAAGAGCCGGGCGACGCCGCCGCGGTCCCAGATCAGCGGATCCAGCGGGGCGAGGAAGCGCATCCCCCCGGGACCGGCCGAGGCCGAGGCCGGGGCCGCGTCCAGCGCCGCGAGGGCCGCAGGCGTGGTCCAGTAGCGGGTGCCTTCCACGTCGAGGTCGATCAACTCCCCGCGGGCCATGGCCCGGGCGGCGATGCGATCGCGCTCGGCACGCGGACAGGGCAGCAACCAGACGGCGGCATCGGCGGAGGGACGCAGCAGGCCGGCGGCCTGTACGCGGCGCACCACCAACCGTTGCAGGGCATCGTCTGGCGTGGCATCCGCCTCCCTCGCCCCCGGGGGCAGCACGCGCTCGGGCAGGTCATAGGCATGGCGACCGCCCACGCGATGGTGGGTCATCAAGTGTCCGGCGTCCCATAACGCCTTGAGCAGATGCCGCGAGCGCTTGGGACCGTACCAGCTGCCGCGCAAGGCGGGGTCGGCACGTTGATCGCCGAGCTCGAGGCTGGTGGCGGGGCCCTGGCGAGCCACCTGCTCGACCAGGGCACGGGCCTCCGGGGCAGCGACGTCCACGCCACGCTGCCGCCAGCGCCGGGCGAACCAGCGATGAAACGGCGCCTGGGCCCACCACTCCCCGGGCTGGATCAGGCTGGCCTGCTTGTCCCAACCATCGACCAGCAGCCGTCGAGCATAGGCCGCCTGCAGCCAGTCGCCCCGCCGGTAGCCGGGCACCCGGGCCTGCAGGACCAGGTCCGGGTTGGTGCCGACCGGCGCCAGGGGATCGAACTGAATGGTCCCCAGGCGACGGATCACGGTCGCCAACGGCGCCGGTGGGAAGTGATAGCGCACCAGCAGGCGGCGAGCGTCGGCGCGAGTCAGGGTAAAGCCTTGTTGGGCGGTCATCGGCACTCCTGGTTCCGAGGCATCCCCCATCTTAGATGAACCGCACAGAATGAGGCATGGGCCCGCCGCTCAGTCGGCCGTGGTGGGCTCCGGGGGGGTACCCTGCTCCCTTCGCCATGTCGCCGGTGGCGCGCCGAACTCGCGCTTGAACGCCTTGTTGAAGGAGGCCTCCGATTCGTACCCCGCCTCCAGCGCAATGCGCGAGATGGGGGTCGGCGACTCGCGCAACTGGCGTGCGGCGTTCTGCAGGCGCAGCCTGGCCAGATAGCGCATCGGCGGCACGCCCACCAGCTCGGTGAAACGCTCGGCGAAGGCCGAGCGGGACAGACCGACCTGGCGCGCCAGCGCTTGCGTCGTCCAGTGTCGCTGCGGATGATCGTGCAGTTGGGTCAGCGCACCGCTGACGAACGGGTCGCGCAACCCGCCTACCCAGGCACGCTGCTCGGGCGGCAGGCTGGCGAGATAACGTTGCACGGCCTCGATGAAGAGCAGTTCGGCGAGTCGGGCGAGAAGGTCCGGCGAGCGCACGGTGCCGGCGGCCAGTTCGCTGGCGGCGAAGCGGAAGGAGCTCTCGATCCACGACCCGGCCGCGCCCTCCGCCACATCCAGCGTCATCACGCTGGGCAGCACACCGATCAGGGCATCGCAGGGCATCTCGCTATGCAGGAAACCGCACAGCAGCCGCGTGGTGTCGCCGCCGCCACCGTAGACGATCCGAGCCGGTCCCCCCTCGATCATCGGTTGCATCAGATGCTCGACGCTGACCGGCGGGCAGCCCAGCTCACTGCCGAGGACATGCGGATCGTTACGCGGCAGGAGCACGATATGCCCCGCCGATACCACCACCGGCACGCCCGGGTCCACCTGCAACAGCAGCCGGCCGGCGCTGACGTAATGGTAGGCCAGGATGCCCCCGGGCACGGGGGTGAACGGCCGGCAGTCTTCCGGCGTGACCTGCGCCGCCACACACCACGGCGCGGTGAACTCGGCATCGAGGAAGATGCCACCGGTAAAGCGGATCATGCGCAGCACATCGAGCGCAGCATCCATCGGTCGATGCCTCCATCGCGGCGGATCGGACAACAACGCCGGCGCCTCGGCCATTATTGCCCCCCGCACCTCCGAGTAGTCTAGCAGCATGGTGAGTGGCCAGGCCGCCACCAGGCGGGCGACACCCCGTCCCCGCCAACCGTAGCAACCCGATCGTGGAGCCCCTGCCATGCTGACCGACCGCCAAGGAAACACCCTGCCCGGTGCCACTGCCAATACTCTGGCGCTGTACAACCGCTCTGTCGATGCCTTCAACATCTACCGTGGCGACCCCGTCACGCCGCTGGATCAGGCCCTCGAGGCGGCCCCCGACTTCACCATGGCCCGCCTCTTCAGGACCTACCTGTTCGCCCTGGCCACCGAGCCCGACGCCGCCGACGCGGCCAGGGCCGATCTGAGCCTCGCCAAGGCCTCACGCCTGACCGACCGGGAGGCCTCCCATGTGGCCGCCCTCGACCACCTGCTGGCCGGCGAGTGGACCGCGGCCGGGGTCGCGCTGGACCACCACAACCTGCGCTACCCACACGACCTGGTGGCCCTGCAGGCGGGACACCTGACGGACTTCTACCGGGCCAACGCCCGCAACCTGCGCGACCGCCTTGCCCGCGTGCTGCCCAGGTGGTCGCCCGACACGCCGGCCTATTCGATCGTGCTGGGCATGTACGCCTTCGGCCTCGAGGAGACCGGTGACTACGCCCGCGCCGAGGACACCGGCCGGCAGGCGCTGGACCTCCAGCCCCTGGACTGCTGGGCGCATCACGCCGTGGCTCACGTCATGGAAATGCAGGGCCGTGCCGAGGACGGCATCGGCTGGATGACGGTGCGCGAGCCCTACTGGTCCGGCGATGACAACCTGTTCAAGGTCCACAACTGGTGGCACCGCGCCCTCTGCCATCTCGACCTCGGCCAGACCCACGACGCCCTGGCCCTCTACGACGGACCGATCCGCCAGGAGCGCAGCGCCGTGGCCCTGGACATGGTCGACGCCTCGGCCCTGCTCTGGCGGCTGACCCTCACCGGCCAGGACGTCGGCGACCGCTGGCAGGAACTGGCGGATGCCTGGGACAGGCATGCCGACGGCAGGCTCTACCCGTTCAACGACTGGCACGCGGTCATGGCCTATCTGGGCGCCGGACGCGACGATCGGGTGGACGGGCTGCTGACGATGCTGCGCGATACCGACGGCGCCACGGAAACCGCGGCCTGGGCCCGGCGTATCGGCCTGCCCCTGGTGGAAGGGCTCGTGGCCTTCTGGCGCGGCGACCATGCCACCGCGATCGATCGCCTGCATCCGGCGCGCTTCATCGCCAACGGCTTCGGCGGCAGCCATGCCCAGCGCGACATCATCGACTGGACGCTGACCGAGGCCGCCCTGCGCGGCGGCTATCGCGACCTGGCCGAAGGCCTGGCCAGCGAGCGCCTGGCGCTCAAGCCGCACAGCCCCCTCAATCGGGACTTCCTGCGGCGCGCCACCGCCCCTGATCAGGACGCGAAACGGACCGTTTGAGGTAGTGACGCCGCCCCTGATCAGGACGCGAGATGGACCGCTTGAGGTAGTGACGCCGCCCCTGATCAGGACGCGAGATGGACCGCTTGAGGTAGTGACGCCGCCTCGCGCAGCGCGCGAGGCGACGACGCAGGCCGTCTACACTGCTCATAGCAAGCCTTCCCGGAGTGCCCATGTTCCCGGAACCCCGCCCCCTGTCGCGTCGGCGGCTGCTCGGCGGCCTGCTGGGCCTCGCCGCCGGTGCCATGCTGCCGCCCCTCACCGCGCGCGCCTGGTCCAGCGACATCCTGACCCGCGAGGTGCCCGCCACCGGCGAGTCCCTGCCGCTGGTGGGGCTCGGCAGTTGGATCACCTTCAACGTCGGCAACGACCCGTTGCTGCTCGAGGCGTGCACGGCGGTGATGGCGGCCTTCTTCGCCGGGGGCGGGCGGATGATCGACTCCTCGCCGATGTACGGTTCCTCCCAGGCGACCATCGGCCACGGACTCGCCGAGCTCGACGCCGCCGACCGGGTCTACGCAACCGACAAGATCTGGACCTCGCGCCCCGCCGAGGGGGCGTCGCAGATCGAGGCCTCGCGGCGCGACTGGGGCGTGCCACGCTTCGACCTGCTGCAGGTGCACAACCTGGTCGCCTGGGAGGCGAACCTGGCGACGCTGCAGGCGATGAAGGCCGCCGGCGAGATACGCCACCTCGGCATCACCACCTCCCACGGCCGGCGCCACGCGGCCCTCGAGCGCATCATGCGCGAGGCCGACCTCGACTTCGTGCAGCTTACCTACAACATCGTCGACCGCGAGGCCGAGCGGCGCTTGCTGCCGCTGGCCCGCGAGCGCGGCATCGGGGTGATCGCCAACCGCCCCTTCCAGCGCAAGCGCCTGATCCGCCGCCTGGCGGGCGAGCCGTTGCCCGACTGGGCGGCCGAGATCGGCGCCACGAGCTGGGCGCAGTTTATCCTCAAGTTTATCGTCTCCCACCCCGCGGTGAGCTGCGCCATCCCCGCGACCACCCGGGTCGAGCACGTGCGCGAGAACCTGGCCGCGGCCCGCGAGCCGCTGCCCGATGCCGCGCTGCGCCGGCGCATGGCCGACTACGTCCGGGCCCTCTAGCGAGGCGGAGCGATGAGCGAGTGGTGGAGCTACCGGCCCGATGACCTGCTGATGTTCTCGCTGCGCGTCTACGAGCGCCTCTTCGTGCTGCACAACCAGGCGCTCTGGCCGGCCCAGTGGCTCGCCCTGGCCCTGGGTGCCGGCCTGCTCTTCGCGCTGTGGCACCCGGGGGCCGGGCGGCTACGCCTGGTCATCCCCCTGCTGGCGGCGGCCTGGGCCTTCGTCGCCTGGGCCTTCCTGTGGCAGCGCTACGCGCCCATCCACTGGGGCATCCGCTACCTGGTGCCGCTCTTCGCGCTCCAGGCGCTGTTGTTGCTCGCCCTGGGCCTGTGGCGAGGCGGGCTCGTCCTGCCATCACGCCGGCGGGCGGCGCGCGTCATGGGCATGGGGCTCGTCGCCTACGGCGTCTTCCTGCATCCCCTCACCGCCCTGCTGCACGGCCGCGGCCTGGCCGGCGCCGAGGTGTTCGGTCTCACCCCCGACCCGCTGGCCATGGTCACCCTCGGCGTGGCGGCGCTGGTCCAACCGGTGCGACGCGGCTGGGCACTGCTGGTCATCCCCGCCCTGTGGTGCCTGCTCAGCGCCGCCACCCTGCGGCTGCTGGGAGCCCCGGGCGCCTGGTTGCCGCTCGCCGCGGTGGTGATCGCCGTGGCGGCACGGCTCATGCCGCGTGGCTGAATCAGCGGGACGTGAAGGCGGATTTCGCCGCCGCATCCTGAAAGCGTCCCGTCAGGAACCCGCGGCCGAGCGGCGAATAGGGCTACCAACTGACGAGGAGGGTGCCGACCCGATCGAGAAGGCCGAAACGCCCTACTCCCGACCGGGATCGCGCACGCAGGAAAACCAGGGCGGCCCCGAGGGATCCCCCGGTTTTCCCGCGCGGCGTTTTGACAGCCTCCCGCCACCACCTAGACTGGAATCAGAGACATTCCATCGAGAGGTGTCAGTATGTTGCGCCACAGCATACGGGACCGTCTCCTTGCCCTGCGCGGGGCGAGCCTTGCCGCGGGCGCTGCGTTCGCCCTGGCCATGCAGCCCTCGACCGCCCTCGCGCAGAACGAGCCCTCCGATCCCGAATTCCGCACCAGTTACGGGGACATGACCTTCCCCGAGCAGTTCCCCGACGGCACCGCCATCAGCCTCACCCAATGGAGCCACTTCGTGCCGCGCTATGACGAATGGTTCCGGGAATACGCCCAGCGCTGGGGCGAAGCGCACAACGTCGAGGTCACGGTGAACATGATCAACCTCGCCGACCTGACGTCGACGCTCTCGGCCTCCATCGCCGCCGGAGAGGGTGCCACGGTCTTCGAGATGGTGGCCCCACCCACGGCGTTCATCGACGGCCTGCAGTCGTTGGCAGACGTCAACCAGGCCGCGGCGGAAGCCTTCGGCGAGCGCACCGACACCTGCGAGCGCTCCAGCTACCTGCCCGCCACCGACACCTGGTACGGCTTCTGCCATGGCTGGGTGCCCGACCCCGGCGACTATCGACGCTCGCTGTGGGCCGACGCCGGCTTCCCCGAGGGACCCGTGACCTACCAGGACCTGCTCGAGGGCGGTGCCAGGATCTTCGAAGACACCGGCCTCCCGGTGGCGGTGGGCATGTCGCCGGAGATCGACTCCGAGTTCTATGCCCGCGCGTTGATCTGGTCTTATGGCGGCTCGATCCAGGACGAGGACGGCAACGTGACCTTCGACTCGCCCGAGGTGCTCGAGGCGGTGCGCTTCCAGAAGCAGCTGTTCGACAGCGCCATGACGCCGGAGGTCTTCGCCTGGAACGCGGCCTCCAATAACCAGACCTTTATCGGCGGCCGCGCCTCCTACATCCAGAACTCCATCTCCTTCTATCGCAGCGCCCAGGAGTCGGCCCCGGAGGTCGCCGCGGACACCGGCTTCCGACCGGGTCTGCAGGGCCCCGGCGGCGAGGTGAGGATGCCTTCCCATGTGTGGTTCATCGACGTGATCCCCGACTACGTGACGGACCCCGACGAGCTGGCCGCGGCCCAGAAGTTCATGCTCGACCTGGAGAACAACTACGCCAGCGCCTCCTACTACTCGAAGTTCTACAACTTCCCGGCCTTCCCGTCGCGCAGCGAGTCGCTGTTCGCCGAGGACGGCTGGCTGAGCGACGATCCCTGGGGCGCCGAGCCGCCGGACAAGCTGGCCCTGCTCAGGACCGCGGAGGAGTGGACCGCCTGGCTCGGCTATCCCGGCTACGCCAACCCGGCGATCAGCGAGGTGTACGAGTCCCATCTGCTCTCCAGCATGATGGCCGACGTCGCCCGCGGCGAGAAGACGCCGGAACAGGCGATCGCCGACACCCACGCCGAGATCGAGGAGATCTTCGCCAAGTGGCGTGAACGCGGGATGATCGGTAGCGGCAGCGACTGATGACCGCCGGTCGGTCCGTTCCCGGGCCGGCCGCGGCATCCCCCTGACGACGAGCACCTATGGCGATTCTGACGACGCGGGCACTGAAGAAACACTACGGTCGCATCATCGCCGTGGACGGGGTCGACATGGAGACCCGCGATGGCGAGCTGCTCGCCGTGCTCGGCCCCTCCGGCTCGGGCAAGACCACCCTGATGCGCCTGGTCGCCGGCCTCGAGGAGCCCAGCGCCGGCGAATTGTTCATCGACGGGCAGTCCATCGTCGGCATCCCCCCGCGCCGCCGCAACATCGCCATGGTGTTCCAGAACTATGCGCTCTACCCCAACATGACGGTGCGCGACAACATCCTCTTCCCGCTGCGCGCGCGCCAGGCGCCGCCGGATGAGCAGCGGCGCCAGCTGGACTGGGTGGCCGGCATTCTCGAGATCAGCGACCTGCTCGACCGCCGCCCCACCCGGCTATCGGGCGGCCAGAGCCAGCGCGTGGCGCTGGCCCGGGCCATGGTCCGAACCCCCGACCTCTTCCTGTTCGACGAGCCGCTGAGCTCGCTGGATGCGCAGATCCGCAGCCAGGCCCGCGGCGAGCTGCGCGAGCTCCACGACCGCACCCGCATCACCACCCTCTACGTGACCCACGACCAGACCGAGGCCCTGGGGCTGGCCGATCGCATCATGGTCATGGAGAAGGGCATCGTCCACCAGATCGGCACGCCCCAGCAGCTCTACTACGACCCCGCCGACACCTTCGTCGCCGGCTTCATCGGCGACCCGCCGATGAACCTGCTGCCTCGCGACGGGCGCCTTATCGGCGTGCGCCCGGAGCACTTCCATCTCGCCGCCGAGGCGTCGGGCGACGAGATCGCCCTGGAGCTCGACATCGAGGTCGAGCACCTCGAGTTCCTCGGGGCGGAATGGCTGATCTACGGTGTGGTGCGCCGCGGTGTCACCGAGCAACCGCGACCGCCGCGGGTCATCGGCCGCCTGCGCCAGGCCGCCGTGCCCTCGCTTGCCACCGGCGAGACCTATCACTTCGTGGTGACCCGCAGCGATGCCTGCTTCTTCGATCCCGAGACGGGCCAGCGGCTCTCGGCAGCCAAGGTGGCGGTGGCATGAACGCCGGGCCCGATGGCGCCCTGGCCCGCCTGGCGCTGGCCCTCGAGCGCCCGCGGGTGCTGGGCGCCCTGATGCTCGCGCCGGCGGTGCTCTATGTGGTGGCCTTCGTGGCCGTGCCCTTCTTTATCGCCATCGCCCTGAGCGTGAGCGATGCCACGGTCGGCGACCCGCGCATCGACACCTTCGTCGGCCTGGACAACTTCATCGCCGTCCTCGGCCAGTCGGGCTTTCGCCTGGCGCTGCGCAACAGCCTGCTGATCACCACCCTCACGGTGCTGATCCTGCTGGTACTGGCGACCACCGCCGTCGAGCTGCTGGCCCGCGACTTCCGCGGCAAGCGGCTGGTTCAGGTGTTGTTCATGATCCCCTGGGCGATGCCGGTGTCGCTGTCGGCGATCACCTGGCTGTGGGTACTGGACTCCCAGTACAGTCCCATCGACTGGGTGCTGGTGCAGATCGGGCTGCTCGGCCCGGGCGGCACCTTCGGCCCCTCCTGGAACCTCTTCTACCTGGGCCGGGAGGGCCTGGCGATCGCCTCGATCGTGCTGGTCGACGTGTGGCGAACCCTGCCGCTGGCGACCATCATCGTGCTGGCCGGGCGCCTGTCGATTCCCCGCGAGCGCCTCGAGCAGGCGCAGCTCGACGGCGCCGGCTTCTTCCGCATCCTGTTCCGCATCATCATCCCGGCGCTGGCCCCGGTGCTGACCGTGGCGATCCTCTTTACCGCCCTGCTGGTGATCGGCGAGATGTCGACCATCGCCCTGCTGACCCGCGGCGGCCCCGGCCACAGCACCCAGATCCTGCCGCTCTGGGCCTATCTCAAGGGCATCAACAGCGGCGACCTGGGCCAGGGCGCGGCCATCGCCCTGTTCCTGTTCCCGGTGCTGCTGGCGGCGGCGATCGTGGCGCTGCGCTTCGCCTATCGCGCGGGCAAGGACTAAGGGGGAAAGACCATGCGAACCGCCGCACGCAAGCCCCTCTTCTACGCCGCCATCACCCTGCTGGTGCTGTTCACCACCCTGCCGGTGCTGTACGCGGTGATCACCATCTTCAAGCGCGAGAGCGAGCTCTACCGCTTCGGCTCCAACCCCTTCATCTACGAAACCTCGCCGACCCTGGACCACCTGATCTACCTGTTCACCGACACGGCCTTCCCCACCTTCGCCGTCAACTCCATCATCATCGGGCTATTGGTGGTGGCCATCACCGTGGCGCTGGCCGTGCCGGCGGCCTACGCCCTGGCGCGGCTGACCGGCCACTGGGGCGAACGCTCCGGCATGGCGATCTTCCTCGTCTACCTGATTCCCCCCACCCTGCTGTTTATCCCGCTGTTCCGCATCGTGGTGGCGCTGGGGCTGGCCAACAGCATCTGGTCGCTGGTACTGGTGCTGCCGACCATCACCATTCCCTTCTGCACCTGGCTGCTGCTGGGGTTCTTCCGTTCGATACCGCCGCAACTGGACGAGGCCGCGCTGCTGGATGGCTGCACCCGCCTCCAGGCATTCTGGAAGGTGGTGCTGCCCCAGGCCCTGCCCGGCATCGGCGCCTGCATCGTCTTCGCCTTCTCGCTATCCCTGTCCAACTACATCTACGCGGTGACCTTCGTCAGCGAATCGGCGGCGCGCAACATCAGCGCCGGGGTGCCCACCGAGCTGATCCGCGGCGACGTCTACTTCTGGCCGTCGCTGATGGCCGCCACCACGGTGGTGGCGATCCCCCTGGGCATCGCCTACGGCCTGCTGTTCGACTACCTGGTGCGCGGCTTCCAGAGCGCCGGCGCCGGTGGGGAGTGATCGCCCCATCCATCGTGAGCGATGAGCGTACCACCGAGGTCATCAGACCATGGGGTAGGTGAACAGCAACAAATGAATGAGGTTGAGCCCCCAATGCACCAGCACCGCCCACACCAGCCGAGCAGCGACCAGGTCCGGGTTGGTACCGACCGACGCCAGGGCATCGATAAAATAAAAACCTAAATCCTTTGACCCACACCACCAAGCATGAGACTGTGGCCGCAGTTGGTTAGCAAGTAAGCATAGTTTCAGAAGCATTCGAATTCTTTCGGCAGCCTGTAATTGTATTCCTTGTTTTACCCGCTACTCATCTGGGTAATACCAGGATTTATTGCAACGCGCTTGGCGCGAGAGGATTTATTATGGCGACTGGTACAGTCAAGTGGTTCAACGATTCGAAGGGTTTTGGCTTTATCGCTCCGGCTGACGGCGGTGACGACGTTTTTGCCCATTTCTCCGAGATTCAGTCCGAAGGCTTCAAAACCCTGGAAGAAGGTCAAAGTGTCTCTTTTGACGTGACTCAGGGCCAGAAAGGCCTCCAGGCTTCGAACATCAAGACACTCGCCTGACCTAAGGGTCTTACGAGTTCTCGAACCCCATGGGTTCGACATCAGGGCCCGCCTCGGCGGGCCCTGATGCGTTTGTTTACCCCCCATTCGGAAACAAGCGCCGCCATTCAATATGAACTGCACCGGCGCCCTCAAAGGCTCGTTTGTAGCAGTGCCCACATCCTTGGGCCTCCCTGCCTCGCGCACAGACCGCTCACGCCTTGGATCAGGGTGAGATACGACACTCCATGCCCCTCACCTCCCCCGCCCCTCCGTCACGCGGCGCGTGAACTCATCGCCAGCTTGACGCCGAGGGCGACGAACAAGGCCCCCAGCCCACGCTCGCACCACAGGCCCAGGCGCGAGCTACCACGCAATGCCGCGGCCAGGCGGGCGCCGGCCAGCACCAGGGGCGGCTCGATGATCGCCGCGACGGCGATGATCAGCAGGCCATGCAGTGCCAGCTGCAGGCTGACCGGCCCGGCACCGGGCACGACGAATTGCGGCAGGAAGGCCAGGAAGAAGATCGCCACCTTGGGGTTGAGCAGCGAGATCAGGATCCCCTGACGATAGATATCGCGCCGGCGGGGCACGGCCGCCGAGGGGGCAATGGCGCCGCCGTCTGCGGAACGCGCCAGCAGGGCCTGAATCCCCAGCCACACCAGGTAGGCCGCGCCGACCCACTTGACGATGGAGAAGGCCAGGGCGGAGGTCGCGAGGATCGCCGACAACCCCAGTGCCGCCATGGCGACATGCCCCACCGCCCCACTCCATACGCCGAACATGGCGGCAAAGCCACCGCGCTTACCGTGGCGCGCCGTCTGACCAAGAATAAAGGCCATATCCGGGCCAGGAGAGAGATTCAGCAGCACCGCTGCCGTGGCGAAGGCCGTCCAGTGTGCCAGGGAATACTCGAACATCGTCCTATCCTGCGGAGGTGAAAGAGGAATCTCATCAGACTATGACTGCCTCGAGGGGAAGTCCATGCTTCCGAGCAGCCAGGGGCAGCACGACTCTCCCTTCGATCCCCTCCGCTCAGGAGACGAGCGGCCGGCGCCGGAACGCGAAGCGCCCGCCGAAGGGCGGGCGCTTCGCGTTCCATGGCGCGGGTGACGTAACCCCGTGTCCTCCGGGGTGCCCCAGTGGCAACGACTCGGGCGACGGCTTCCTCCCACAGAGCTCAGGCGCTCCTAGCACACGCCTCGCAACCGGGCGTACATACTACCGATCACCAGTCCGAACACGACATGCGCCACCAAGGTGGACAGGGGCGCCACCAGCCCGAAGCCCATGCCGAACAGACCGGAGCCTGCCATGGGAAAGACCGTGACCATCACCACCAGCCAGGCGACCACGCCAAACAGCAGGCCGCGCCGCACGTCGCTGCCTCCCGGCAGGTAGGGGATCAGCAGCCCGAAGAGCAGGCCCCAGATGAGGGTCCCCACCGAGAAATGGATGGCCCAGGCCACCAGCCGGATGTCCGGCGTGCCAAGCAGATCCTGCGCGGCCAGGTTCATGATCTCGATAGGGTCGTACCAGGGGATGATGCCCGCCGACAAGCGCAGAACCATGATCATCGAGATGACCAGGGTGGCCACGAAACCGGCCAACATCCCCCTTACCAGGCGACAGCCCATGATGCACCTCCCGGTGCAGCAACTATGCCTTGCAGTATAGGCCGTTCATCCACGGGCCTGGCCATGTCCCGCACGCCCCTGTCTCCATGAGGCGACTCCCGACCACCGTCTTATCAGCGCCCCTCCCGGGGCTTGCCTCCATGGCGTTGCCTCCCGGCGACGCTTTCCTCGGCCGAGGGCGCGCAGCGAGCGCCGAACAGGCATCGAAATTATTAGTAACCAGCTGATTCAAAGACAATAAATAAAGAAACGGCACGGTCTTGGCTAGGAGAAAGACGGGACGACATCCGCTATGACGAGCGACGCCCCGCATCCCATCCGCCCCAGCCGGGGCAAGCGAGAAGGAAACGCCATGAGACTCAGAACATTAGCCGCCGGCCTGACGCTGGCCGTCGCAGGACTCGTTACCTCCTCCGTCCAGGCCGATCTCTCCGTCGGCGCCTCGACGGAGACCCGGGCCGACACTGGCCTGTTGGGCCTCGACACCGGCACGAAAGCGGGCGTGGAAGTCGGCGTTGGTGGGTCCGCCCAGGCCGGCGCCCAGGCCGGCGCCGAAGGCGAGACCTATCAGCGCAGCGAACTCGAGAGCGACGGCCGGGCGGATGCCGGAGTCCGTATCGAGCAGGAGAGTCAGACCGGCCTCGACACGGCCCGGGACTCGGTGAGCCGCGCCGGTAACGAGGCCGCGACCAAGGCTCGCGGGCAGGCCCAATCGGCCCTGGATGGGGCGACCGGCACCCTCGACTCCGCCCAGGAGACCGGTGAGGCGTGGATCGAGGAAGGAGCCGCCGTCGAGGCCGAAGGCTCCGCCGAGGCACACTGACGGCACGCGGTACGACGCTCCCCCCGGCTTCAGCGCCTCGCCGAGTCAGCCGGGGGAAGAAACGCACTCCCCGATCGATGCTACCGCCCGGCCGGGGGCTGTTGGTCGAAAAGTCCGAACCTTGGAAGAGTCAAGCGGCGTTGCCGTGCCCGAGCGACGTCGACTCCTGGCCGTTGCTGATGACGGGCGGGATGTCCGGACCGGGTGGCTGGGTGCTGCTTGCCACCGCCCCCGGTCATCCCTACCTCATCTCAGCGTCGGGTAGCCTTCGACGAACACCCAATCGGTCTGCTGCGCCGGGGTGTGGCAGCCCATGCAGGTGTTTTCAAAGCTCTCGGACACATTCACCTCCGGCTCGTCGGCGGTGAAGAGCGCCCAGCCCCAGTCCTGGCCCCAATGGGGGCCGTCGAAGCGGCCTTGGCCGTCCTTGACCATCACGAACCAGACCCGCGGCTCGGCGGCCCAGAGCGCCGGTCCGGTGGTCTTCTCGGCGGACTCGATACCGCGAATCTCCTTGACGAGGACGGTGCCATCGGCGAACTCACCGCTGTCCCGGTAGGCCTCGGCGGCTTCGGGCTGGGTGTAGACGTCGTGAAAGCCGGCGCCCGGGGCTTCGGCATCATCGACCACCCAGCTCCCCAGATGCACCCAGTTGGACCGGACATCCGTCGGTCGTGAGATGTTGCCCTCGCTATCCACATGATCCCGGAAGGTTGTCGTCGCCAAGTCGGCGGCGAACACCGGGGCGATGGTCAATGTCAGCAGTGCTGCCAGGCCGACAGCATGGGTCGTCGTCATGACCGTGCTCCTCTTTCGTGGTGTGGCCCTGATGTGGTTTCGATCACCTCGCCTTGGTAGTGTAGGACGAGATATGGACGATTGGATTCCATATGTCCTTATGATACGTCCAGGAGTCTCATAGTGGACCGACTCGCCGCCCTGCTCGCCAACTTCCACCTCGCTGCCAGCGTGTTTCATGCCGGAGCCTTGTGCTATGACACCCACCATCCGGCGGAGGCGGGCACCGGCTATGTCCACATCTTGAGCCGGGGCACGGCGTACCTGGCGTTGGCGGACGGTCCAGCACGACGGTTCGATGCACCGGTCCTGGTCCTGCTTACCGCCGCCGACGCGCATCGGTTCGGGCCGGGCCCCCAGGGGGCAGAAACCCTGTGTGGATCGTTCCGTTTCGGTGCCGGCAACAGCGGCCCGATCTATCGCGCCCTGCCGTCGCTGCTGGTGATTCCACTGGACAGGCTGACCAGCATGTCCGGACTGCTGGACATGATGCTGGCCGAGATGCGGGAGGAACGTTGTGGCCGGCAGGCGGCCCTGGACCGGCTGTGTGAACTGCTGGCCATTCAGTTGCTGCGCTACCTGATGGATTCCGGCGAGGTGGATTCCGGGCTGTTGGCGGGCATGGCACACCCCAAGCTGGCCAAGGCACTGATCGCCATGCACGACCGGCCGGCCGCCAACTGGTCCCTGACCACCCTGGCCACCGAGGCCGGCATGTCCCGTGCCCGCTTCGCCAGCGTGTTCCACGGCACCATCGGCCAGCCCCCTGCCGAATACCTGACCCATTACCGACTCAGCCTGGCCAAGGCCATGCTGTGGGATGGCGTGCCGCTGGACGCCATCGCCGGTCGGGTGGGCTACGGCAGCCCCTCGGCCCTGGCCAAGATGTTCCGTCGTCATACCGGCCTCTCGCCGTTGCAATGGCGCAGACACGCTGACGGGAGGGACGGTCCCGCTCTCGCCTGAGCGCTGCGCGCGATCGGCTCATGCGTTCACCCCCTTCATGCCCTCCGGGGTGTAGCGTTCGCCCACCGCCGGCAGGCGTGCGGTCGCCGCTTCGCGCCGCATCCGCACCCTGGCCGACTTCCTGAGCGACCTGGTGATCCGCAATCGTACGCGGCTAAGCGGCTAACACCCGCCGAAACGCCCTACTCCCGACCGGGATCGCGCAGCTCGGCGAGGGCCCGTTCGACCAGCCCGGGCCACTCGCCCGGCGCGAGCGCCTGGAAGCCGCTCTCGCCGCCGAAGGCGCTGGAGAAGACCACATCCGGTTCCAGGGTCTTGAGCAGGCCGAGGCTCTCGATCAGCTCCCGGCGATCCTCGGGCGTGTTGTGGCCGGGGATAAAGCCGGCGCGCCAGACACCCTCCCCACCGCGATAGAGGGTGTCGCCGGTGAACAGGTAGCGCCTGCCGTGGGGCGAGGCGACCAGGAAGCAGGTGCTGCCGGGGCTATGGCCCGGTACGGGTATCGCCTCGATCCCCTCGAGCAGCACCTCGCGCCGCTCGAAGAGCAGCTCCGGCTCGCGTACCCGGGCGAAGTCGGCGCGCTCGGCCCGGTGGCCGCCCAGGGTCGCGCCGAAGCGCTCGTGAATGGCGTTCAGGCTCTCGCCCAGCTCGTCGCGATGGCTCAGGAACTGGTAGGCCACCCCACCCAGTTCCGCCATCCCCTCGAGCTCGTGGCGATGGCCGGTGTTGTAGAAGAGCACGTTGCCCGCCTCCCGCACGAGCAGGTAGGCGTGAGTGGAGAGCCCCGGGAAGGGGTGCTCGACCTCGGTTTCCCAGACGTCGGGCTGTACGCGTCGCATGCTTGCCTCCGGTGATGGCTGCCAGCGTCACCCGGAGCCTAATGCCTCAACCTTACTTGAGGTCAAATCCCCCTTCCTGGAGTCCCCCCGGCCCTGCCACGCCGGCGGCGCCGCCACCGAGCCCAGCCCGAACAGTCCGGCGCTCAGTAGCCTATCCTTGCCTATCGGGAAGCCAATGGAAAAGCCCGGCCATGGGATCCAGTGGCGACCAGGTGAACGAACGTTGGGAGTAACCAGTGTGGCGGGATGGCGATGGACTCGCTGATCACGGCCGCGGCCCGTGCGCTCGCGGCGGGTGATCCCCTCGGCGCCTTGAACCGCGTCGCCTTGCGCGACGATGCGCCGGCGCTCGCGCTGCGCGGCATCGCGATGGCACAGCTCGGCGAGCTCGATCGCGCCAAGGCGCTGCTGCGCAATGCGGCGCGCGCCTTCGGCGCCAAGGAGGCCGTGGCCCGCGCACGGTGTATCGTCGCCGAGGCCGAGATCGCGCTCGTCTCGCGCGACCTCGGCTGGCCCGCGAAGGCGCTCGACACGGCACGGGCGACGCTCGAGGCACATGGCGACCGGGTGAACGCCGCCCAGGCGCGCTACCTCGAGGCGCGGCGCCTGCTGCTGATCGGGCGCCTGGACGAGGCGGAGCAGACGCTCGCCGAACTCGCCGATCTCGACTCTGCGCCTCTCCCGCCCGCCTTGCGCACGGCCCACGCGCTCGTGGTGGCGGGGATCGCGATACGCCGCCTGCACACGATGGCGGCACGCGCCGCGCTCGCCCGGGCAGAGCGTGGCGCACGCCTCGCCGGGATCCCGGCGCTGACGGCGGAGGTCGAAAGCGCCGTTCGCGTGCTGACCACGCCCGCGGCACGCCTGATCGCGCGTGGCGAAGCGCGGCCCCTGCTGCTCGGGGAGGTCGAAGCCTTGCTGGCATCACAGGCCCTCGTCGTCGATGCCTGCCGCCACGTCGTGCGTGACGCCCACACGCGGATCTCGCTCGCCAGCCGCCCGGTGCTGTTCGCGCTCGCCCGCTTGCTGGGCGAGGCCTGGCCGGGAGACGTGCCGAGGGGCACGCTTATCGCGCACGCCTTCCGCACCAAGTTCGCCGATGACTCGCATCGCGCGCGGCTGCGCGTCGAAGTCGGCCGACTGCGCACGGAGCTTGAGGCGCTGGCCGACGTGCGCGCGACGAAGCGAGGCTTCACGCTGGTGCCGCACCGCGCCGACGAGGTCATGGTGCTGGCACGGCCGATCGAGGAGCCGCATGCCGCGCTGCTCGCCCTGCTCGACGACGGCGAGCCGTGGTCGAGCTCGGCCCTGGCGCTGGCGCTGGGCACCAGCCAGCGCACCGTGCAGCGCGCCCTCGACTCGCTGGCGGCGGCAGGCAAGGTGCAGGCGTTGGGTCGCGGGCGAGCGCGGCGCTGGATGACCCCACCCGTGCCGGGATTCACGACAACCTTGTTACTCCCCGGTCCCTTTCCGGGTGCCTAGGATGAAGGCGTACACAACGCTCAGGAGAATTACATGAACCGTTCAACCGCTGAAATCCTCCGCGAATATGGCCCCTTTCCCGGCATCGATGCCGTGCATGGTGTCACCTACGACGGCCGGCAAATCTGGCTTGCCACCGGCGACACCCTGACCGTCCTCGATCCGGCCAGCGGCGAGACGCGGCGTTCGATCGATGTCGCCGCGCATGCCGGCACGGCCTTCGACGGGGAGCACCTGTTCCAGATCGCCGAGGACCGCATCCAGAAGATCGACCCGCAGACCGGCGCCGTGCTCGCCACGATCCCGGCGCCCCCCGGCGGCGGCAACTCCGGACTCGCCTGGGCCGAAGGGTCGCTCTGGGTGGGGCAGTATCGGGACCGCCGGATCCAACAGGTCGATCCCCAGTCAGGAGACATTCTTCGCACCATCGAGTCCAACCGCTTCGTCACCGGAGTCACCTGGGTCGACGGCGAACTCTGGCACGGCACCTGGGAAGAGGACTCGAGCGACTTGCGGCGCATCGATCCACGCACGGGAGCGGTGCTGGAGAGTCTCGAGATGCCGCCCGGCGTGGGCGTATCCGGGCTCGAGTCCGATGGCAGTGATCGCTTCTTCTGCGGTGGCGGGGGCAGCGGAACGGTGAGGGCCGTCCGCCGGCCACGCGGGTAAGGAGGCCTCCGCTGCTACGCGATGGCCCCACCAGGCAAACGCCCCCCTTGAGGGCCATAGAGTACTCCGGCGGGCAGGCCGAGGCCTGGCCGGGACCGGAAGTCATCGCGGGTGATGGCCCGGTTGCCAGGTTCTTCGGCGTGCCCCACACGCTCACGATACAGGGCTCGCCACCGCACCATTACCCGCTACTGCGCAATAGCCTTGCTCCATTGCCGTGGCCGTCGCATCGCACTGGACGTCAACCACGAATGCCCGTCTGATAGCGCCAATGCCCTTCCGGCATGACCGCATCCCGCGTCGTGGCAGCCACGCCTCTGCGCCAGCATGGCCTTGTCCAACGGCACGCAATAGACGGGTCTGCGCCGTTCGAATCGCCAGCCTTCCGCGAGCGGCCCCGCATCCACGGCATCATAGCCAATCTCGTTGAGGAACCCGATGGCGGCCTGCTTGGCCTCTCCGTTGTCGCCCGCAATGGGAAGCGCCCGGCGATCCGCTGCACCGCCAGGCCGGGCATCCGGTACCACGTCCTCCACCAGGATGGAGTTCAACGCCTTGACCACGTGCGACCGCGGCAGATGCCGCGCCAGCAGTTCCGCCGTTGTCAGTTCCCCGTTCTCCAATTCTGGGATGCGCCCGAAGTGGGGAAAATAGTTCTGCGGATTGAGCACGACCTTACCTGCCAGTGATGCCGCCGGAATGGCCCGATAGGCTTGAAGCGGTATGGCCGCGAAGACCACATCCCCGAATGCTGCTGCCTCGCTGATACTGCCAACCTCGCAACCCAGTGCTTCACGCAGACCCAACAGGCTTCGTGGCCCTCTTGAGTTGCTCGCCATGACGCGATGACCTGCCTTGACCGCCAACCAACCCACTGCCTGGGCCATGTGCCCGGCACCGATGATTCCAAGATTCATGGCGTGTTCTCCTATACCTGCAGGGTCCCTGGATCATCGCTACCACGCCGCGCTGTCTTGCCGGGCGAGAAGGTGAGATAGCTGCCCAGAGCCAGCAGAAAAGCACTGGCTGCGCCGTACACCATGACCCAGCCGAACCCAGACACCAGGGCGGCATTGATGGCCTCGCCGGGTGCCGCGATATGGGACAGCAAGGCCGGGTTCTGCTCCAGCACCCGGACATCACCGGCGGCAATCTTTTCCGCGAACAGTCGCAGGCCGGTGCTGTCGGGCACATTCACCCTGTTCCGTAGATACGCCATGATGCCTTCCACCAGGATGAATCCCATCACCGCGATGTTGAAGGCCAGCGAAATCATCCTGGCGCTGGTATCCGCGCCCGACGCCATGCCGGCGCGCTCGGCCGCAACGGATACCGTGATCGTATTGGTGGCGGTCGTATTGGTCAGACCCAGGCCAATGCCGGCCAGCACGCATCCCGGCAGGATCAGCCAGCCCGGCTGTGCGGAGACACTGCCGATCTTCATCAGCAAGAAGCCCAGGCCAAGAATCGATAGCCCCAGGGGAATCACGACGCCGGGCTGATAGCGCAGGGACAAGCGTTCCGCCAGCGGGGGAATGAACAGCGTGGGCAACGTATAGGCCAGCAGGGCCAGGCCCGTCTGCACGCTGTCGTAGCCCAGCCCGACGTGAAAATAGATCGGCAGGTAGATGATGAATGGCCAGAAGCTGAAGTTCTGCCCCATCGAACCGAGCAAGGCCCCGGAAAAGTTGCGCACCCTGAAGACCGAGAACTCGATCATCGGCCGGCGGCTGGTCTGCTCGGCGATGACGAATCCCACCAAGCTCACGACGGCCAGCCCGATGATGCCCAGCGCCGCCGGACTGGTGAATCCGAGGACAGGGCCTTGCGTCACGAACAGCACCAGGCAGAACACGGCGATGGAGAGCGTCACGATTCCGGCAATGTCCAGGCGCGTGGCCTGCGGGTCGCGCGACTCCTCCACGCCGACCTGGCTCAGGAACAACGTGATAACGGCCAGGACCCCGTGGACCAGGAACACCCATTCCCAACTCGCCAGCGCCAGGATGGCACCACCGATGATCGGGCCAAAGCCCAGGCCGGCACCGAACACGATGCCCCACCAGGCGAAGGCCTTGCCGCGCTCGCGTCCGTCCCGGAACTGGTTGGACAGGATGGCGATCTGGCAGATCAGCATCATCGCCGCGCTCAGGCCCTGGAGAAAACGGGCGACGATCAGGATGGAGGCGCTCTCGGTCAGCCCGCAAACAAGGGAGGTGACGCCGAACGCCACGATGCCGATGGTGAAGACGCGCTTGCGGCCGTAACGGTCGGCCAGCGTGCCGACGGCCATCAGGATGGTCGTCATGGCAATGGTATAGGCCGCCATGACCCACTGGAGCTGTCTGAAACTGGCTTGCATGACCTGCTCGATCGTCGACAGGATCGGCGGCACGCTGGAAATTTCCAGTCCCAGCATCAATGCGGACAAACAAACGGCGGCCAGGGCAAACGAGCCCTGAGATGAGGGTGAGGTAGTCATACACAACCTTCTGAAAGACCTGGATAAGCAGCACCGCTGGGGGCCACCGGGAAACCCGCTGCCGCACGGCGATACCGGCGCGCACGGCACGTTCAGAAGGGATGCTAGGAAAGACTCATCTATTCGACAATGATATGGTTGAACATATCAGAGACAACAAATTCGGATAAAGCATGGGCAGACTGACGTTGGACGTGGAAGCGGTGCAGGCGTTCGTCACCATCGCCGACTTCCAGAGCTTCACCAAAGCGGCGGAAGCCCTGGGCACGACACAGGGCGCCATCAGCGTGAAGTTGAAGCGCCTGGAAGAACGGCTGGGCTGCAAGCTGATCGAGCGCACGCCCAGGCTGGTCCGTCTGTCCGCCCAGGGGGCCGTCTTCCTCAATGCCGCACGCGACTTCATTGCCGCGCACGAACGCGCTCTGGTCGCACTGTCCTGCGAATGTCGACGCTTCCGGCTCGGTATCGCGGAGCATGTGGCAGGACCAGAAATCCCGACCCTGCTGGCACGCCTGAACGAGCGCGATCCGGCGTTGACCATCGAAGTGCGCCTGGAAAACTCCCGCAGCCTGCTCGACGCCTTCGACAACGGCGAACTGGACGCGGTGATCGTGCGCCAGGAAGACGACCACCGGGATGGCGAAGACCTTGGGCCGGAGCATTTCGGCTGGTTCGCCGCGCCGGGGTTCAGCCAACGGCCCGGCGAACCGCTGCGGCTGGCGGCCCTGGCCCCCTGCTGTGGCGTGCGCGACATTGCCACGCGCGCCCTGGGTGGCGCGGGTATCCAATGGAGCGAAGTCTTCGTGGGCGGCGGTCATGCGGCCGTCATGGCAGCGGTCTCGGCGGGGTTAGCGGTCGCCGCCTTCTCCTGCCGCCTCGCGCCACCTGACACCATCGCAGTGGGTCAGCGATTGGGACTGCCTGAGCTGCCTTCGTCCCGGATCATGCTGCACTCGACCTTATCGGATCGGCGCTCCCGCGAAGCCTTGCAGACGTTGGCAGCGGCATATCGGGAGCATCGTGCGCCGAAGCATGCCAGTCAGGAGGCTGACCGGAAGGGTATTGATCGCGAACTCGGTCCGTCGCTCGGGGAATGAAGGCAAAAGTGATCGCCTTGGCCCTGGCAGAACCTCACCAGACGGCAATCCGCTGCACTGAGTGAAGCGACGAGCATCGCCTCCCCGGGCTCGACAACGAACGGGGCTCGATCATCGCGGAGCTGGCCACCGACGCCCCCATGATGCCCCACCAGCTCAGGTGCCTGGCCAAGCGCGCCGGCATCGGCCGCGGTGGCACTCCCGGCGGCAACAACTCCGGCGATATCTTCCTCGCCTTCAGCACCGCCAACCCGCGCCCGCTGCCGCAGCTCGCCGCCGAGGACGCCCCGATCCAGCGCCCCCGGGGCGGCATCTGCAAGGCGATCTGCCCCGACCCCCTGGTCGAGCTGGTCACGGGACAGCGCCGCCGGCAACACAGCTGGCAAGATAGCGGAGGAGATAGGAGACGGCTACAAGCCAGAGGAGATGGCCCCACCAGGCGGCCCCGGCCGATTTAGGGCCGCCTATATGAGGTGTGAGGTGTGATGGTATTTACCTTACAATCCTAACCCCTAGAGAAGATCATTAAAAAAACCACTTATGTAAAAATCACCCGCCCATTTCCTCAATCATGACATGAGGAGTGAGATCATAAATCCTAGCATCTTTGACGAGATGAATGTTTGAAAAATATATAATATTGTTTAGTGTCAATGGGTAGAAAAATTCTTTCTCACTCATAAGAGAAACAAGCTCAGAACGATCCAGCCTATAGAACTTCTTTGCAACCTCTCGGTCTTCTAATACATCAACAATCCCCTCATCAATAGAATCATCTAGAATCCTCAACCTTAGTTTTTGACGTAGCATTGCAGACCAATCACCACTCTTATAATGATTATATGCCAAATCATCAAAAATCTTAATCATAGTCCACTCACTGGTCTCCAGTGATGCATAAACCCCATTGAGCTTTCTACTCTGATAATCAAAACCCTCCCAATCCGACTTGCACTTGTACCTCAAATCATGTTCAACCTCGTGCCATCCTTCAGAGAATATCGTTCTAATTTGAAGCTCAAAAGTAGAATCAAGGAAGTCTTCATGCCCATTGATATTAAGCACTTCAACAAGATTGCCGGGCAGTGAATAAACTATATTATATCTAACAGCTTTAAACTCGTCGCTTTTATACTCATCTATGCTCACGTCACTTGATCGCTCATCATAAATCGAGGATATTATAGACCTAACCGTATCGACATCATCATTAAAATATAATATTATCCTGATACCAATGAGATCCTGGAGCTTCTTATCTTTCCCATAACGGAAATCTCTAGACAACTTACTATCGATAGAGTGCCGGCTTTTTGCTCTAGAGAAAATTCTATACATTATCCCTATCGAATCAAGCTGGGATGAAATACGAGAGGAAACTTCATTCATAACGGCCTCCGGATTAACGCCTCTCACAATCACCCCCTCCCCAACATCGCTTTTATTTCACTAATCTTTGACTTATTTATTGCTACGAAATTATTGTCTTTAGCATCCTCAAGAAACCCATCTTTTTTCAGTTTTTTTATTCCTCTTACTATATCTTTTCTTGAGAACTCATCGGTATTAAACAATGTCTTTGTGAAAAAATGAATTCTTTCTATAGATTGACTTCCGACAGGCCATATCTTAGAGAATATATATATAGAAACATCATCTTTTTCGCTTACCTCGTCTTCAGAGTCATTGCTAGAGAGTTCCTCAAGCTTATCAACCATATCATTGTTGTCACGGCAATTGTAGAAACTCACCTCGTCACTTAATCCAGCCTCATTAGAGAAAGAGCAATCCCAAAAGTCACAACTCAAAAAGGTGACATCATGAAAATTTTTAAAATTAAAGAAAACCCCTTTAAACACACAACCATTAAAAACACTACCACTTATACAGCTTTCCATGAAAAATGGTACGGCACCAAAGTGGACTGATGATATCTCACACTCATTGTAATCTTCATCACCCACCTGTTCCATCAAGAGACTTTCAAACTTCATCCTTGAGGAAGGGTCAAGAAACCCCCTCATGAACTCCAACTTTTCCCATAACAATTCCCTATCATTACCATCCCTTGCAACATAAGAAAAAACAGCGGGCTCTACAAACCTTTCGTCATTAGCAAGCCAATCCTCCTTAGACCTTACAACACCTTCTGAGATATAATTACCAAACACAAATTCGTTAACAAACTCAATGTTATTATCCCCTTGGCTACTGCGGTCAAAAAAAGCATGGTTAGAAAGCGTTGTAGCCAACTTATCTATGGTTGGCCTATCCTTGGGAGAGTACAGCGATCTTACATTACTCAACAGATTACCGCCCTTGTCTTTTATGACACTTATAATTTTTTCCCTTGAATCAGAGGTATAATCATTGTCACACATATCTCCTGCGACTAAGCTCAGCAATTCTGTCTGCTCATCCGGATTCATCCTTAACTCTTGACGGTCCATCTCACGCTCAAGCATGGATGTAAAATACTGCTCCACGATCAATGATGGGCGTTCACAAAGTTCTAGAAAATACTCGTCTCCAACAAACCTTAGAAAGCTTAGTATAATAGGATTGGAAAGCTTCTCTACATTAATGCCCACCTCTTCTAATCTCTGAAGCCTTTCCACTGGAATCCAGTCTTTAACTTCTGGCCTTTCAATCCTATACCTATTTATTGAAAACCTATCATCATATCTTCTCACCCACTCGTTAAACATCTCCCCGTCGAATATAGCTGACCTTCTAGAGGTGAGAACCACCTTTGCATTCTTTGTCAAAAGCTCACTGATCGTCTCTAGCATCGGCTCAGCATTATCGAAACTAGCACTTGATTCTATATTTGAACTTTTATCATGAAGAAGCTCATCAAAACCATCAAGGACTACTGCAACACGCCCTTCCTTCACCTCCTCAATAACCACATTAGAGTTGACTGAACTGAAAGATCTATCAACCTCCCTGATAAAGATGTGACTAAACACCCTAGCCTGTCTATCTCTAGAAAATTCAGTGAAAAATGGTATCGGTCTTCCACCATCACCACTTGCCAAAGTATTTATTATCTCATAGGAAGTGCAGGTTTTCCCAAACCCTGCCGGAGCTTCGATGATTATTAGCTGAGGTCCAGAATCACATAACGAATCACATATATCTCTAACAATGTCTCCTTCTATAAGGTTATTGTTTTTCCTAAACGGAGCCTTTATATAGCTATAGCGCTCAGCCTCTTTTGGCAAGACGCTCAAGACCTTTCTACAGTAGGCCTTATATTCATTCTTAATCTTCCCCTTCCACTCTTCAGTATTGAAAAACCCATCAAATAGACTTTTTTCAACCTCTTCAAATGATTTATAGAATGTCTTTTTTGTTGAAAAACCCAGCTTCTCTAGATCTCGATAAGCAGGCTCCATCTCTTCTTCAATCTCACGCTTCCTTTCACTCTCTAAAGACACAAGCTCTGCATTATGGAAAAAACCCGACTTAAACGTAAACGCCAAATACTCACCATTTGACGCCGAGCTCCTATACTCAAACCCATACCTTCTAAAGAGCCTTATTAAGTTATCTCTCTCTTTCATGCAAAGCCTCATAAAAACTCGAAAAACCAAACAAAATCATGGGATTATCTAGTCTAGAAAACTAACTAATGAATTTTCAAACCCTAAGAGCAGACAAAAGTATTTCTTACACTCCTCATCAAAGGCCTTTTCTACCATAGTTGCAAGCTCAGGGCGATGAGCTACGCGTAAAGCAGTCTTTACAAAACTCGCTCTACTCAGCCGCATCCCACCCTGCCGTATCATCTTGTCCTCCCTCCGTATTTTCCTGCTCGTTATCGAGTTTTTCCTCAACCGGATCTCGTCGATGCAGTTTGGGCGGCGGTGCCACCCAGGCGCGAAGACGCTGGCCTACCTGTTCGTAGAAGTGCGGGACCGCCTTCTCCAGTTCCTCGATAAAGACCTTGCTGCCGGAAAAGCGGTGGGCCAAATCGGCCATATAGAAGACCTCGAAGGCGCTGGGCACCACGGCGGTGGCCGGTGAATCCAGCGCCGCGGCGTCTTCGAGGACCTGGGCCAGGGGCGCCTGGGTCTCCTCGGCCCTGCCGGGGCGAACCGCCTTGACGAACATGCTCTCGGGCTCCGCCTTGGTGAGCTGCCGCGCCAACCAGTTGACCCGCGCGGTGCTGCGTTTCTTGTCCTGGGGTGCCGCCAGGCGCATCGCGCAGACGATGGTGCGCTTGGTAAGGTCGGCGGTGACCTCCAGATCGGCGGCGGCATCCGGCACTTCCAGACAACAGCTCAATACCTTGTCCTTGGCCAGGACTTCGCAGTCGTCCTTGAGGCGCTTCACCGGATCGGTGCGGTGGGCGCGGGCCAGCTTGAGCTTGACGGGCCGGCCCAGCTTGCGGCTCATCACCAGACAGAGATCGCGCTGCTCCTGATGCCAACTGGAGACGGTGTTCTCGACCTCTTCGGTGCCCTTGCCCAACACGGCACCGCTCTTGACCTTGCCGACCAGGTCCTTCCATTCACGATTCATGCTGTCGAAGCGGGAGATGCCGCTGGAGTCATGGCCGAGGTAGCGCAACACTTCTTCCAGCAGGAAGCGCTGATCCGGCGAGTTGATTTCGCCGGACTCCAGCAGCAGCGTTGCCTGGGTCACCGCATACATCCATGACCAGTGGAAGAGTTCGACGCCCTTGAGCAGGGTCTTCGGCACCTTCACCGGATGGTGGGAAGGCATGGCCACGAATTGATTGGTGATGGTGAGTACCGCATCCACCTTGTGTTTCTTGGCCTGCTGGAGGTAATGCTTGAGCTGCTCCTCGCCAATTTCGGCATGTCCGATCTTCGCCTCGATCAGGGCCGACCAGCGCTTGCGCCCCGTTTCCAGCACGATCAGGCCATCGGGACGGTCACTCTTGGCGGCATCGGCATCGGCCTCCAATGCCACCTCCGTCCAGGCCTCCAGGGTGGCACGACTGCCGATCCGCAGCCCCAGCGAGCCCAGCATCAGCTGTCGAAACTCCTGCACGCCTCGCAAGGCGGCCAGCAGGATCGAGGCCGCCCGCTGTTCCCGGTTGGTATCGGCCGTCACCGGAATCAGCCGGGCCACCTCGGCGCGTTTCACGAAATCGGGGCGTTCCATCCTCACTCTCCTTATTGTTCTTTCTTATTCTGGAAGGCGTCGCTGAAGGCGGCGGCCAGGATACCGGTGGGCATGGCAATAATGCCGATGCCCGCGACGGCGGTAAGGCCGGCGAAGAATTTGCCCAGGGCGGTGATGGGTGTCACATCACCATAGCCCACGGTGGTCAGCGTCGCGATGCTCCACCACAGCGCCCGGGGCACGCTGCCGAAGGCCTCCGGCTGATCGGCGGCCTCCACGGCATAGAGGCAGGCGGAGGAGAACAGCAGCAGTAGGCCGGCCACGCCGATACTGAGCAGCAGCTCGTGGATTCGGGCGCTCAGGGCCTCGGCCAGGGCCGACCAGGCCCGGCTGAAGCGCCCCAGCCGCGACAGGCGCAGCAGCCGCAGCACCCGGAAGATGCGCAGCAGGAAGGCGTTGTTCTGGGCGAGGAAACCGAGGAAGAAGGGCAGGATGGCGATCAGGTCGATCAGCGCCCAGACGGTGACGAGATAGCGCAGCCGCCCGCCGATACCGCGATAGCGGGGATCCTCACCGGCGGCATAGACGCGGGCCAGGTACTCGACGGCGAAGAGCGTGACGAAGATGACTTCGATGCCGCGAAAGATGCCGGGGGCCAGGCGGCGAATGGTGGGCTCGGTCTCCACCACCGCCACCAGGGAGGCCAGCAGGATCAAGGCACAGACGACCTTGTTGACGGGCGATAGGCCCACCTCCCGCCAGGCTTGGGGCGAGAGCTGGCGATGCAGCGCTCGCCTAAGCATATCGTGACGCCCCCTTACCCCTCGGCTCCCGGGGCGGCCAGGCTACCGCCCTGCCCTGCATTCCTCGATGGCCCTGCATGCCACCTCCCTGCGACAGTTCCATAGGTGTTGTTATCGGCCGACGTCTCAATGACCTTAGGACATTAAAGCCCAGCCCAGCGTGGGAACGCAAAGCGCCCGCCAAATGGCGGGCGCTTTGCGTCCTGGAGGGGCGTGTCGCCAGGCGGCGATCAGGCACCGAGGAGGCCGTCCCGAGTCCGTCGATAATGGGCCCTACCCCGCGGGATGGTAGACCCACTGCGTCAGCCGCACGTCCAGGGTCACGGTCAGCGACTCCAGCGCCGCCGCCCGCTCCCGGCCTTCGGCCTTGGCGCGATGGAGATGCGGCGTCATGGCCAGCAGGTCGGCGATCGGCCCGGCGCCATCGAGGTAAATGGTATCGCGCAGCGTCTCCCGGGAGAGGGGCGCGAAGCCTTGCGGCGGCGTGCCATTATCGGCCCGCGGCGGCTTGAGGCTGGGGTAGATGATCTCGCGCAGCTCGCGCAGGTGGTCGGGGCCGGCATCGACCCGCAGCAGCACGCCGCCCGGTTTCAGCACGCGGGCGAACTCAGGGTAGACGGGGAAGCCGAACAGACACAGCACGACGTCCAGGCTGCTCTCCTGCACCGGCAAGTGGGCATTGGTGCCCACCACCCAGGTGGCGGCCTTCTGTTGCTTGGCGGCGGCGAGCACCGCCCACTTGGAGATATCCACTCCCAGCAGGGCCAGCGTCCGGTCGTCGCCGGCCGCCCCATCCTGGGCCTGCTCATGGGCCCTGGCCAGCTCGCGCAGGTAGTAACCCTCGCCGCAGCCGGCATCGAGGCAACGAAGCGTTCCGCCGGCGGGTGCCTGCGCCAGCACGGCCCGGGCGACGGCCTCGGCGATCGGCCGATAGTGGCCGGCCTCGAGGAAACGGCGACGCGCCGCGACCATTTCCTTGCTGTCGCCGGGATCCCGGGAGCGCTTGTGCTGCACCGGCAGCAGGTTGACGTAGCCCTGGCGGGCGATATCGAAGCCATGGCCGGCATCGCAGCGCCAGGCGCCGTCGCCTCGTCGCAACGGCTCGCCGTCCAGCGGACAGGCCAGTGCCCTAAACATGGTCGTCCTCATCTCACCCTCTCTCTTCAACGATGGGCTCGCCGAGGCCGGACAAAAAGGAACCCGCCGAGTGGCGGGTTCCTGTCGACCGGCAGCGTCATGCGACGGCGAGTGTTATTCCCACTCGATGGTCGCGGGGGGCTTGCTGCTGACGTCGTAGGTGACGCGGGAGACGCCGGCGAGCTCGTTGATGATGCGGTTGGAGACCTTCTCCAGCAGCTCGTAGGGCAGGTGGGCCCAGCGGGCGGTCATGAAGTCGATGGTCTCCACGGCGCGCAGGGCGATGACCCACTCGTAGCGGCGGCCGTCGCCGACCACGCCCACGGACTTCACCGGCAGGAAGACGGCGAAGGCCTGGCTGGTCTTGTGGTACCAGCCCGAGTTGTGCAGCTCCTCGATAAAGATGGCGTCGGCCTCGCGCAGGATGTCGGCGTACTCCTTCTTCACCTCGCCGAGGATACGCACGCCCAGGCCCGGCCCCGGGAAGGGGTGGCGGTAGACCATGTCGTAGGGCAGGCCGAGCTCCAGGCCGAGCTTGCGCACCTCGTCCTTGAACAGCTCGCGCAGCGGCTCGACCAGCTTGAGCTTCATGTCTTCCGGCAGGCCACCCACGTTGTGGTGGGACTTGATGACATGGGCCTTGCCGGTCTTGGCGGCGGCGGACTCGATGACGTCGGGGTAGATGGTGCCCTGGGCCAGGAAGTCGACGCCCTCGATCTTGGCGGATTCCGCGTCGAAGATATCGATAAAGGTGTTACCGATGATCTTGCGCTTGGCCTCGGGGTCATTGACGCCGGCCAGCTTGGAGAGGAACTGCTCCTCGGCGTCGACGCGGATCACCTTGACGCCCATATGCTGGGCGAAGGTCTCCATTACCTGGTCGCCCTCGTTCTTGCGCAGCAGGCCGTTGTCGACGAACACGCAGGTCAGCTGGTCGCCGATGGCCTTGTGCAGCAGGGCCGCCACCACCGAGGAGTCGACGCCGCCGGAGAGGCCCAGCAGCACATGGCGGTCGCCCACCTGCTCGCGGACGCGCTGGATCTGGTCCTCGATGATCTGCGCCGGGGTCCAGAGGCGCTCGGCGCCGCAGATCTCCAGCACGAAGTGCTCGAGGATGCGCTGGCCCTGCAGGGTATGGGTCACCTCGGGGTGGAACTGCACCCCAAAGAAGCGCTTCTCCTCCCAGGCCATGGCGGCGATGGGGCAGCTCGGGGTGGAGGCGGTGACGGTGAAGGTGTCGGGCACCCGGGCCACCTTGTCGCCGTGGCTCATCCACACATCGAGCAGGCTCTTGCCGGTGTCGTGGTCGATATGGTCGGAGATATCGCGGAACAGCGCGGTGGTCTCGTCGATACGCACCTGGGCGTAGCCGAACTCGCGCTGGTGGGAGCCTTCCACGGCGCCGCCGAGCTGCTCGGCCATGGTCTGCATGCCGTAGCAGATGCCGAAGACCGGCAGGCCCATCTCGAAGACGCACTGGGGCGCACGGGGGGAGTCGAGCTCGGTGACGGACTCGGGACCGCCGGCGAGGATGATGCCGTTGGGGTTGTACTCGCGGATCTCTTCTTCGGTGATGTCGAAGGCGCGGATCTCGGAGTAGACGCCGATCTCGCGGACCCGGCGGGCGATCAGTTGGGTGTACTGGGAGCCGAAGTCGAGGATCAGGATCTTGTGGGCGTGAATGTCGGTCATCTGGCCTTTCCTTTGAGAAGCAACGGTACCGTAAAAGCGAAAGCTGGAAGCGGCATCTTGCCCGCTTCCAGCTTCAAGCTTCCGGCTTCAAGCTTGCAGGCTTAGCTCGCCCGGTAGTTGGGGGCTTCCTTGGTGATCTGCACGTCGTGGACGTGGGACTCGGCGAAGCCGGCACCGGTGATCTGCACGAACTCGGGCTTGGTGCGCATCTCCTGGATGGAGGTGCAGCCGGTGTAGCCCATGGAGGCGCGCAGGCCACCCATCAGTTGGTGGACGATGGCGCTCATCACGCCCTTGTAGGGCACCCGGCCCTCGATGCCTTCCGGCACCAGCTTCTCGGCGCCGGCGTCCTTGTCCTGGAAGTAGCGGTCGGCGCTGCCCTGGCTCTGGGCCATGGCGCCCATGGAGCCCATGCCGCGGTAGGCCTTGTAGGTGCGGCCCTGGTAGAGCTCCACCTCGCCGGGGGCCTCCTCGGTGCCGGCCAGCAGGCCGCCGATCATCACGCAGCTGGCGCCGGCGGCGACGGCCTTGGCCAGGTCGCCGGAGAAGCGCACGCCGCCGTCGGCGATCAGCGGGATGTCATAGGGCTCGAGGGCGGCGGAGACGTTGGCCACGGCGCTGATCTGCGGCACGCCCACGCCGGCGACGATGCGGGTGGTGCAGATGGAGCCCGGGCCGATGCCCACCTTGACGCCATCGGCACCGGCCTCGGCCAGGGCCTTGGCGGCCGCGGCGGTGGCGATATTACCGCCGATCACCTGCACCTGGGGGAAGTTGGCCTTGACCCAGGCGACGCGGTCGATGACGCCCTTGGAGTGGCCGTGGGCGGTGTCCACCACGATGACGTCGACGCCGGCGTCCACCAGAGCGGCGACCCGGTCCGGGGTCTCGGGGCCGGTGCCCACGGCGGCACCCACCAGCAGGCGGCCGTCGCTGTCCTTGGCGGCCATGGGGTAGGTCCGCGCCTTCTCGATATCCCGCACGGTGACCAGGCCCTGCAGGTGGAACTGGTCATCGACGATCAGGATCTTCTCGATGCGGCTTTCCTGCAGCTTGGCCTTGATCTCCTCCAGGGGGGTCCCCACCGGCACGGTGACCAGCTTCTCCTTGGGCGTCATGATGCCCGCCACGGTATCGCTGTAGTCCGGCTGGAAGCGCATGTCGCGGCCGGTGACGATGCCCACCAGGGTCTCGCCCTCCACCACCGGGAAGCCGGAGTAGCCATATTCGTCGGCCATGGCCAGCAGGTCTTCCAGCTTGGCCTTGGGGCTGACGGTGACGGGATCCTTGACGATCACGCTCTCGTGCTTCTTGACCTTGCGCACCTCGGCGGCCTGGCCGGCGATGGTCAGGTTCTTGTGGATGATGCCGATGCCACCTTCCTGCGCCATGGCGATGGCCAGGCGAGCTTCGGTGACGGTATCCATGGCGGAGGAAACGAGGGGGATATTGAGTTCGATGTTGCGGGTCAGGCGGGACTTGAGGCTGACATCCTTGGGCAGGACCTCTGAGTAGCCGGGAACGAGTAATACGTCATCGAACGTAAGAGCTTCTTGCGCCATACGTAGCATATCGGCAACACCCAATGTTAAGCAGATGATGAGGGACGGGGCGTGGGGAAATTAATCCGCCATTATAACGCCATGAGCGGGCCCCGTCACGGGGGCCACCGCCGGGTAACAGAGCCAAACAGGACAACACAGGGAATCACTGTCGGATCGGCGCGCCTCGGCTAGGGTAAAGGGGCGTCAGCCAAGTTCCACCCAAGGAAAGGAGTGATTCGATGCGCAAACCGACCCTGTCCCTCGCCATTGCCGCCATGGCCGGCGGCCTGGCCCTGGGCGCCCAGGCCCAATCGACCTACCAGCCCCAGGGGCTCTACTCCGCCGACGATATTCTCGACGCCGGCGTCTACCTGACCGGCAACCCCGACGAGCGGGTCGGCGAGGTCGAGGACATCCTCTTCGACGAGGCGATGCAGATCACCGCCCTGGTGGTCGAGAGCGGCAACGCCCTGGGCCTCGGCGGTCGCGAATTCATCGTCGAGTCCGGCCGTTTCACCCTGATTACCGACCTCGAGAACGACGGCGATGCCGAGCACCGGGTGATGCTCGAGGCCAGCGCCGAGGAGGTCGAGGGCTACCCGACCTATAACGACGCCTGGTGGGCGCAGGCCCGGGAGCGCTCCCGCGAGGCCTGGATGCGGACCCAGGAAGGCGCCGAAAGCGCCTGGCAGGCGACCCAGGAGGGCGCCGAGCGGGCCTGGGAGACCACCCGCGAGAATGCCCGGCAGGCCTGGGAGGCGGCCCGGGATGCGGTCACCCCCGACGAGTAAGCCCGCCTAAGGCGGCTTTTCAGGTGTGAAATGTACTGCCTAAATGCACTGCCTTAAGCAGAGCCATCGCAGTTGGAATGGCTGAGGGGCGCTGGGGGTAGGATGGAGCGGGGTTTTTTGCCATGGATGGCAAAAGTAGCGCCCAGGGAGGGGTTCACAGCGCCCCGCGACGGCCTGCCCCCAGGGTAGCCCCGGGCCACAAAGCCAGCCCTGCCGCGTTCGGGGGACGCTGCGCTCCGCGGCCCATGGCATGCTAGGCTGGGCGCCTTAGCCCGAGGAGCCCCGCCATGTCCGACACCCCCGCCCCGCTTTCCGTCAGCCAGCTCAACCGCCAGGCCCGCCTGCTGCTGGAGCGCGACTTCGGCGACTGCTGGGTGGAGGGCGAACTCTCCGGGGTGTCGCGGCCGGCCTCGGGGCATGTCTACTTCACCCTCAAGGATGCCGAGGCGCAGCTGCGCTGCGCGCTGTTTCGCACCCGGGCACGCTTCGTGGCGGCGCCGATGCGCGACGGCGACCGGGTCAAGGTACGCGGCCGGCTGTCGATCTTCGAGCCCCGCGGCGACTACCAGCTGATCGTCGAGGCGGTGCAGGCCAGCGGCGAGGGCGAGCTGCTGGCGGCCTACCAGCGCCTCAAGACCCAACTGGAGGCGGAGGGCGTCTTCGCCAATGCCCGCCCCCTGCCCTACCCGCCCCGCCACCTGCTGATCCTCAGCTCGCCCAGCGGCGCGGCGATCCGCGATGTGCTGGCGGTGCTGGCGGCGCGCTGGCCCCTGGCCCGCCCCACCCTGATCCCGGTACCGGTGCAGGGCCGCGAGGCGGCCCCGAGCCTGATCCGCGCCCTGGCCCTGCTCAATCGCCAGGCCAACCTGGACCCGGCCCGGGACGCCGTCCTGATCACCCGCGGCGGCGGCAGCCTGGAGGACCTCTGGGCCTTCAACGACGAGCACCTGGCGCGGGCCATCTTCCATTCGCGGCTGCCGGTGATGTCGGCGGTGGGCCACGAGGTGGACCTGACCCTGGCCGACTTCGCCGCCGACGTCCGCGCCCCCACGCCCTCCGCCGCCGCCGAGCAACTGGTGCCGGACCAGGCCGACCTGCGCCGTCGCCTGGGCCAGTGGGAGGCACGCCTGGTGCGCGCCCAGCGCGCCCGCCTCGACCGCGAGGGCCAGCGCCTCGATCACCTGCGTGCCCGGCTGCGCCACCCCGGCGAGCGGCTGGCGACCCAGCGCCAGGCCCTCGAGCAGCTGCGCGCGCGGCTGCACCGCGCCATGCAGCTGCGCCTGGAGAACGAGCGCCGCCGCGAGGGGCAACTGGCCCGCCGCCTGGCCGCCCATCCGCCCCACCGCCAGCTGCGCCAGGCCCGGGAGCGCCTGGAGGCCGCCCGGCGCCGCCTGGGCACGGCCATGCCCCGGGAGCTGGCCCGGCATCGCGAACGCTTCGGTGGGGTGGTGAGGGAGCTGCAGGCGGTGAGCCCGCTGGCGGTGCTGGGGCGCGGCTATGCGATCCTCGAGGACGAGGCGCAACGGGTGGTGCGTCGCGCCGAGGAGACCCACCCTGGACAGCGGCTCGGTGCCCGCCTCGGCGAGGGACGCCTCGACCTGGAAGTCACCGCCGTTCACCGCGACGAGGCGACCGACACGCCTTGAGACAACGCCGCTGCCGCCCGCCGCTCCGGGTGTGCTAGGGTCTAATTGGCAACCTGCCATTCGCTACCGGCGGCCCCTTCTCCCCTGGCCCGCCGGCTCGCATTCATTCCGCTAGAAGGAACCACACCATGTCACTGCGTATCAATGATGTCGTCCCCGATTTCGAGGCGCAGACCAGCCAGGGGCCGATCCGCTTCCATGACTGGATCGGCGACGGCTGGGCCATCCTCTTCTCTCACCCCAAGGACTTCACGCCGGTGTGCACCACCGAGTTCGGCGCCGTGGCCCAGCTCGACGGGGAGTGGAAGCAGCGCAACACCAAGGTGATCGGCGTCTCCGTGGACGGGGTCGAGGAACATAAGGGCTGGATCGGTGATATCGAGCAGTATGCCGAGTGCCCGGTGGGCTTCCCGATCATCGCCGACAACGACCTCAAGGTCGCCAAGCTGTTCGATATGCTGCCCGCCGAGGCCTACCTGCCCGACGGCCGCACCCCGGCCGACAGCGCCACCGTGCGTACCGTCTTTATCATCGGCCCGGACAAGCAGCTCAAGCTCTCCATGACCTACCCGATGACCGTGGGCCGCAACTTCGCCGAGGTGCTGCGCGCCCTGGATGCCCTCCAGGCCACCACCAGCAAGGGCGTGGCGACCCCGGTCAACTGGACCGTCGGCGAGGACGTGATCATCCCGCCCAGCGTCTCCGATGCCGAGGCCAAGGAAAAATTCGGCGAGTTCGAGACCATCTTCCCCTACCTGCGCAAGACCAAGATGCCCGAGTAGGTCCCGCCCCGACGCCCCACCCGGTGGGGCGTCAGCTCGACTCGGCGCCGGGCTTGAAACGGCTCGGCTCCAGGTCGTGGCGCCCCAGCAGCTTGTAGAAGTCGGTGCGATTGCGCCCGGCGATGCGTGCCGCCTGGGTGACGTTGCCCTCGGTGATCTTCAGCACCTTGATCAGGTAGCTGCGCTCGAAACCGGCGCGGGCGTCGTTGAAGGTGGGCAGGCCATTCTCCTCGGCGGCCAAGGCCTGGGAGACCAGCGCCTCGGGAATGATCGGCGCGCTGCTCAGGGCCACGCACTGCTCCACCACGTTGACCAGCTGACGCACGTTGCCCGGCCAGGCGCAGGAGGCCAGCAGGTTGAGGGCCTCCGGCGAGAAGCCCTTGACGAAGGCCTTGTGGCGGGACGCCACCTTGGCGACCAGGTGCTTGGCCAGCAGCGGCACGTCCTCGGCGCGTTCCTTGAGGGCCGGCAGCTTGAGGTTGACCACGTTGAGGCGGTAGTAGAGATCCTCGCGGAAGTCGCCGTCGGCCATGGCGCGGCTCAGGTCGCGGTGGGTGGCGGAGATGATCCGCACGTCGATGGGCATCGAGACGGTGGAGCCCAGCGGCCGCACCTGGCGCTCCTGCAGGGCGCGCAGCAGCTTGACCTGCAGCGGCAGCGGCATGTCGCCGATCTCGTCGAGGAAGAGGGTGCCGCCGTCGGCGGCCTGGAAGAGGCCCTGGTGCTGACTGACCGCGCCGGTGAAGGCGCCCTTGGCATGACCGAACAACTCGCTCTCCAGCAGCTGCTCCGGCAGGGCGCCGCAGTTGATCGCCACGAACGGCTTGTCGGCCCGCGGGCTGGCCTTGTGGATGGCGCTGGCCAGCAGCTCCTTGCCGGAGCCGGAAGCGCCGGTGACCAGCACGCTGACGTCCGAGGCGGCGACCATCTGCGCCTGCTCGAGGATGCGTTCCATCTCCGGGCTGCGGGTGATGATCTCGGCCCGCCAGCCCTGCTCGCCCTCGCCGCCCCGGGGAGTCTGGGCCAGGGCCTCGTCGATGGCGGCGAACAGCTCGTCGCGATTGACCGGCTTGGTGAGGAAGCTGAAGACCCCCTGGCGGGTGGCGCTCACCGCATCGGGAATCGAGCCGTGGGCGGTGAGGATGATCACCGGCAAGCCGGGCAGGCGCCGCTGCAGTTCCTGGAACAGCGCCAGGCCGTCCATCTCGTCCATGCGCAGGTCGGAGAGCACCAGGTCGGGGCGCGAGGCCTCGACCCGCTCCAGGGCCTCGCGACCGCTGGCCGCCGTGGTGACCCGAAATCCGTGGCTCTCCAGGCGCATGCCCAGGAGTTTCAGCAGGCTGGCGTCGTCGTCCACCAGCAGGATATGCGCGGCTTGCTTCACACTTCGACTCCGGTCGCCGTCATGGAGACGGCTGACGTAGGTTAATGCTCTGCTCGATGGCGGTCAGCGCCTCGAGCTTCTCTTCCAGTTCCAGGCGTTCGGCCTCCAGGGCCTCGCGCTGGCGCTCGCTGCGCGCCAACCGTTCGACCAGCCCACGGCGCCCCTGCAGGTCGTTGCGCCAGTAGCGCAGCAGCGGCTGCAACGGCTCGGGAGCGGCGACGATGGTGGTGTCCTCCAGCAGCGCCGCGGCCCGGTCCCACTGGCGCTCATTCCCCCAGGCCAGCAGGATGGCGCGGGCCAGCCGCGAGCGCTCGTCCTCACTCTCGAGGCGCGCCAGCAGGCCGTCCCGCCACTCGCGATCACCGCGCTGGGAGGCCAGGCCGAAGGCCACCCAGGCGTCCAGCAGGCAGTCGCTCTCCACCAGCAGCGGAATCTCCCGTTCGCAGGACGGCCCCACCGGCGGCGGGGAGGCGAGGCCCTGGGGCGCTTCCGGCAGCCACTGGCATCCGGCCAATAGCGCGGCGCCCACCAGGGTGGCGACAACACGATAGTTCATGACTCAACGGCTCCTTGCGTGCTCCTGCGCCGCCGGGCCCGCCGGTGCAGGGGTCTTCTTCTGTTCTAGGCTGGGAGGCGGCCCCGGCTGCCAGGGCAGGGTCAGGCGAAAGCACACCGGCAGCAGATCATCGCCGATCAACTCCAGGCTGCCCTGCTGCATGCGCGCGCAGTCCACGGCCACCGAGAGGCCGATGCCGGAGCCCTTGAGGGCCCCCTTGCGGCGGGCCCGGCCCTGGTAGAAGGGCTCGAAGAGTCGGGCCCGGTCCGTCTCGTCGATCGCCTCGCCGCTGTTGGCCACCTCGAGGACCAGGGTGGCCCCCTCGCGCCGCTGGCGAATCTCCAGGACGCCGCCATCTTCGCCGTAAGCGATGGCATTGGACAACAGATTGTCGAGAATTCGCCCGGTGGCGGTGCGGTCGGCGCACCACTCCAGGGACACCACCGGGGCGCTGACCCGCATGCCCTTGTGGGTCAGCGCCAGCCGGTGCTTGGCCAGCAGTTCCTCGATCAGCGCGGTCATATCGAAGCGCTGGGTGTCCACCTCGCGGTGATGCTGGAGCAGGTTGTAGTCGAGGAGCTGTTCGATCAGCCGCTGCAGCTCCTCGCCGCTGGCATCGATCAGTTCGAGGATCTCCCGCTGACGCGGGTCGAGGCGCCCGGCCACCCCGTCGCAGAGCAGCGCCGTGCCCTCCCGCACGCTGGCCAGGGGGGTCTTGAGCTCGTGGGACATATGGCGCAGGAACTGCTGCTTCTGGGCCTCCACCTCGCCGAGACGCGCCGACAACCAGTCGAGGCGTTCCCCCAGTTGTACCAGCTCCGCCGGTCCCTGGATGGAGTGAGCCACCGGCGCCGTGTGGCTGTCACCGCCGATCCCCAGGATACGCCGTTCCAGCTGGCGAATCGGTCGCATGATCAGCCAGGTAAAGAGCAGCATCAGCGCCAGGCTGGCGGAGACCAGGGCCAGGGTCTGCAGCCAGAGTCGCGCCTGGACATTGTCGGCACGCTCGCGAATCGCGTCGATACGCTCATCGATCTTGCGATTGGTGGCCCGACGCACCGCCTCGGCATGGTTGGCCAGGGCGGCGAAGGCATCCAGGCGCTCGCGCACCTCGGCGCCCCCCACCCCCGGCAGGGAGGCCAACTCCTCGAGCAACGGGAAGAGCGCCTGAATATCCGGGTCGTCCGGCAGCAGGCGTCGCTGGTCGCGCAGCAGCGACTCGAACTCGGCGTGACGCTCGACGAAGATGGCCATCAGGCCGGGATCCTCCACCACCGCATACTGGCGGGCGCTGCGCTCCATCTCCAGCGACAGGGAGGTCAGGGCCCGGGCCCGACGGGTCTCCTCCACCGCCTGGCGGGCGCCGACATCGGCCAGGCGGGTCAACTCGGCCAGCGCCTGGCCGGCCTGGAACATCAGCACACCCAGCGGCAGCATCACCACCAGGAAGGCGAGCAGCACCAGCTGCAATAGGGAACGGGGGCGCCAACGGCGCGACACCTGCGTGGTCATGACCAGGGTTCTATGCCGGAGTAGGGAAGTTGCCATGCATCATACTCACCGAGAATACCAGAGATGCCGCGGAGGCCAGGAAAACGCCCACAAAAAAAGAGGGCCGGCAGAGCCGGCCCAAGGTACGCAGGGAACTGAAGTAACGGCGTATCGATCGAAACCGCCGTTGGGCCCGAGGCCCGAAGTCATCGGCCGCCCATCGAGGGTGACGCCTGACTTCCAGGATAAGCCGCCCATCGGGCGCCTTATCGAGATTCTTCCCCTTAGCGGGGCAGTGCTCGCGGTCATTCGTCCCGCTTGCCCTACCCATTGCCAAAGCCGTGCCAACGAAATAAAAACTCAATAAATACAAATAATTAAGAGTCTACCCTGGCGAGTCGCCGCCGCCGGCCGGCGAAAGCCCTCTGCTTTCAAGCCCTGTTTTGTCTCCTTATGGAGACGCCTTTTCGGAAGAAAAGGAAATATCCTTTATAAATAACATGTTGCTTAGTATGCATTTGGCGACACTGCGAACCGCGTCGTGGTCAATCACCGACAGTCGTCCTTATCTCCCCCTGCCCGGCATAAAAAAATGGGCCGACAGAGTCGGCCCGAGGTACGCAGGGAACTAAAGGGGACGAGCATTGTTGCCTTGCCGCCTGGCCGGGGGCATCGCTACTCGCAGGGCCGAGGCCCGGAAGCCATGTCGCGCATCATCGCCTGCCAGGGGCTAGCTCGACGGGGGCAGTCGCCCGGCTTCATTCCTGGGACGGGCAGGCCTTCCCTGCCCATCGAAATTCGATCCCCCGTAGGGGATGAGGCATCCTTGCCAGAGCATCCTTGCCCTCTAACGGCGCCATTCCATGCCTCGCGGCGGCACCGGTCTCATCGCAACCTGAGTGTCACATCGCATGGAGCAGACGCTGGCCCTGGGCGAGGCGAGCGGCACAGGGAGCGAAATGCTCGCCTTGCCTGGGACCGAAGGAGATGAGCCGTACAATCTCCTTCTCGCTGCTCACCCTAACCATAGCGATTCGCATGCCAGGTTTTAAAAAACCTTTTAAATTCATGTGGTTAAAAATACAAGACAGGAAGTAAGCGGCAGGCGTGGGGCCAGACGGCCCCTAGCAGGCGGGCATAACGTCGCGATTCTCCGACGTCTTTGCAAAGAATCCAAATTAATCTTTTAAAATCAATTATTTAGTAAAATCGTTTTGGCGACACTCCGAAGCGAGGCATCCGGGCGACACGCCCTGGTCCGGATGCCTCGATGATTCGGCCGCCTACAGAGACTTGATCAACACCTTGGAGCGGCGCGCCTGATTGTAGGCCTCGCGCTTCAGGGGCGGCAGGTCCCCCACCGAGGCGAGCTGGAAGCCATGCTCGAAGAACCAGTGGGTGGTGTGGGTGGTCAGGGCGAACAGCGCCGTCAGCCCCAGGCGGCGGGCACGGCGCTCGATCTCCGCCAGCAGCAACTCGCCGCGGGCGCCGCCCCGATAGTCGCCATGCACCGCCACACAGGCCAGCTCGCCCATCTCGGCATCGGCGAAGCAGTGCAGGGCGGCACAGCCGATCACCATGCCGTCGCGATCGATCACCAGGTAGTCGTCGATCTCGTGCTCCAGGCGCTCCCGGGAGCGAGCCACCAGCATGCCGCGATGCTCCAGGGGCTCCAGCAGCTCCAGCAGCCCCCCCACATCGGCCAGCTCGGCGGCACGCAACTGCTCGTAACGGTGCTGGGTGATCATGGTACCCACGCCGTCGCGGGTGAAGAGCTCGCCCAACAGGGCGTCGTGATCCAGCCAGGAGAGCAGGTGGGTGCGAGCCACGCCATGGCGGGCGGCCTCGCAGGCCGCGCCCAGGTGACGGGCCAGCTCGCTGCCGGGGGCGGCGCGCTCCATAAGCGGCGTCGCCTCGGCGGGGGTCAGCTGCCGCTGCAGCCGGCCGCTGGCGTCATGCAGCCCCGCCGCCTCGCCCAGCAGGATCAGCTTGTCGGCGCCCAGCGCCACCGCGGTCTGCTGGGCCACCTCGGCGGCGTCCAGGTCGAACACCTCGCCGGTGCTGGAGAAGCCCAGGGGCGGCAGCACCACCAGGGAGCCCTGGTCGAGCAGGCCCTGGATGGCCGAGGCCCGCACCCGCCGCACCTCGCCGCTGCGGTGGTAGTCGATGCCCTCGCGCACCCCCAGCGGCTTGGCCATCACCAGATTGCCGGAGACGGCGGTCAGCTCGACGCCATGCAGGGGGGTGTTGGGCAGGCCCAGGGAGAGGCGCGCCTCCAGCCACAGCCGCTGCTCGGCGGCGATGCGCTCGACCCGGGCCATGATGGCGTCGTCGGCGACCCAGCGCCCCTCGTGCCGGCGCGGCGCGATGCCCTCCGCCTGCAGGACCGCCTGCACCTGGGGGCGGATGCCATAGATCACCACCAGGCGCACGCCCAGGGTGTGCAGCAGGGCCAGGTCCTGGATCAGTTGCTCGCCTCGGCCCTCGGCCATGGCCTCGCCCTCGATCAGGATGACGAAGGTGCGGCCGCGATGGGCATTGATATAGGGGGACGAGTTACGGAACCAGTCGACGAAGGGAAAGCGCGTATTCAAGGGCCGCACTCCGGCAGCAGGTGAACGAAGGAAGTGAGCTTCGACTATAGCAAGCCAATGAAAACGGCGGCACCCTTGGGCGCCGCCGCGATGCTTAACGGGACCTGGAAGAGATCGGGTCGCCGCTAGCCAAATATCCCCTTGAGCGTAAAGAAGAAGAGGATCGCCAGGCCGGCACCGGCGGGCAGGGTGATCAACCAGGACATGGCGATGGTGCTGATCACTCGCAGGTTCAGCGCCGACATGCCGCGGGCCAGGCCCACGCCCAGCACCGCGCCCACCAGGGTATGGGTGGTGGAGATCGGCAGGCCGGTGCCCGAAGCCAGCACCACGGTGGTGGCGGCGGCCAGGGTGGCGGCGAAGCCGCGGCTGGGGGTCAGCTCGGTGATCCCGGTGCCCACGGTGGCGATCACCTTGCGGCCATAGGTCACCAGGCCCACCACGATGCCGCCGCCGCCCAGCACCAGCACCCACCAGGGCACCAGGGCGGCGCCTTCGACGGCACCACCGCTGCGCACCACGCTGATGATCGCCGCCAGCGGCCCCACCGCATTGGCCACGTCGTTGGAGCCGTGGGCGAAGGCCATGGCGCAGGCGGTGAACAGCATCAGCACGCCGAAGACCCGTTCCACGCCGCCATAGCCGAAGGCATCGCCGGCGCTCTTCTGGTAGTCGACGCGACGCTCCAGCAGGACGCCGATGCCCGTGATGATCAGGCCGATCACCACCGACAGCAGGAAGCTCTGGGTATAGGAGAAATCGAGACCGATGTGCTTGAGGCCCTTGACCATGGTCACCATGGCCACCACGAAGCCCACCAGGAAGACATACATGGGCACGTAGCGCTTGGCGGCGGCGAAGGGGTCGCGGGCCTCGAAGATCAGGTGCTGTACCGTCTTGAACAGGCCGAAGGCGATGGAGCCGGCCAGCAGCGGCGACACCACCCAACTGGCGGCGATCTTGCCGACCGCGCCCCAGTCCACGGTGGCCGCGCCCAGCCCCGCCACCGCGAAACCGACGATGGCACCGACGATGGAGTGGGTGGTGGAGACCGGCCAGCCCCGCATGGAGGCGATCAGCAGCCAGGTGGCCGCGGCCAGCAGCGCCGCCAGCATGCCGTAGACCAGCAGCTCCGGCGTGTCGGTGAGCAGCGCCGGGTCGATGATGCCCTTGCGGACGGTATCGGTGACCTCGCCGCCGGCCAGCCAGGCGCCGAGGAACTCGAAGATCACGGCGATGATGATCGCCTGCTTGATGGTGATGGCCCGGGAGCCCACCGAGGTGCCCATGGCGTTGGCCACGTCATTGGCCCCCACCCCCCAGGCCATGAAGAAGCCGAAGAGACAGGCCAGGATAATGAAGATTTCGCCGTGCTGCGCAATGATCGACATAGGGACTTGGATCCTATGTAGGTGTCAGGAGGATGCGAGTGGCCCGCGGCGGGGTCACCCCGCGAACCGGAGCCGGGCGGCGCGCTGGCGCCGGCCTCAGCGGGCGGTAAGGATCTGCAGGCGGCTACCGACCCGTTCGGCGCGGTCGGAGAGTTCGCCGATCCAGTCGATGATCTGGTAGAGGAACATCACGTCCACCGGCGGCAGGTCGCCCTCCAGGCCGAAGAGCTGGCGGCGGATCGCCACCTGCTGGCTGTCGGCCTGATGCTCCAGGGTGTGCAGCTCGCGGATCAGGTTCTGCATCACGTCGGAGACGTTGCGGCCGAAGCCGGATTCCAGCAGGTCCTTGAGTTCCTCCAGCGCCTTGCGGGCCTGGGTCACGGCGGCCACCGAGGTCTGCAGGTAGTCGCGCATGGGGCCGGCCAGGGCCTCGGGCACCTGCATCTGGCGGCCCAGCATGATGCCGGTGATATCCCGCGCCTTGTTGGCGATCTTGTCCTGGACGCTGATCAGGTCGAGCAGATCGGAACGGGAGACCGGCAGGAACATGGTATTGGGCAGGTTGAGGCGCAGCTCGGTCTTGAGCTCGTCGGCCTCGTGCTCCAGGCGGGTGATCGCCTCGCGATGGCGGGCCGCCGTGGTCCAGTCGCCGGTAAGGGTCGCCTCGAAGAAGGGCAGCAGCTCGTTCGCGGCTTCGCTGGCCTTGACGATATGCGCCAGCAGCGGCTGGAATGGCGAACGGCCAAACATCGCGGAGAAGGGGTTGGGAGTCACCATAGGAAATGTCGCACTTGGGAAGTTGGCGGCGACAGTATAGTGACTGCACCCGCTAGCGTCATAAAAAATTCACCCTTTCATCACACAGGAAGCCCCATGCCCCAAGAGATCGAGCTCAAGCTCGCCCTGGCCGAAGATGGCCCCGACCGCCTGTCGGCCCAGCCGCTATTGAGCCACTCCCCCGAGCGTCTGGCCCTGGCCAACACCTACTTCGATACCCCCCGGGGGGAGCTGGAAGCCGCACGCATGGCGCTACGCCTGAGGCGCACCGACGCCGGCTGGGTGCAGACCCTGAAGACCGCCGGCCAGAGCCACGGCGGCCTGTCGCGGCGCGGCGAGTGGGAGTGGCCGGTGGCCGGTGACAGCCTGGACCTGACCCGCCTGGCCACCCTGCCGCCCATGGCGGCGTTACCGGTGGACCTGCTGGAACGCCTGGCGCCGCGTTTCACCACCGACTTCCGGCGTCGCCGCTGGCTGCTCGACTGGCAGGGCAGCCGCATCGAGCTGGCCCTGGACGAGGGGGAGGTCCGCGCCGGGGAGCGGCGGGCGGCGATTCGCGAACTGGAACTGGAGCTCAAGGAGGGCGACCCCGCCGCCCTCTGGCAACTGGCCGAGCGGCTCGCCGAGTCGGTGCCGCTGCGCCCCGCCAATGCCAGCAAGGCGGCCCGGGGCGCGGCCCTGCTGGCCGGCCGGTGGGCCTTGCCGGAGGGCGGCGAGGCCCTCGCCCTGGAGGCCCGCGCCCTCGCCGCCCTGGATGCCCTGGACGACAGCGGTGACGCGGCCTTCCTCGCCGAGGCCCAGCGCGCCTATGCCCGACTGGCGGCCCTGGACACCGCCGACGCCCCCACCCAGCGCCTGGCCCGACGGCTCGCCCAGGCGCTGGATAACGACTGGACGACGGACGCCGGGCGCGATGCCCTGGCCCTGGCCCGCCACCTGCATGGCTGAGGCCGATGCCCGTGATCAGGAGGATCCCATGAGCGATCACTTCAAGCCCGCCGCCGAAGGCCTGCGCACCCGCGTCTTCCAGGTGATCTTCGAGTCCGACACGCCCCTGGCCAAGGGCTTCGATATCGCCCTGATCGGGGTGATCCTGGCCAGCGTGCTGGTGGTGATGCTGGACAGCGTGAGCGCCTACCGGGCCGAGTACGGCGCCCTCTTCTACTGGCTGGAGTGGGGCTTCACCCTGGCCTTCACCCTGGAGCTGGCGGTGCGCCTCTACTGCCTGGAGCGACCCTGGCAGTACCTGAGGAGTTTCTACGGGGTGATCGATGTCCTGGCGATCCTGCCCACCTGGCTGGTGCTGCTGGTTCCCGGGGCCCAGTCCCTGGTGGTGATCCGCCTGCTGCGGGTGCTGCGGGTCTTCCGGGTGCTGCGCCTGATGCAGTTCGTCGGCGAGGGTCGCCTGCTGGTGGAGGCCCTCAGGCGCAGCAGCCACCAGATCTTCCTGTTCCTGTTCGGCGTCTTCATGCTGGTGACCATCTTCGCCTCCCTGATCTACCTGATCGAGCCGGAAGAGGCGGGCTTCAGCAGCATTCCCACCGCCATCTACTGGGCCATCGTCACCCTGACCACCGTGGGCTACGGGGATATCGTGCCGGTCACCCCCCTGGGCCAGGCGATCTCGGTGATGGTGATGCTCACCGGCTACTCGATCATCGCCGTGCCCACCGGGGTCTTCTCCGCGGAGGTGATCCGCTCGATCCGCGCCGACCGCTACTCCGAGGAGGCCTGCCCCGGCTGCGGCCACGACCGCCACGAGAAGGGTGCCAAATACTGCCTGAAGTGCGGCACCTGGCTCGACGAGGAGACCCCGGATCCCCGGGAGAAGCGCGACGACGGTGCCTCCAACGACAAGGAGGCGCCCGCCTGAGCGGACGCCTCCCTGGCTTGCCCCGACCACGGGGCCTTCGACTCCCGCTTATTCGGTCACGAAAGGTGCGTCCCAGGCCTCCAGCTCGGCATCGTCCCAGGTGCCATAGGTGGCATTGGGGAAGACGATCCAGTCGACGCCGATGCGCTCGGCATTGGCCTCCAGCTCGGCGTGCTGCTCGTCCAGGGGCACGCGGCTGACGAAGGCCTCGGAGAAGTCGTGCAGGGTATCGCCCAGCAGCATCACCAGGGTGTGATGCTCTTCCACCAGGTCACGACGCTCCTGCTTGGGCGGGCCCAGCAGCAGCACGCTGTCGTCGCCGACCTGGGGCAGCCCCAGCCCCTCCAGGGTGGCCAGGGTCGCGGCCTTGTTCTCGTCGTAGCGGTCGGAGACATAGTAGATGGCCACGCCCTGCGCATCGGCATACTCGAGGAAGTCTCCGGCGCCGGGGATCAGCCGCGGCTCGCCCTCACGCTCCCAGTGCTTCCAGGTGTCCCAGCTGGTGTAATCGTGGCAGCGCTGCATATCGCGCACCAGCAGGGCGCCGTTATCGATCACCGTCTCGTCCAGGTCGGTGATGATCGCCAGGTCGGCGTCCTCGCCATGGCGCTCGATGGCCTGCTCCAGGCGCAGGGTGGCCAGGGCATACCCCTGGCGCTGCAGTGCCGCCACTTCGGCGGACTGCTGCTGATAGCGCAGGCCCATGGCATAGGCCTGCTGATCGCAGAGGGTCGCCTCCTCGGCGGGCGCCTCGGCACTGGCGGTGGCGGCGAAGGAGACGGCGGCCAGGCCGGCCAGCAGGGCGGGGAATCGCTTCTTGTTCGGGGTCATGCTTTTCTCCTGTGAGGACCGGCCGGAGCCAATCCATTACACGGCGTTATCGAAGTCGACAAAAACCAGCGTATTTTATTTTTATTGATCATTCAAATTAACTCTAGCCCGCTTTCGCGCCTCTGCCCTCCCCCTTACGCCCCTTGCCATCCTGTTTGCGACGGCCCTAACCACGACGCCCGGCCAAGGGCCGGGCGTGACTCAAGCGGAGAATCGCGGCGAGGATTACTGGAACGACGAGAGCTCGCCGCGCCCTTCGCGGACGATGGTGGGGGGCAGCTCGCGCAGGTCCACCACGCTGGTGGGCTCCAGTTGGCAGGCGCCGCCGTCGATGATCAGGTCGAGCTGATTGGCGTAGCAGTCGCGGATCTCCTCGGCGTCGGTCATCGGCAGTTCCTCCCCCACCGGGATCAGGGTCACGCTCATCAGCGGCTCGCCCAGCGCCTCCAGCAGGGCATGGGTGATGCGATGATCGGGCACCCGCACGCCGATGGAGCGGCGCTTGGGGTGCAGCAGCAGCCGCGGCACCTCGGTGGTGGCCTGGAGAATAAAGGTGTAGGCGCCGGGGGTATGCGCCTTGAGCAGGCGGAAGACGTCGTTGTCCACCTTGGCGTAGGTGCCGATCTCGGAGAGGTCCGAGCAGACCAGGGTGAAGTTGTGCTTGTCGTCCAGCTGGCGCAGGCGCTTGATGCGCTCCACCGCCTTCTTGTCCCCCAGGTGGCAGCCCAGGGCATAGCCGGAGTCGGTGGGGTAGGCGATCACGCCGCCGCGGCGAATGATGTCGATGGCGCCATCGATCAGGCGCTTCTGGGGATTCTCGGGATGGATCTGGAAGAACTGGCTCATGCGGGCTCCTTGCACTGAGTCCGGGAAGGGGTGGCCAGGGCGGTCCTGAAACCGCCCCGGCTCGGGCCTGGGAATCAGCATACGCCGCGGCTCAGGCGGCGGCAAAGCCCGCCAGGCGGGGGTGATGCCAGACCGGCGTCACCGCGACCCGGGGCACCGGGCTCATGCTGCCCGGGGCCAGGGGGCCGCCCGGGGCGTGGAAGTCGCTGCCCACGGAGCCCGACAGCTCCCGCTCGATCAGTTGGCGGGCCAGGTCGCGGGTCTGGTCGGGGTTCTGGAAGCCGCTGACCAGCTCCACCGCCTCACCGCCGGCAGCCCGGAAGGCGTCCAGCAACAGGCCGCGCTTGCGCCGGGTCAGGCCATAGCGCAGCGGGTGGGCCAGCACCGCCACCCCGCCGGCGGCCACCACCCAGGCCACCACCGCGTCGAGGGCGGGCCAGTGGGCCTTGATATCCCCACGCTTGCCGTTGCCCAGGTACTTCTTGAAGGCCGTGCCGATATCCTTGACCAGGCCGTCGGCGACCAGCGCCCGGGCGAAGTCGGGGCGCCCCAGGGGGCGCTCGCTGCCGGCCTGGGCCCGGGCCTTGGCCAAGGCATCCTCGAGGCCGATGGCCTCCAGGCGCCGGGCGATCTCCTCGGCCCGCGCCGCCCGGGCGCGAGCCTGCTCGGCCAGCCCTTCGGCCAAGGGGCCTCGGGCCCCCTCGGGCAGCAGCCCCACCACATGGATGTTGATGCCACTCCACTGGGAGGAGAGCTCGGTGGCGGGCAACAGGCGCAGGCCCAGCTCCCGGGCGGCCTTAGCCGCCTCGGCGACGCCCTCCACGGTGTCGTGGTCGGTCAGCGCCAGGTGCGTCAGGCCACGGGCTCGGCACAGGGCCATCAGCTCGGCGGGAGCCAGGGCCCCATCGGACGCGGTAGAATGCATATGCAGGTCGAGGCCGGTGACCTCGGCCAGGGAATCGGCGAGCGGGGAAGAATCGGTCATCGGCATGACGCCGGCGGGCGTCTTTGTCAAAATAGGGCCTCCATGGTGCGCGCCCCGCCGGCCGCGGTCAACCGCGTGCCGCGCCAGGCCCGCCACCGGTCCGTCGGTTTTCCTGCAAGGATTCACCCATGCTCTACGCCATCATCAGTGAAGATGTGAATAACAGCCTCGAACGCCGCATGGCCGCTCGTCCCGATCACCTGGCTCGCCTGGAGAAACTGCGTGACGAGGGACGCCTGGTGCTGGCCGGCCCCCATCCGGCGGCGGACAGCGACGACCCGGGCGAGGCGGGCTTCAGCGGCAGCCTGGTGGTGGCCGAATTCGAGGATCTCCAGGCCGCCCAGGCCTGGGCGGACGTGGACCCCTATGTGATCGCCGGCGTCTACGCCCAGGTCATCGTCAAGCCCTTCAAGAAGGTGCTGCCCTAAGGAGGCTATTTCGTTAAATAGCTGGCTATTCGCCTCAATCGATCGATAAATTTGACTCGAAATCCGTAATTCTCGTGACGATCGGTCAAGCTCGACAGACTCCTAAGATTCTACCGGCGGTTTTCCACAGCCGGTTTTTGCACAGCGGCTGTGGAAAACTCTGTTAACAGCCCGCGGATGCCTGGCGCCAGCCCAGAGCCGCCCTCGCCTCGGGCGGGCTGGCTACGCTTTGACCACCCTGCGACCCCCTTGCCTGCGAGGCCCGAGCCGTGACGCTGCCCCCCCTGCGCCCCCTGACCCAGGCCAGCCTGGACTGGCGAGCCGATGACACCCTGGCCGCGGCGCCCCACTCGACCCACTTCGACGACGTCTACTTCTCGCGCCATGACGGCCGCGCCGAGACCGAGCATGTGTTTATCGCCGCCAACGACCTGCCGCGGCGCTTCCGGGAGTGGCGGGAGCCGCGCCCCTTCGTGATCGGCGAGACCGGCTTCGGCACCGGCCTCAATATGCTCTGCGCCTGGGCCTGCTTCCGCGCCCAGGCCCCGGCCGGGGCGCGCCTGCACCTGGTCTCCACCGAGCTCTTCCCGCTGCGCCGCGACGACCTGGCCCGAGCCCTGGCGGCCTGGCCCGAGTTCGCCGAGCCGGCGGCGCGGCTGGTCGAACAGTGGCCGGAGCCGCTGCCCGGAGTGCATCGCCTGTGGCTCGACGAGCGGGTGACCCTGGACCTGCACTTCGGCGACAGCGCCGAGGGCCTGTGGCAGCTGGAGGGCCGGGTGGACGCCTGGTTCCTGGATGGCTTCGCCCCGGCCAAGAATCCCGAGATGTGGCACCCGGCGCTGTTCGAGGCCATGGCGGCCCGCTCCCGTCCCGGCGCCAGCTTCGCCACCTTCACCTGCGCCGGGGCGGTCAAGCGCGGCCTCAAGGCGGCGGGCTTCGCCTGGCGCAAGGTGCCCGGCTTCGGCCGCAAGCGGGAGATGCTGGCCGGCGAGATCGAGACGCCACCCCACGACAGCACCCGTCGCCGGACGCCCTGGTTCAGCCCGCCGCCGGCGCGCCCGGCCCGCCGGGTGGCGGTGGTGGGCGCCGGCCTGGCCGGCACCACGGTGGCCGAGGCCCTGGCCCACCGCGGCGTGGCGGTGACCCTGCTCGACCCCGCCGGCATCGCCGCCGGCGCCTCAGGCAACCGCCAGGGGGCCCTCTACGTCAAGCTGGCCGCCGAGACCAACGACCAGAGCCGGGTCTATCTGGCGGGGCTGCTGCATAGTTGCCGCTTCCTGGCCCACCGCGACCCGGACCGGGCCCTGTGGCAACCCAGCGGCGTGGTGCAGCTGGCCAAGGGCGAGCGGGAGGCCCGGCGCCAGGCGCGCTTTCTCGAGCACCATGCGCTGCCGGCCTCGGTGGTGGCGGGCCTCGATGCCGAGACCCTGGCCCGGCGCTGCGGCCTCACCGGCGACCAGGCCCCCGGCTGCGGCGGCCTGGACTACCCGGCGGCGGGCTGGGTGCGGCCCCGGGCCCTCTGCGCGCACCTGGCGGCCACCCCGGGCATCGACTATCGCCCCGCGGCCGTGGAGGCCCTCGCCCCGGAGGGCGAGGGCTGGCGACTGGTTCTCGCCGATGGGGACAGCCTGGCGGTGGATCAGGTCGTCCTGGCCAATGCCCGGGCCGCCAATCGCTTCGCCCAGAGCGCCGCCCTGCCCCTGCAGCCGATCCGCGGCCAGGTCAGCGAGCTGCCCCTGCCCGAGGGGGCCCCGGCGCCGACCCGGGTGATCTGCGCCGGCGGCTACCTGCCACCGCCCCTGGACGGGGTGCTGACCTTCGGCGCCACCTTCGCCCCCCATGACGAAAGCGACGCGGTGCGGGAGGCGGATCACGCCGCCAACCTGGCCGAGCTCGAGGCCACCCTGCCCGGCTATGTGGCGGCGCTGCGCGCGGCCGGCGCCGAGCTGGACGCCTCGCGCCTGGCGGGGCGCGCCGCGGTGCGGGCAGCCAGCCCCGACAAGAGCCCCTATGCCGGCCCCGTACCGGATGCCGAGGCCTGGCGGCGCGACTATGCGCCGCTCAGCAAGGACGCCAAGCGCGTCCCCGAGACGCCGGGACGCCACCATCCGGGGCTATGGATCAGCGCCGCCCACGGCTCCCGGGGCCTGGCCAGCGCGCCGCTGTGCGCCGAGCTGCTGGCCTCGATGCTCTGCGACGAGCCCCTGCCGCTGCCCCGCGACCTGGTGGATCACCTGCATCCGGGGCGGCGGCTGATTCGCGAGCTGATTCGCGGTTAGGAACCCGTCGACTCCTGCCCGGCACCATGGCCCCCCCGTCGCCCCAGCCGGCCGCTGCCGATCAGGGCGCCGCCACAGATCAGCAGGGCGGCGATCAGCAGGGTCGGGCCGGGGGCGGCCAGGCCCGCGGCGATCAACACCAGGGTGGAGAGCAGCGGCGTCGCGTAGGAGAGCAGCCCCAGCAGGCGGACCTGGCCGCGCTTCATGCCCAGGTCCCAGGTGAAGAAGGCACTGCCCACCGGGCCCAGCCCCAGGGCCAGGACGGCCCAGAGGTTGGCGCCCTCGGGCCAGCCGCGGGGCTCCCAGGCCAGGTGACAAAGCAGCGCCAGCAGCGCCGCCCCCAGGCAGTTCCAGGCCACCGCCGCGGTGGGAATCCGCGCCAGCAGCCGCGAGGCCACCGAGTAGCCGCTCCAGATAAAGGCCGCGGCGAAGGCCGCCAGGTAGCCCGGGGCGTACTCCCCCGCCCAGTCGAGACCGTCCGGCCCCACCAGCAGCGCCGCGCCCAGGAAACCGCAGAATCCCCCCAGCAGATGGATGCCACGCAGGCGCTCCCCCGGCAGCAGCCAGCCGGCGAAGATCACGATCAGTAACGGCCAGAGGTAGCTGATCAGGCCGGCATTGGCCGCCGGCGCGTTCTGCTGGGCGACGAAGTAGCAGAGGTGGTAGCCGAACAGGCCGCCGACGCCCAGCAACCAGCCCGCCGGGGGCTGGCGCAGGGCCTCGCCCAGGGCAGCTCCCTCGCCGCGGGCCAGGAACACCAGCAGCGCCAGGCCGCCGGCCAGGCCGAAGCACAAGGCGGTGAGCAGGAAGGGCGGCACCGGGCCGGCCCACTGGGTAAACAGCGCCAGGGTCGCCCAGCTGAGGATGGTGCTGGCGCCCCAGAGGGTGGCGCGGCGCGCCTCGGCGGGGGAAAGGGCCGACATCTCGCTTCTCCATTCGGGAATCAGACGCCCAGTGTGGCCGGAGGCCAGGGCCCTGGCTTGTCGATTTCGGCCATCAAGACCCGCGGCGGAAGTCGCTCGGCGTTATGCCCCGTGGGAGCGCGAATTCCGCGCGATATCGCCCGAAGGGCGATCCTGGCTGCCACCAGGGGCGACTTCGTCGCCCAATCGTTCGGCATAGCCGAACTCCCACGATAGCAAGCCGGAATCACTCATGTCGTGGCTTCACGCTGATCTGCGATGAACCTAAACTGGGCGCCGTCGGCGCAGCCGCCGGCTGTCGATTTCGGCCATCAAGACCCGCGGCGGAAGTCGCTTGGCGTTATGCCACGCCAACGGCGAAAGTGACGGCTAAACTGGGCGCCATCGGCGAAGCCGCAGGCCAGGGCGATCTCGGTGATCGACGCCTCGCCCTCGGCCAGCAGCCGGGCGGCCCGGGCCAGGCGCTGGCGCGTAAGCCACTGCCAGGGGGTCAGGCCGGTCAGCGCGGAGAGGCTGCGCCGCAGCTGGCGTTCGGAGAGTCGCGAGACCTCGGCCAGCCGGGCCAGGTCCCAGGGCGCGGCCGGGTCGGCCTGCACCCGCCGGGTCAGCCGCGCCATATTGAGCCGCGGGCCGCGCCAGGGCGGCGCGGCGCCGAGCCGCGACAGCAGGGCCGCATCGTCCAGTCGCCGGGCCGCCTCGGGCGCCAGGCGCAGGAAGCGGATGCTCGCGAAGAGGGCATCGACGGCCCCCTCGCCGGCCGGCAGGTCCAGCACCCGGCAGCGGTTGTCGGCGTCGAGCCCCAGGTAGTGATGGGTCGCCACGGCGGGAATCAGGCAGACGCCCCCCGGGGCCACGGCGGCGCCACGCCCCTCGATCTCGACGTCCAGGCGGCCGTCGAGGCCCACCAGCAGCTGGTGGTAGTCGTGGGTATCGCTCAGGCAGTCGAGGGGGTAGCTGCGCTCGATGCTGCCGGAACGCCGTGGGGGCTCGTCGAGGGTCATGGCCTCAAGGATGCCGCCGGGAGACGACGAATGCCAGGGGCACCCTCAAGACGCCCCCTCGGCCAGGGCCGCCAAGGCCTGGTGATCCAGGCAGCGATAGCTGAACGAGGGGCGGCCGACCTGACCGTAGTGGAAGGACTCCTCGAGGATCCCCTGCTCGGCCAGGTACTTGAGGTACTTGCGCAGCGAGACCCGGGACATGCCGGTGAGCGGCACCAGCGCCTCGGTGGCGAAGGCGTCGTCGCCGAAGGCGCGCACCGAAGCCGCCACCTGGGCCAGGGTCGGCGCGGTGAGCCCCTTGGGCAGGCCGTCCTGGCGCCGGGGCGGCTCCGTTACCGCAGGCTGGAAGAGGCGGTCCAGGTCGTGCTGGGCGGCCCGGGCCGGTAGCCGCGCCAGGGCGTGGCGCCCGGCCACGCAGGCCTCGACCGCCTCGCGGAAGCGCTCGAACTCGAAGGGCTTGACCAGGAAGTCGCGCACCCCCAGGCGCCGCGCCTCGCGCACCGTCTCCGCCTCGCTGGCGGCGGTGATCAGGATGACGTCCAGGTCGCGCCCCTGGCGGCGCAGCCGACGCAGGATCTCCAGGCCGCTGCGCTCGCGCAGATAGACATCCAGCAGCAGCAGGTCCACCGGCTGCTCGTCGAGCACCGCCAGGGCGCCGGGCACGTCGTCGCACTGGGCCACCAGGGTGAGGCCAGCGAGGCGGTTGAGGTAGTCGAGGTTGAGCCGCATCACCATGGGGTCGTCCTCGACGATCAGCACGCGTATCGGGTCACTCATCGGGGCTCCTCGCCAGTCGGGGCGGCGTCAGGGGCAGGTCGAGCTCCACCAGGGTGCCCTGCCCCGGCGTGCTGTAGAGACGCAGCTCGCCGCCCAGGTGGGCCAGGCGCTCCCGGGCCAGCGCCAGGCCCAGGCCACGCCCCGGGCCCTTGGTGGAGACCCCCGCCTCGACGACCCGGGCCAGGGAGTCGGCGGCGATGCCGGGGCCGGTGTCCTGCACCTCGGCGCTGAGCACCTCCCCCTCCACCGCCAGCAGCAGGCTCACCCGCCGGGTCGCCGCCCCGGCCAGGGCCTCGAAGGCGTTCTCCAAGAGGTTGCCCAGCACGGTGACCAGGGCATGGGCCTGGGCCGGGTCGGGGAAGGCGGGGATCGCCCCCTCGGCGCTCACCCGCAAGTCGATGCCCTTCTCCCGGGCCTCGCTCAGCTTGCCCAGCAGGAAGCCGGCCAGCAAGGGCTCCTGGAGGCTCCCGTCCAGGGTGGCGTCCTGGCCCATGCCCTGGTCGAGCTCGCTCAGGTAGCGACGCAGGGCCGCCAGGTCGCCCTGGGCGGCCAGGCCGGCGATCACGTGGCGCTTGTTCTTGAAGTCGTGGCTGGCGGCACGCAGCGCCTCGGCGTAGCGGCGCACCCCGGTCAGTTCCTCGGCCAGGCGCTCCACCTCGCCCTTGTCGCGCAGGGTGGCCACGGCGCCGATGCCGCGGCCGCGGTGGTGGATCGGCACGCTGCTGGCGATCAGCACCCGGCCATTGAGGCTTACCTCGCGATCCCGCATCGGCGTCGCCGCCAGCAGGCCATCGCGCAGCGCTCCCGGCGGCAGGTAGTCGGCCAGGGCCATGCCCGGGTGCGGCGCCCCCAGGCCGGCGTCCTCCAGCAGCCGCCGGGCGGCGGCATTGGCCAGGCCGATGCGCCCCGCGTCATCCACCGCCAGCAGCCCCTCCTGCACCGCCCCCAGCAGGGCCTGGCGCTCCTCCACCAGGCGGGCGATCTGCCAGGGCTCCAGGCCCAGCAGTTGGCGGCGCAGGTAGCGCCCTAGCCCGGCCACCCCCAGGCCGGCGACCAGCAGCAGCGCCAGCAGCCCGGCGAGGATCTGGCGGCGGTGCGCATCCAGGGTGGGCAGCAGCGACTCCAGGGTCACCCCCACCGCCACCGCGCCCAGCACCCGGTCCTCGGCGCCGAGGACCGGGGCGAAGCCGCGCAGGCTGGTGCCCAGGGTGCCGACGGCGCGCGAGGCGTAGTAGTCGCCGGCCAGGGCCCGCCCCTCGTCGCCGCCCTCGAAGGGGCGGCCCAGCAGCGCCGGGTCGGGATGGGTCAGGCGCCGCGCCCGGGCATCCATCACCACGATAAAGTCGACGCCCAGGGCCCGGCGCAGCGCCTCGATCGGTTCCTGCAGCGCCTCCCGCGCCCCGCCCTCCAGGGCCTCGCCCACGTCGCGACGCGCCGCCACCAACCGCGCCAGGTCCTCGACCCGGGTCGACTGGGCCTGCTCCAGGGCGCTGCGCTGCTGGGCCAGGAACAGCCATAGCGCCAGCCCCAGGGACAGCGCCACCATCACCGCCACCAGCAGTGAGATCAGGATATTCAGCGGCGGCCGCCAGCCGGCGGAGACCGCGCTCTCTCCTCGTGCCACCCGTCGCTCCTCTCTCGCCCCGCCGCCGATCCTGCGACCTTCGGATAATTCTCAGGCCCCGCCGGCTGTGCCGTCGAAGGACCCGCCGCTTTCAATACTTTCAAAAGGCTTAGATAAGTTTGCCAAGCTTGGTCTCCGGCGCCGAGCGCTTAAGCTCCTCGACACAAGGATTCCACCCCACCCCGGACCCTCCGGGCCAAGAGGCCTCCCGCCCCGGGAGGCAGGAGGAGATGCATGAGTCACGCCGATTCCACCCTGGCCGCGCCCCTGGCGACGCGCCCCCGCCTGCCGCGCATCGCCGGCATGCCGCTACCCGCCTTCGCCCTGCTCACCGCGGTGCTGCTCACCGCCATCTATACCGACACCCTGCCCGCCGGGATGATCGGCGGCCTGCTGGTGATGATGGTGCTGGGCGAGCTGCTGGGCTTTATCGGCGACCGCCTGCCGATCGTGCGCAGCTACCTGGGCGGCGGCGCCATCCTGGCCATCTTCGGCGCCGCGGCGCTGATGTACTTCCCGGTGATGCCGGCGGGCGTCGGCGCGACCATCACCGACTTCATGAAGGGCGGCGACTTCCTCAACTTCTATATCGCCGCCCTGATCACCGGCAGCATCCTGGGCATGGACGCCCGCTCGCTGGTCACCATCGGCAGCCGCTACTTCGTGCCCATCTTCGGGGCGGTGATCGGCGCGGCCCTGCTGGCGGCGCTGATCGGTTCCCTGGTGGGCTTCACCCTGAGCGACGCCGTGCTGGTGATCACCCTGCCGATCCTCGGCGGCGGCATGGGCGCCGGCGCCGTGCCCATGAGCCAGATCTACGAGCAGATGCTGGGCCAGCCGGCCAGCTACTATATTTCCCTGCTGGTGCCGGCCCTGGCGCTGGGCAATGTCTTCGCCATCGTCTTCGCCAGCCTGCTGGCCAAGCTGGGCGAGCGCTACCCGAGCCTCTCCGGGAATGGTCAGATCATGCCCGGGGTCGAGCTCGAGGAGCGCGAGCAGCGCCTGGATCTCTCGGCCATGGGCCTCGGCGTCATGGTGGCCCTGGGCTTCTACCTCGGCGGCCAACTGCTGGCCCAACTGGTGCCGCTGCACCCCTATGCGCTGATGATCCTGGCGGTGGCCCTGGCCAAGGTCTTCGGCCTGGTGCCCCAGTCCCTGGCCGACGCCGCCACCCAGTGGTACGGCTTCGTGGCCCGCAACTGGACCTTCGCCCTGCTGTTCGGCATCGGCGTGGCCTATACCGACCTGAGCACGGTGATCGAGGCGCTGACCCCGGCCTATGTGCTGATCGTCTTCGCCGTGGTGGCCGGGGCCGCCCTGGGCGCCGGCCTGCTGGGCCGCCTGGTGGGCTTCTACCCCATCGAGTCGGCGATCACCGCCGGGCTGTGCATGGCCAATATGGGCGGCACCGGTGACGTGGCGGTACTCTCGGCGGCACGCCGCATGCAGCTGATGCCCTTCGCGCAGATCTCCTCGCGCCTGGGCGGCGCCCTGATCCTGCTGATCTCGGGACTGGGCGTGCCGCTGCTGTTCGGCTGAGCCCCACCCCAGCATGCCACGCGGCCCGCCCATCGGCGGGCCGCGGCGTATCAGTCTTCCTCGTCGTCGGCCAGGTCGCGGCCGAAGGCGCGCCACTGGGCCAGGGTCATCACCTCGGTGCTCTCGGTCTGGAGGTCATGGGCGATCAGCAGCTCGCCCCGCTCGAGTTGCGCCTCCAGCTCCGCCACCCAGGCGGCCATGCCGCCCCCGGTGTCGGTGGTGTCATAGCCCTGGCGGGTAACGAAGGCCTCCAGCAGGGCGACCAGGGTCGCCCCCGGCAGCATCCGGTGGGGCACCTCCACGAAGCGTCCGCTCATGCTTGATTCTCCTCGTTCGTTTCGTCGCTCTCCTCGAGGTTCCCCGCCTCGCCACTCTCCCAGGCGGCCAGGCGCTCCAGGAAGGCCGCCTCGTCCAGCACCGGCACGCCGAGCTCTTGCGCCTTGGTCAGCTTGCTGCCGGCGGCCTCGCCGGCCACCAGGCCGGCGGTCTTCTTGGAAACGCTGCCGGCCACCTTGGCGCCCAGGGACTGGAGGCGCGCCTTGCCCTGGTCCCGGGTCATGCTCTCCAGGGTGCCGGTGAGCACCCAGGTCTGCCCGGCCAGGGGCTGGGGCAGCGCCTCCACCGCCGCCTCCTCCCAGCGCAGGCCGCAACCGAGCAGGTCCTCGAGGGTCTCGCGGTTATGGGGCTGGCGGAAGAAGGTATGCACATGGCGGGCGACGATGGGGCCCACGTCATCCACCGCCTCCAGGGCCTCCTGGTCGGCGCCCATCAGCGCCTCCAGGGTGCCGAAGTGGCGGGCCAGGTTGGCGGCGGTGGCCTCGCCCACCTCGCGGATGCCCAGGGCATAGATAAAGCGCGCCAGCGTCGTCTGCTTGGCCTTCTCCAGGGCCGCCACCAGGTTCTCCGCGGACTTCTCGCCCATCCGCGGCAGCTCCGCCAGGTGGGCGGCGCGCAGCCGGAAGAGGTCCGCCGGGGTCTTGACCCAGTCCCGCTCCACCAACTGGTCGATCAGCTTGACCCCCAGGCCCTCGATATCCAGGGCGCGGCGGGAGGCGAAGTGCTTGAGGGCCTCCTTGCGCTGGGCGGCGCAGTAGAGGCCGCCGGAGCAGCGCGCCACCGCCTCGCCCTCCAGGCGTTCGATCTGGGAATCGCAGACCGGGCAGCGGCTGGGAAAGACGATCTCCCAGCCCGCCTCGGCGGGGGTGACCACCCGCACCACCTGGGGAATCACGTCGCCGGCGCGGCGAATGGCCACGCTATCGCCGATTCTCACGCCCAGGCGAGCGATCTCGTCGGCGTTATGCAGGGTGGCATTGGCGACGGTGACCCCGGCCACCGCCACCGGCTCGAGGCGCGCCACCGGGGTGATGGCACCGGTGCGGCCGACCTGGAACTCGACGTCGTTGAGGCGGGTGACCTGCTCCTGGGCGGGGAACTTGAAGGCGATGGCCCAGCGCGGCGCCCGGGCCACGAAGCCCAGCTCGCGCTGCAGGCGCAGGTCGTCCACCTTGATCACCACGCCGTCGATGTCGTAGCCCAGGGCGTCGCGCTTCTCGCCCAGGCGCCGGCAGTAGTCGATCACCCCCGCCGCGCCCGTCACCACGGCCAGCTCGGCGCTGGTGCGCAGGCCGACCTCACCCAGGCGAGCCATCAGCTGGCTATGGGTGGCATCGCCGGGATCCGGCTGGATGCGGGCCACCTGGTAGGCGCTGAACTCCAGGGGCCGGGTGGCGGTGATCCGAGGGTCGAGCTGGCGCAGGCTACCGGCGGCGGCATTGCGGGGGTTGGCGAAGACCTTGGTGCCCTCGTCCCGGGCGCGCTGGTTCATCGCCTCGAAGGTGTCGTGGCGCATGGTCACCTCGCCGCGCACCTCCAGCAGCTCGGGGGGCGCCTCGCCGCGCAGCCGCAGCGGGATGGAGCGCAGGGTGCGCAGATTGGAGGTAATGCCCTCGCCGGTGCGACCGTCGCCCCGGGTGGCGCCGCTGACCAGGCGCCCCTGCTCGTAGACCAGCGACACCGCGGCACCGTCCAGCTTGGGCTCGCAGCAGAAGGCCAGGTCGTCGCCGTCCATTTCCAGACGCTCGGCGAGGCGCTTGACGAAAGCGGCCAGTTCCTCCTCGTCGAAGGCGTTGTCCAGGGAGAGCATGGGGACCGCATGCTGCACCTCGGGGAAGCCCGCCGCCGGGGCGGCCCCCACCCGCTGGGTGGGGGAGTCCTCGCTGGCAAGCGCCGGGTAATCGTCCTCCAACTGCTGCAGGCGCCGCAGCCGGCGATCGTAGTCGGCATCGGTCAGGCGGGGGTCGTCGAGGACGTAGTAACGGTAGTTGGCATCGTCGAGCTCGGCGCGCAACCGCGCCACCTCGTCGCGGATCGTCTGATCGGGCTGGGTCATGGAAATCAAGGGTCTCGGTCTAGGGCAAAAGGCCGGCATCGGTGCCTAGCTTACCAAAGCAACACCCCCCGACGGAGACCATCGGGGGGTGTTTTCTGGCAGATTGCCACTCTCTGTTGGGACCAGGGGGCTATCCTGGGGGCAGGCCGTCGCGGGGCGCTGTGAACCCCTCCCTGGGCGCTACTTTTGCCATCCCTGGCAAAAAACCCCCGCTCCATCCTGCCCCCAGCGCCCCTCAGCCATTCCAACTGCCAATAGTCCTGCGGGGGTGTTCTTCCGGCGTCGAGCGTCCGGCTTTAATTGACCTGATAACGCTGCAGGCGATGGCGACGCTCGAACTCGTGGACCCGCTGGCGGGCGAACTCCACGGTCTGGGCGGTCATCACGCTGTGGTTCTCGTCCTTGAGCTCGCCACCCAGGTGACGCACCACCACCATGGCGCACTCCACCATGGCCTCGAAGGCCGCCGAGGTGTCCTCGGCCGCCGGCAGCGGCATCAGGAAGGTGATGCCCGGGGTGGTGAACTCGTCCATGGCGTCCAGCGGGAAGGTGCCGGGCTTGACCACATTGACCATGGAGAACTGCAGCGGGCTATCCTCGGCCTCGGTCTCGAAGCGGTGGAAGATACCCATCTCGCGGCTGTAGCGCAGGCCGCAGGCCAGCATCAGCTTGAGCAGGGCGGTGCCGGAGAAGCCCTGCTCTTCTCGACACATCACGCTGATGACGATGATCTCCTCGGCATGGGAGAGGGCTTCCCGGGCCTGGGGGGCTTCCACGTCGTTGCGCAGCGCCTTCTCCACCACCGGATGGGGAGCGGCCACTTCGTCATGATATGCCTCGGGTACGTTATTGGACTCGACGACTTCGTCCGAATAGCGACTGTCCCGATGACTGGGCCCCGCGAAAGTGAACAGCGGATCTTCCTGCTCGATCTCACGGCTCGGGGCGGCCTGTTTCTCGGCCTCCAGGCGCTGCTGCTCGGCGGCTTGCTGCTCGGCGGCCAGACGCTGACGCTCGACCTCCTGCTGCTGGCGACGCGCCGCCTCGGCGGCGGCCTGCTCGGCCTTCAGGCGCTCGCGCTCCTGTTTGCGCTTGCGATTCTGCTCGCGGCGCTCGCTCAACCCCTTCTTGATGCCGGCCCCGAAACGCTGCATCGAGTGCCCCATCTTCACCGAACCGCTCTTGAAGGAGTCCGCCATGCCGTCGAAATCCACCAGCCGATAGCGCTCGTCGTCGCCGTGAAAATCATGATCGGCGGGATCGGTGACCAGGGCGGGAGCCGCCTTCGCTTCGCCTGACTCGGAGGTGGCGCCTTCGCCCACCGCCGGCTCGGCAGGCGGCGTATCGCCTGCATCCGGTAGCGATAGGCTGGGTTCGGCCTGCCTGGGTTCGGCCTGCTTAAGTTCGTCCCTGGCCTCTCGCTTGGGCTCGGCCGGCCGAGGCTCCGATGGGGGTTCCATCGCCTCCGCGTCGCTGGAGCGGGCCGGCTCGGCTTGCTCCAGGCCGGATGCGGCCTCGGGCGACGCCGTCCGCGCCGCCTCCGGTGACGCGACCGGCTCGGGGGCGTCGCCCACGGTGGACTCCCGCTCGGTGTCGGGTGCCTCTCCACTGGATGGCCTCGCGGCCGCCTCGGCGGAAGCCGCCGGGCGTTTGGCCTGCCACTCGGCCAGCACCCGGGAAGGCCCGGGGTGCTCCTGGCGGGTCAACTTGGGCTTGGCCGCCGGACGTGGGGGCTCACTCTCGTAGCTGGCGGGTCGCACGACCCGAGCCCCTCCGTTGGGCAACTCCCAGTTCAGCTCGGCCTCACGGGCCGCCGCCTCGGGATCCTCTTCCTGCCCCCGGGCGTCATCGACGGCACTGCCATCGACACGGTCCAGCCGGGGCACTCGACGCTGACGCTGCAGGCGACGCACACCATCGATAACGATGAGGGTCACCAGGGCCAGCCCCAGGATGATTAGCCACTCTCTTAGTTCCATGGGTCGTCTTGCCTGTCTGCTAAGGCGCCATGCCTGAATGAAACGTTCGACACCAGCATAGCGCGATTACCAAAAACGGGGCCACTTTTTTGAATGTCAAGTATTGACCCGGCCCCGCGCAATCGCCCCTTCTTATTCCCTGATCGAGGGGAACCTATCCGTCCCCATCTTGCGACACCAGCCACCGGAATCATCACGCCTCGGCCAGCACCGCGGCCTCTTCCACGCCCACGGATACCAGTCGCGAGACGCCCGGCTCTTGCATGGTCACCCCCATGAGGCGATCCGCTGCCTCCATGGCGATCTTGTTATGAGTGATATAGATGAACTGTACCCACTCCGACATCTCCTTTACCAGCTTGGCGTAGCGCCCCACGTTAGCATCATCCAGGGGGGCATCCACCTCATCGAGCATACAGAAGGGCGCCGGATTGAGCTGGAAGATGGCGAAGACCAGCGACAGGGCAGTCAGGGCCTTTTCGCCCCCGGAGAGCAGATGAATGGTGCTGTTCTTCTTGCCCGGGGGGCGTGCCATGATGGCCACCCCGGTCTCCAGCAAATCGTCGCCGGTGAGCGTCAACCATGCGGTCCCGCCGCCGAAGACCTTGGGAAAAAGGGTCTGTAGCCCCTCGTTGACCTGATCGAAGGTCTGCTTGAATCGGGTGCGGGTTTCCTGGTCGATCTTGCGGATCGCCCGATCCAGGGTCTCCAGGGCCTCGCTCAGTTCGGCGTGCTGGGCCTCCAGGTAGTCGCGGCGCTCCGCCTGCTGCTCGTACTCCTCGATGGCCGCCAGGTTGATGGCCCCCAGGCGGCGGATCCGCTCGGCGGTGGCCTCCAGGTTGGCCTGCCAGGCGGATTCGGTGGCATTGGGATCGAGCCCGGCCTCCAGGGTGGCGACATCGTGGCCCAGCTCGGCAAGCTGCTCGTCCTGGGCCTCGGCCTTCATGGCCAGGGCCTGGCCCTGCAGCCGCGCCTCCTGGAGGCGCTCGCGGACCCCTTCGAGGTTGCGCTCGTGGGCCTGGCGGGCCAGCTCGTCCTCGCGCAGCCGTTCGCCCAGGGCGGCGGCCTGGTTGCGGCAGGCGTTGAGGGCGCGTTCCGCCTTGTCGCGTTCATGCAACAGCTCGTCGAGGCGCTCGCGATGCTCCTCCTCCGGCTCACGCAGCATCTCGCGCTGCTCCTCCAGCTCGGCGCACTTCTCCTCCAGGCGGGCCCGGGCCTCCTCGCCGCGGCCCTGCTGCTGGGCCAGGCCGGCCCGCTCGGTGGTCAGCCGCTGATGCTCCAGGGCCAGCTGCTGGGCGCGCTCCGCCAGGGGGCGCTGGCGACCGCGCAGCTGGGCCAGGCGCTCGGCGGCCTCGCGGCGCTGGCGGTCCCGGGTCTCGCGGGTCTCGCTCTGGGCCTCGAGGCGCGCCATGGCCTGCTGCCAGGCCTCCCGGGCCTCCTCCAGGGTCAGCTCGCTCTCTTCGTGACGCTCGGCGAGCCGCGCCAGTTCCTCGTCCAGCTCCTCGGCGCGGCTGGCCAGGTGCTCCAGGCGGCTGGCCAGGTTGGCCTCGGCCAGGGCCAGCTGCTGGCGCCGCCCCTGCTGCTCCCGCTCGTCCTCGCGGCAACGCTCCAGGGCCTGCTCCAGGTCGCCTTCCTGGGCCTTGAGCTCGGCGAGTTCCGCCTCCAGGGCCTCCAGGCGCTCGCCGGCCTGGGCCAGGGACTCGGCCACCTCGTCCCGGCGGCGACGGTTGAGCAGTAGGCCATCGCCCCCGGCCTGGGCGCCGCGACGCCGCGCCCAGCCGCGGCCCAGCCAGAGGCCATCGGCGCTGATCAGGCTCTCGCCGGGGGCCAGGCTCGCCTGGCGCCGCCAGGCCTCGGCCTGATCGGCGACGCAGCGGATGCCGGCCAGCAGCGCCTGCAGGGGGCCGGCGCCCTCGACCCGGGCCGCCAGGCTGTCGGCCTCGCCGTCCGTCGGGCCGGTGTCGGGGTCGAGCAACACCAGCTCGCCCTCGACCAGGCCGCCCAGCGCCTCGCGCCCCCCCTCCAGGGGGACCAGGCGGGCATTGAGCCAGGGCGCCAACACCCAGGCCAGGCTCTCCTCCCAGCCCGCCGCCACCTGGAGTCGCTCGCCCAGGCGCGGCGCCGCGGCCAGGCCGTGGCTCGTCAGGTGCTGCTCCAGGGCCTGGTCGTCGTCGCTCAGGGCGGCGGCGATCAAGGCCTCCAGGGAGGCCAGCTCGCCCTCCAGGCGACTGCGCTGCTGGCGCAGGGTCTCGCGCTCGCTCTCGCGCTCGGCGAGGCGTTCGCGGATGACCTGACGCTCGCCCTGCAGCGACTCGCGACGCGTCTCCTGGCTCTCCTGGGCCAGGTCGGCCTCCGCCAGTTGCTCGGCGAGCTCGTCCCGCTGGGCACGCAGCTCGGCCAGGCCGGGCAGTTCGTCGCGCTGCTGGCGGCGGCGCTGGCGCTCATTGGCGATGCCGGCCAGGGCCTGCTCCAGGGTCTTGATGCGATCCTGGGCACGCTCCGCCTCGCGGCTCGCCTCCCGGTAGGCGTCGTTGAAGGCCTCCCAGCGCTCGCCGGCCTCAAGGGCCTCGCCCTCGGCCTCCTCCAGGGCGGCCTCCAGCTCGGCGAGTCGTTCGGCCACCTCCTCCTGCTCGGGGCCCAGGGTCTCCAGGCGCTCGTCCACCGCGGCCAGGCGCTCGCCATCCGCCTCGCCCAGGCGGTCCAGGTCGGCCAGCTCGCGGCGGGCGCTCTCCAGGTCCCGGGCCAGTTGCGCCTCGCGGCCGCGGGCATGTTCCAGGCTCTGCTCGATGCGCGCCACGGCGGCGGTGCTCTCGTAGAAGCGTGCCTGGTGGCCCTCCAGCTCCTCGGCCAGGCGGTCGTGCTCGACCCGCGCCTCCTCGAGCCGCGACTCGCACTGGCGCTGGCCCAGTAGCTCCCGTTCCACGGCGGTCTCCAGGTCGCGGACCCGGTGCTCCTGCTCGCCCTGCTCGGCACGCAGGGCGCGGCCGCGCAGCAGCGCCAGCTCGCCCTTGAGGCGGTGCTCCTGCTCCTTGAGCTGACGGTAGCGGCGCGCCGCCTCGGCCTGGCGCTTGAGGCGCTCGAGCTGCTTGTCGAGCTCCTCGCGGATATCGTCCAGGCGCTCCAGGTTCTCCTGGGTGCGGCGCATGCGGTTCTCGGTCTCGCGGCGGCGCTCCTTGTACTTGGAGATGCCGGCGGCCTCCTCCAGGGTGGAACGCAGGTCCTCGGGACGCGCCTCGATCAGCCGCGAGATCATGCCCTGGCCGATGATGGCGTAGGAGCGGGGCCCCAGGCCGGTGCCCATGAAGAGGTCGGCGATATCGCGACGCCGGCACTTCTGGCCGTTGAAGAAGTAGCCGGACTGGCCGTCCCGGGTCACCTGGCGCTTCACCGAGATCTCGGCGTACTGGGCATAGGCGCCGCCGAGGCCGCCGTCGCGGTTATCGAAGCGCAGCTCGATAGCGGCCTGGCCCACCGGCTTGCGCCCGGTGGAGCCGTTGAAGATGACGTCGGCCATGGACTCGCCGCGCAGGGTCTTGGCGGAGGACTCCCCCATCACCCAGCGCACCGCGTCGATGATATTGGACTTACCGCAGCCGTTGGGCCCGACGATGGCGGTCATGTTGCCATCGAAGGGCACGGTCACGGGGTCGACGAAGGACTTGAAGCCGACCAGCTTGATGGAAGTGAGGCGCATAACCCGTCCCTGGTTGGCGGCTAGTCGACGATACGGTCGATGCGGACCTCGATGGGCTCGGCGTCGGCGTCCTGCAGGGCCACCGCGGCGTGGTCACCGAGGAGGTCGCCGGCCTGGGGGGTGGCCTGGCCGCTGCGGGAGACCCGCACCACCAGCCGCGCCTCCGACACCTGGGAGAGGCGCGCCTGGGGACTCATGGCGTTGGCATCGCTGAGGCGCAGGGTGGCGGGCAGGTCGGCGACGCTGAGCCGGGCCACCGCCAGGGGCGGCAGCTCGCCGTCGACGTCCCGGGCCACCACGAAGACCGCGGTCGCCTCGTCGAACCCCTCGCCCAGGCCTTCGTCGAGGGAGATGCGCACATTGAGTCCCGGCCCCGCGGCCAGGGTGGCGTCGATCTCGTCCTGGGAGGCGCCCAGGCGTTCCTGGGCCACGGCGATACCCTGGCGCAGGGCGTCGGCGGAGGCCGGGTCCTCGAAGCCCGCCACGGCGCGGCGCCAGTGGTCGATGGCCTCCTCGTAGCGGCCGCGGTCGAAGGCGGCGATACCCAGCATGCCCAGCACCGTGGGTTGGCGAGGATCCCGCTCGAGCACCTCGTCCACCAGCGCCTGGACCTCCTCGGTGAGGCTGCGGTTGGCGACGAAGAACTCGATCTGGGCCAGTTGGGCGACCAGCGTCACCTGGCGACCTTCCAGCTCGATCAGCCGCTCCAGGGCACGGATCGCCGCCTCCCCCTGACCGGTATCCCGATAGAGGGGATAGAGGGTCATCCACACATTGGGGTTATCCGGCTGGCGGGCCGCTTCCTGCTCGAGGCGCTGGATCATCACGCCCGCCGAGGCCTCGGGGGCCTGGCGAACCTCCTGGATGGCGGCATAGAGGGCCAGGTTATCCTCCTCGCCTTCCTGCTGGTACCAGGCCACGGCGGCGATCACCACCGCCACCATCACCAGCGGTACCGCCAGGCGGCCAGACAGCGCCGCCTTGAGGGGGCGCGCCTTGAGATTGGCGGTATCCTCCAGCAGGCTGCGCTCCAATTCCAGCTTGTCCTCCGCGAAGCGCTCGGCGTCGATCTCGCCACGCTCCCGGGCCGCCTCCAGGGAGGCCAGGCGACGACGGAAGATGGCCACGTTCTGCTCGGCGGAGCGGTCGTTGTCCTCGAAGTCACGCTGGGCGGCATGCACCGAGGCGGCCCGGCGCAGGGGTTGGCTGAGCAGCCACAGGGCCGGTACCAGCAGCAGCGCAAAGGCGATCCAGAGTAACGTCATTCTGACCTCTCGCGGTTGATCAGGGCATCGAGGCGGGCGCGCTCGTCGGCGTTGAGGCGCCGGGCGGAGGCATTGCGCCGCGCTCGAACCACCAGCACCACCAGCAGGCCACCCAGCACCACCAGGGCGCCGGGCAGGCCCCACAGCAGGTAGGTGCGGCCTTCCAGGCGCGGGTTATAGAGCACATAGTCGCCGAAGCGTTCGGTCATATGGCCGAGGATCTCGATATCCGAGCGACCGTCCATCAGCAGCCCATAGACCCGCTCGCGCATATCGGCGGAGACCGGGGCATCGGAATCGTCGATGGCCTGGTTCTGGCATAGCGGGCAGCGCAGCGAGGCGGTCAGGCTGTGGTAACGCTGCTCCAGCACCGGGTCATCGAACTCCCGGGTCTCGATGGCGCCGGCCCAGGCCAGGCCACCGCCCAGCAGCAGCGCCAGCAACAGGGCCAGGGAACGCATCACTGCCATTTCTGCACCTCCGGAAGAATCACCTCACGCACGTCCTCCGGCGTGATATAGCCGGTGTGGTGGTAGCGAATGATCCCGTCGCGATCCACCAGGAAGGTCTCGGGGGCGCCATAGACGCCGAGCTCGAAGCCGAGCTCGCCGTCCGGGTCGAAGATATTGACCTCGAAGGGGTTGCCGAACTCCTCCAGGAACTCCAGGCCCTTGTCGCGGGTATCCTTGTAGTCGATGCCCACCAGGCGGATGCCACGCTCCGCCAGGTCGAGCAACTGCGGCATCTCCTGCTTGCAGGTCGGGCACCACTCACCCCACACATTGACCAGGGTCACCTGGCCCTCCAGCAGGGAGCGGTCGACGCGCCGCTCGGGGTCCTCCAGGGTGGCCGCCTCGAAGGCAGGGAAATCCCGGGCCAGCAGCGCCGAGTCGCGATGGGCGGGGTTCAGGGAGAGGCCGCGATAGAGGAAGATCGACAGCACCAGGAACCCCAGCAGGGGCACCAGCAGGATCAGGCGACGCTTCATACGGCGGCCTCCCGGGAGGCGCGGGGCACGGTGGCCTCCTCCTCGCTACGGCGGCGGCTGCGATAACGGCGATCCGCCACCGCCAGCACGCCCCCGGCGGCCATCAGCAGGCCGCCCAGCCATAGCCAGCGCACGAAGGGCTTGTACTGGATGCGCAGGGCCCAGCTGCCGTCCTCCAGGTCCTCGCCCATGGCCACATAGAGATCGCGGAACAGGCCGGGGCGCAGCGCCACCTGGGTCATGGGCATGCCCCGGGCGATATAGATGCGCTTCTCCGGTGCCATGGTGAAGCCGCGGGAGCGGCCCTCTCGGTTCACCGCGATGATGGCGGTATCGGCCAGGAAGTTGGGGCCGCGCCGGGACCGCAGCTCGGTCATGGTGAACTCGTAGCCGGCCACCTGGACGCTGTCGCCGGGGGCCAGGCGGACATTGCGCTCCACGCTGTAATTGGAGACCACGGCGACCCCGACGATGGTCACCGCCACGCCGATATGCCCCAGCACCATGCCCCAGTAGGCCAGCGACTGCCGCCTGAGGGCGGCCAGCCACGACGAGGCCTTGCGGCTCTTGTCGTAGAGGTCGCGGAGGATCGGCAGCACCAGCCACAGGGCGCTGACCAGCCCCAGGCTGACCCAGAGGTTCCACTCGCCGCCATAGAGCAGCGGCGCCAGGATCCCGATCACCAGGGCGGCGAGGCCGGAGAGCGCCAGGCGCCGCCCCAGCTCACGCCCCGCCATGCGCTTCCAGCGGGACACCGGCCCCAGCCCCATGAACAGGCAGAGCACCACGGTCAGCGGCACGAAGAGGGCGTTGAAGTAAGGCGGGCCCACGCTGATCTTGCCCAGCCCCAGGGCGTCCAGCAGCAGCGGATAGACGGTGCCCAGCAGCACGGTGACGGTCATGATCACCAGCAGGATATTGTTGATCAGCAGCAGGGCGTCCCGGGACATCCAGTGGAAGCCCACCGCATGGCTGACCCGCGGCGCGCGCAGGGCGAAGATCAGCAGCGACAGGCCCACGGTGACGCCCAGCAGGGCGAGGATAAAGAAGCCGCGGCTGGGGTCATTGGCGAAGGCGTGCACAGAGGTGAGCACCCCGGAACGCACCAGGAAGGTCCCCAGCAGCGACAGCGAGAAGGTGGTGATGGCCAGCAGCACCGTCCAGCTCTTGAAGGCGCCGCGCTTCTCGGTCACCGCCAGGGAGTGGATCAGCGCCGTGCCCGCCAGCCAGGGCAGCAGGGAGGCGTTCTCCACCGGGTCCCAGAACCACCAGCCGCCCCAGCCCAGCTCGTAATAGGCCCACCAGCTGCCCAGGGCGATACCCACGGTGAGGAAGGCCCAGGCGATATTGGTCCAGGGCCGCGCCCAGCGGGTCCAGGCGGCATCCAGGCGGCCGCCCAGCAGGGCGGCGATCGCGAAGGCGAAGACCACCGAGAAGCCCACATAGCCCATATAGAGGGTCGGCGGGTGAATGATCAGCCCGAAGTCCTGGAGCAGCGGGTTGAGGTCGGCGCCATCGCCGGGCATGTTGGGCAGCAGCCGCTCGAAGGGGTTGGAGGTGATCAGGATAAAGGCCAGGAAGCCGATGCTGATCGTGCCCATGACCCCCAGCACCCGGGCCAGCATCGCCTCGGGCAGGTTGCGGGAGAAACGCGACACGGCGAAGCCCCAAGCGGCCAGCATCAGGACCCACAACAGCATGGAGCCCTCGTGATTGCCCCAGACGGCGCTGACCTTGTAGTACCAGGGCAGCAGGGAGTTGGAGTTGTTGGCCACGTTGGCGACGCTGAAGTCGTCGAGCAGGTAGCTGGCGGAAAGGCACAGGAAGGCCAGCAACACGAAGGCAAACTGGCCGCCGGCCATGGGGCGCGCATAGGCCATCCACAGCGGGCGGCGGGTCGCCGCCCCGGCCAGCGGCATCACCGCCTGCACCAGGGCCATCAGCAGGGCCAGGGCCAGGGCGAAATGGCCGATTTCGGGGATCATCTGGATCAGCATGGTGACTCCGGTGGCCTCAATCGATCTTCACGCCGTAGTCGGCGGGCGAGTAGCCGGCGGCCTCCAGGGCCTCGGCCACTTCGGTGGGCATATAATTCTCGTCGTGGCGGGCCAGGACATCGTCGGCGCGCAGCACCCCCTCGTCGGTGAGGCGCCCCACCACCACCACGCCCTGGCCCTCGCGGAACAGGTCGGGGAGGATGCCGCTGTAGCGCACTTCCAGGTCCTCGACGAAGTCGGTGACCACGAACTCCACGTCGAGGCTGTCGCGATTACGCGCCACGCTGCCCTCCTTGACCATGCCGCCGGCGCGAATCTGGCGATCGATGGGAGCCTCGCCGGCGGCGATCTGGATGGGGCTGAAGAACAGGTTGATATTGGAGCGCAGGGCATAGAGGGTCAGGCCGATGGCGATGGCCGCCAGCGACACCAGGCCCAGGATGACGAACAGTTTCTGCTTACGCTTGGGGGTCATGCACCTTCCTCGACATCGGTTTCGCGGGCCGCCCGGCGCTCCCGCCGGGCACGCCGCTTGAGTTCTCGCAGCAGCTGGCGGCGCTCGGCACGGGCGTACAGCACGCTGCCCACCAGCAACACGGCGGTCAGGGCCCAGGCGGTCCAGACATAAGGGGCATGGCCGCCCATGGCCAGGAAGTCCTGAAAGCTATCGAAGGCCATTAGCGCGTCTCCTCGGCCAGCGCCCGCACCCAGCGTTTATTGGATTCGCGACGCAGGATCTCGTTGCGGGTGCGCATCAGGGTCAGGGCGATAAAGAAGCAGTAGAAGCCCAGCACCATCAGCAGCAGCGGCGCCCACATCTCCAGCGGCATGGCGGGGCGCGAGGTGATGGTGAAGGAGGCGGGTTGGTGGAGGGTGTACCACCAGTCCACCGAGTACTTGATGATGGGGATATTGATCACCCCCACCATGGCCAGCACCGAGGCGGCCCGGGAGCCGCTGTCACGGCTGGCGAAGGCACCGCGCAGGGCGATGACGCCGATATAGAGGAACAGCAGGATCAGCATGGCGGTGAGGCGCGCATCCCACATCCACCAGGTGCCCCAGGTGGGGATGCCCCAGACGCCGCCGGAGAAGAGCGCGATAAAGGTCATGGCCGCCCCCAGCGGCGCCATCACCGCCGCCGCCATGTCCGCCACCTTGATCTTCCAGACCATGAAGACCAGTCCCGCGATCGCCATGCTGATGAAGATCGACTGGGCCAGGAAGGCCGCCGGCACATGCACATAGATGATGCGGAAGCTGTTGCCCTGCTGGTAATCGGCGGGGGCGAAGGCCAGGCCCCAGACGCTGCCGACCAGGATCAGGGCCGCGGCGGCGATCCAGAACCAGGGCATCAGGCGCGCACTGATACCGTAGAACCATTTGGGCGAACCGAGCTTATGAATAAAGGCCCACATGTGCGTCGAAACCCTCGAAAAAATTATCCGTTGACGCTGATGCGCAGCGCCGCGGCGATGGCCCAGGGCGCCAGCATCACCGCCAGGGCCAGCAGGGCCCCGAGAATCGCCAGATGAGCGGCGACCCCATCCCCCAGCAGGGCGGCCTGAACGGCGCCGGCGCCGAAGATCAGCACCGGGATATAGAGCGGCAAGACCAGCAGCGACAACAAGACCCCGCCCCGCGCCAGGCCTACCGTCAGGGCGGCGCCGATGGCGCCCACCAGGCTCAGGCTGGCGCTGCCCAGGGCCAGGGCCAGCATCAGGATCAGATGACTGCCCGCGGGCAGCCCCAGCATCAGGCCCAGCACCGGCGCCATCAGCGCCAGGGGCAGGCCGGTCAGCAGCCAGTGTACCATCACCTTGGCCAGCACCATGGCGGCCAGGGGCTGGGGGGCCAGCAGCAGTTGCTCGAGGCTGCCATCCTCGAAGTCGGCACGGAACAGCGAATCCAGCGACAGCAGGGTCGCCAGCAGGGCCGCCACCCACAGCAGCCCCGGCGCCACCGTGGCCAGCAACTCGGGATCCGGGGAGAGCCCCAGGGGAAACAGGGTGATCACCAGGGCGAAGAACGCCAGGGGGTTCATCACCTCGCTGCGCCGGCGCAGCATCAGGGTCAGGTCGCGCCTCAGGGTCGCGATAAGTGCGACCCCGAGGCCGCCGTGGGGTTCCATGATCGCCAGGGGCCGATCGAGGGTATTACTGGATGACATGGCGCCCTCCCTCGCCCAGGCGAATCCGCCGTAGCTCGCCCAGGGGCGTCAGGTCATGGTGGGTGGTGAGGATCACGCTGCCGCCGCGGCGGGCATGGGCCAGCAGCCGCTGCTCCAGGGCCTCGACGCCCTGCTTGTCGATGGAGGTGAAGGGCTCGTCCAGCACCCACAGGGGGCGCGGGGTCAGCTCCAGACGGGCCAGGGCCACCCGGCGCTGCTGCCCCGCCGACAGCTGGGCCGCCGGCACATCCTCGAAGCCCAGCAGGCCGACCCGCTCCAGGGCCGTCAGGCGCGCCGCCTCGTTGCCGGCGTCGCCGGCCAGGGCCTGGTACCAGGCGAGGTTTTCCAGGGGCGTCAGGGCCGCCTTGACCCCCGGCGCATGGCCGAGGTAGAGCAGGTTGGTCAGGTAATGGTCACGCACCCGGGAGAGCGGCTGATCGCACCAGCGCAGCTCGCCCTCGAAGTCGTGCAACTGGCCGGAGAGAATCTTCAGCAGGCTGGTCTTGCCACTGCCATTGGGTCCTTCGATACGCAGGATCTGGCCGCCTTCGACGTCGAAATCCAGGTCGCGAAACAGCTCGCGCCCGTCGCGTTCACAGCTCAACTGGCAGCCTTGCAGGCGGAAGCTCACCACACTCTCCCGGCGTCGATGGTCAGCCGCGCACTTTACATGGAAAGCCTTTCCCAGACCAGCATGGGCCGTGCGTCAGCCGGTCGCATCGCGACTCGGTCGAAGGTGGCGCTTGCCAGTTGGCCAGGCCTTGCTATGATTCAGACTACTGTAAATAGTTACAGTGAACCGGCCTTCCGGCTTCGCGCCGCCTCGCAAGGGAGATGGAGCATGCAGTCTGTCGCCACCCACTACCTCTACCGCCGCCCCAACCTGCCCCTGGCCGACGCCTGGGAAGTCCTCGATGACAGCGACCTGGTGGAGATCCCGCTGCTCGGCCAGGTCGCCGCCGGGATGCCCATGGAGGCCTGCCATCAGGCCGGCGCCATCCATGTGCCCAGTCGCATGGTACGCCGCAATACCTATGCCCTGCGGGTGCGCGGCGATTCGATGATCGACTGCAATATCCATGACGGCGACGTTATCATCATCGAGCGCCAGGAGAGCGCCGAGAATGGCGAAACCGCCGTGGTGATGATCAACGACCAGGAGGTCACCTTGAAGAAGCTCTATATCGAGAAGCGCGGCGTGCGCCTGCAGCCCGCCAACGAGAGCATGGCCCCCATCTTCCTCAAGAACGACGACGTCCAGGTGCTGGGCCTGGTGATGGGTGTGGTGCGTCAGGGCCTGGATGGATGAGCTACCCGGTTCCCGACCTGCCCGCGGATGAGTGGCTGGCCCATGAGCTGGAGGTGGAGAAGAGCCGCTTCCTCGCCTGGGTCTGCCATGCGCCCAGCCCGGCCGACTTCGAGGCCCTGCTCGCCAAGGCGCGGCGCCAGCATCCCAATGCCAGCCACCACTGCAGCGCCTTTATCGCCGGCCCGCCCGGCGAACAGCAGGCCATCGGCTTCTCCGATGACGGCGAACCCGGCGGCACCGCCGGCCGCCCCATGTACCAGGTACTGGAGGGCAGCGGCCTGGGCCAGGTGGGCTGCGTGGTGACCCGCTACTTCGGCGGCACCAAGCTGGGCACCGGCGGCCTGGCCCGGGCCTATGCCCAGGCGGTGGCCCAGGCCCTGGAGGCGCTACCCACCCGCCCCTTCACCCCGCGGGAATCGCGGCGCCTGGCGGTGGCCTTCGCCGGCGAGGCGGAGGCCCGGCACTGGCTGGAGGGCCGGGACGTGCCCATCGAGGCCGTCGACTATGGCGCCGACGGGGTCATCCTCACCGTGGGCTGGCCCCAGGGCGAGCCCGTCGATATCACCCCGCTTAGCGCCCGCCTCAAGGGCGACGTGCGCCTGCTCGATAGCCCCTAGCCTACTCCCCCGATGCAAGAGGCGACGTGTGGCGCCGACTAGCGCTCAGCGGCCGATAAACGGGGTTGGCTGACTCACTGGCGACTTCACACGCGGCTTGCCTGGGGACAGACCGTCGCGGGGCGCTGTAAACCCCTCCCTGGGCGCTACCGATGCCCTGCTTCGCTCTCGCATCCTGCTCCACTCGCAGGACCGGGGCTGGCCATCCATGGCCAACCCGTTCGGAGCCGTGCTCCTCACCCCTGGTCAAAAAGCCCCCGCTCCGTTCTATCCCCAGCGCCGCTCACCTTTCTGGCCATGCTTGTCTCGGGGCGGAGGCATTGCTACGTAAGCGCGGAGCTGGCTAGCGAAGCGACGTCGCCGAGACGCTGACGAGAAGCGAGCGACTCGCGTGGGATCGACAGGGATGTCGAGCCCAGGGGCGGCGAGAGGGACCTCGGTCCGCCCCGGCGCGTCAGTCGCAAGCGGAGCGTCAGGGTTTCGTCCCGGCGAGGAGCGAGTCAGCCAGCCCCGCGCTTGGCCAAGCGAGTCAGCCGGCTTCGCGCCCCCATACGACGATGGCGCCCCTTGGGGCGCCATCGAAGAGCATGCGAGCCGGCCGAAGCCTTAGCCCAGGTACTTGATCATCACCCCGGCGGCCACCGCCGAGCCGATCACCCCGGCCACGTTGGGCCCCATGGCATGCATCAGCAGGAAGTTGTGCGGGTTGGCCTCCAGGCCCACCTTGTTGGAGACCCGCGCCGCCATGGGCACCGCCGAGACCCCCGCCGAACCGATCAGCGGATTGATCGGCATCTTGCTGACCGAATTCAGCAGCTTGGCCATCAGGATGCCCGCCGCGGTACCGATGCCGAAGGCCACGATCCCCAGCCCCATGATGCCCAGGGTCTCCATCGCCAGGAACTGGCTGGCCACCAGCTTGGAGCCCACCGACAGCCCCAGGAAGATGGTGACGATATTGATCAGGGCGTTCTGGGCGGTATCGGAGAGGCGTTCCACCACGCCGCACTCGCGCATCAGGTTACCGAAGCAGAACATCCCCAGCAGCGGCGCGGCATCCGGCAGGAAGAGCGCCACCAGCACCAGCAGCACCAGCGGGAAGACGATCTTCTCCAGCTTGGAGACCGGGCGCAGCTGGGTCATGGCGATGGCCCGCTCCTTCTCGCTGGTCAGGGCACGCATGATCGGCGGCTGGATCAGCGGCACCAGCGCCATATAGGCGTAGGCCGCCACCGCGATGGCCCCCAGCAGCTCCGGCGCCAGGATGCTCGACACATAGATCGAGGTGGGCCCGTCGGCCCCGCCGATGATACCGATGGCGGCGGCCTGGTTGAGGGAGAAATCCATCACCCCCATGGCCGACAGCCCCACGGCCCCCAGCAGGGTCGCAAAGATCCCGAACTGTGCCGCGGCCCCCAGGAAGAGGGTGCGCGGATTGGCCAGCAGGGGGCCGAAGTCGGTCATGGCCCCCACCCCCATGAAGATCACCAGGGGCGCGATGCCGGAGGCGATGGCCACGCTGTAGAACTGGTACAGCATGCCATTGCTGTAACCGGCGCCCTTGGCGATATCGGTGGCGGCCCGCACCAGCTCCGGTGGCAGGCCATCATGGGCGACGCCGTAGAGGGTGGTGCGCCACGCCTCCACATCGCTGCCGCCGAGGCTCACCTGCATGGCCGAGGCCAGTTCCTGGAGCACCGCCGGCCGCGCCACCTCGATGGCCTGATCCAGCGCCGAAAGTGCCAGGCCCGCCTCGGGGATATTGGCCAGGATGCCGCCGAAGCCGATGGGCACCAACAGCAGCGGTTCGAACTTCTTGTGGATCGCCAGGTAGAGCAGCACCAGCCCGATGGCGATCATCACGACTTGGCCCAGGCCCAGGTTGTAGAGCCCCGAGCCGTACCAGAGAGTCAGCAACTTATCCATGACGATGCCCTTAGAGAACGATCAGCGTATCGCCGACCGATACGCTGTCGCCTTCCTTGACCTTGACCTCGGCGACGGTACCGCCGATGGCGGCGCGCACTTCGGTCTCCATCTTCATCGCCTCGAGGATGATCACCACATCGCCCTCGGCGACGCTGTCGCCCGGCTTGACGTTGACCTTGAAGATATTGCCGGCCAGGGGCGCGGCGATGGCCTCGCCACTACCGGCGGCGGGCGCCGCCGGAGCGGGCTGAGCGGCCGGCTGGACGGCACCGCCCTGGGCCTGCACCCGCTCGATCTGACCACCCTCGGCCACCTCGACGACATACTGCTTGCCGTTGACGGTGAGGGTATAGGTCTCGGGTCCATCGGCCGCCGCCGGTGCCTTGGCCTCGGCCTTGGCCGGCACTTGGGAAGCGCCGTTGTCCGCAGCCTGGGGCGCCGGCTCAAAGGCATCCGGGTTGTCGCGGTTCTTGAGGAACTTCAGGCCGATCTGCGGGAAGAGCGCATAGGTCAGGACATCGTCGATCTCGCGCTCGCCCTCGGCCAGGCGGATGCCCTCGGCCTTGGCCTTGTCCCTGAGCTCGGCGGCCAGGCGATCCATCTCCGGCGCCAACTGATCCGCCGGACGGCAGGTGATGGGCTCGCCGCCCTCCAGCACCCGCGCCTGCAGCTCCTGGTTGAACGCGGCGGGGGCGGCACCGTACTCGCCCTTGAGCAGCGCCTGGACCTCCTTGGAGATCGACTTGTAGCGCTCACCCATCATCACGTTCATCACCGCCTGGGTGCCGACGATCTGGGAGGTGGGGGTGACCAGGGGAATAAAGCCCAGGTCCTCGCGCACCTTGGGAATCTCGGCCAGGACGTCGTCCAGCTTGTCGCCGGCGCCCTGCTCCTTGAGCTGGCTCTCCATGTTGGTGAGCATGCCGCCGGGCACCTGGGCGACCAGGATGCGCGAGTCGATGCCCTTCAACGAGCCCTCGAAGGCGGCGTACTTCTTGCGCACCTCGCGGAAGTAGGCGGCGACCTCTTCCAGCAGCTCCAGGTCGAGACCGGTGTCCCGCTCGGTGCCCTGGAGGATGGCCACCACCGACTCGGTAGGGCTGTGGCCATAGGTCATGGACATGGAGGAGATGGCGGTGTCGACGTTGTCGATACCCGCTTCGGCGGCCTTGAGGGCGGTCGCCGTGGACATGCCGGTGGTGGCATGGCACTGCATATGGATGGGGATGTCCACCGCGGCCTTGAGCTTGGTGACCAGCTCATAGGCGTCGTAGGGCTTGAGCAGGCCAGCCATGTCCTTGATGGCCAGGGAGTCGGCGCCCATGGCGGCGATCGTCTTGCCGAGTTCGACCCAGCCATCCAGGGTATGCACCGGGCTGACGGTGTAGGAAAGGGTGCCCTGGGCATGGCCTTCCACCTTGCGCACCGCGGCGATGGCCCGCTCCAGGTTACGCGGATCGTTCATGGCGTCGAAGACCCGGAAGACGTCCACGCCATTGGTACGCGCCCGCTCGACGAACTTGTCCACCACGTCGTCGGCATAGTGGCGGTAGCCCAGCAGGTTCTGGCCGCGCAGCAGCATCTGCTGGCGAGTATTGGGCATCGCCTCCTTGAGGGCGCGGATGCGCTCCCAGGGATCCTCGCCCAGGTAGCGAATACAGGCGTCATAGGTGGCGCCGCCCCAGGACTCCACCGACCAGAAGCCGACCCGGTCGAGCTTCTCGGCGATGGGCAGCATGTCATCCAGGCGCATGCGGGTGGCAAGCAGTGACTGATGAGCGTCTCGTAGCACCACATCGGTGATGCCCAGCGGGCGTTGGGTCTGACTCATGACCTTGTCGTCCTTATGATTGGAAGTCGAAGCGTGACAGTCGGGAGGGCGAATCCCGGTGCGAAGCGTTTCGCCTTAGCGACGATGACGCCGGCGATAGCGGTGCACGGCGGCACTCATCACCGCCAGCAGTTCCTCGTCGTCCTGCCGGGCCGGCGCCGCGGCCGCCGCCTTCGGCTCGGGCACCGGCACCAGTCGATTGACCACCCCGCTCATCAGGGTGGTGGCGATGACCAGCAACGTCAGGAAGACGAAGACGAAGCCCATGCCGAAGCCCATCAGGGCCAGGCCTTCTTGTAAGAGTTCCGTGTCCAGCATCTCAATGTTCCCCTTGCTTCGCTCGCTGCCGGTGAACTTGCCGGGCGGCGAGCGCTATTCGGCTGATACAATACGCTGCCTGAATCTACAAAGTTTGCAATGGCACCATGGTTGACCAGCTTGTTAATTTACTACATCAGGGACGGATCGGCCTAGCGCCCATGGAGGGCGTGATCGACGCCCATGCCCGCACCCTGCTCACCGAGCGTCCCGGCTTCGACTGGACGGTCACCGAGTTCGTGCGCGTCGTCGATGCCCGCCTGCCGCCCCGGGTCTTCCATAAGCACTGCCCGGAACTGAGGGTCGCGCCCCCCGCCACCCCCAGCGGCATCCCGGTGCAATTGCAGCTGCTGGGCTCCGACCCAGAGGCCCTGGCCGCCAATGCCCACCAGGCCCTGCGCCTGGGCGCCAGCGGCATCGACCTCAACTTCGGCTGCCCGGCCAAGACCGTCAATCGTCACGATGGCGGCGCCGCCCTGCTGCGCGACCCGCGGCGGGTCGAGCGCGCCGTGGCCGCCGTGGCGGAAGCCGTGGGCACCAGGGTCCCGGTGACCGCCAAGATCCGCCTCGGCTTCTCCGATCGTCGCCTGGCCCTGGCCTGCGCCCTGGCGGCCCAACGCGGCGGCGCCCGCCACCTGGTGGTGCATGCCCGCACCCGGGACGAGGGGTATCGCCCGCCGGCCCACTGGGAGTGGATCGGCCGCATCCGTCGCGCCCTGAGCATTCCGGTGATCGCCAATGGCGATATCTGGACCCTGGAGGACTACTGGAAGGCGCGCACCCTCTCCGGCTGCCGGGACGTGATGCTCGGCCGTGGCGCCCTGGCGGACCCCTGGCTGGCACCGCGCATCCGCCACTGGCAGACCACGGGCGAGCGCCTGCCGGCCACGCCCTGGGCGGCCCGGGCCGAGATCCTCCGCGCCTATGCGGCATTGCAGCATAGCACACTTCCCGAACGGGTCGTGGTGTCGCTACTCAAGCAATGGCTCAACCAGATGCGCGGCCGCGACCCGGAGGCGGCACGCCGCTTCGCCACGCTGCGCCGCATCACAAGGCTGGGCGATTTTCTCGAGGGCCTCGCGGCGACACAAGACGAGACGGCGCTGGCGGACTAAAAACGCCGCTAGCAGACAATCGGAAGACGCCGAGAAAGGAGGTTGACGGAAAACCGGACGGCGCGGCGCCGTCGATATGGGGGTTGACCCGACAAAAAGAAGGCGCCTGCGGCTAGGCCGGGCGCCGAACGATCGTCGAGCCCCGCCCTCGCTGGCAGGACTCGCTAGTGAAAAGCAGAAAACCCGCTCCGATTGGAGCGGGTTAGGTATCTGGCGCGCCCGGGAGGATTCGAACCTCCGACCACCTGATTCGTAGTCAGGTACTCTATCCAGCTGAGCTACGGGCGCTGATCAGAAAACTCAGGCAACTCTTATCGACATGAGCCATCAATACGATATCGATAATGGCGCGCCCGGGAGGATTCGAACCTCCGACCACCTGATTCGTAGTCAGGTACTCTATCCAGCTGAGCTACGGGCGCTTGCCTGTGTGTCGATGCCGGCCTAAGCCGTATGGCGGAGAGGGAGGGATTCGAACCCTCGATGAGGCTATAAACCCCATACTCCCTTAGCAGGGGAGCGCCTTCAGCCACTCGGCCACCTCTCCCTCATCAACACGGCGCGTATGTTACCGTTTCCGATGGGGTTTGTCCAACACTCGGAGGAACTTTTTTATTCGGGAAGCGGAAGCGGGCGGATTTCCTGCCTTAGACGGGGTTGCCCTCGTCTTCATCGGCCCGTTCTCGCTGGATGCGTTGATAGATCTCTTCGCGATGTACCGCGACATCCTTGGGGGCATTGACGCCAATGCGTACCTGGTTGCCCTTGACGCCCAGGACGGTGACGGTGATGTCGTCGCCGATCATTAACGTCTCACCGACACGGCGGGTCAAGATGAGCATGGCTGATCTCCTTCTCAGACTTATGGTTGCACGGGATGCGCATTATTTTATGTAACCAAACCGAATTATGCGTCATGGGAGGCCTCCAGGCCAAATGACCCGCTTAACGAAAATGCCGAGACCCCTGGGGGCCTCGGCATTCGGGCCTTCCCTTCAGCGTAGAAGGGATGGCGGCCGGCGGCGTCACTCGCTCTCGATATCGTCCTTGTCGAGGCCGAAGGCGCTGTGCAGGGCACGCACGGCGAGCTCCATCTGCTTCTCGTCGATCACCACCGAGATCTTGATCTCGGAGGTGGAGACCATGCGGATATTGATGTTCTCCTCGGAGAGCACGCGGAACATCTTGGAGGCCACACCGGCGTGGGAGCGCATGCCCACACCCACCAGGGAGACCTTGGCGATATTGTCATCGCCCTTGACCTCGCCCTCACCCAGGTCCGGCAGCACCTGCTCGTTGAGGATCCTCAGGGTCTGTTTGTAGTCGCCCTTGGCCACGGTGAAGGTGAAGTCGGTGTAGTCGCCGGCCGGCGCCACGTTCTGCACGATCATGTCGACTTCGATATTGGCGTCGGCGATGGGCCCCAGGATCCGCGAGGCCACGCCGGGCACGTCCGGGGTATTGAGCAGGGTCAGCTTGGCCTCGTTGGCGGTGAAGGCGATACCGGAGATCAGCGGTTCTTCCATGGAATCCTCTTCTTCATCTGTGTCAGCGACGATCAGGGTGCCGGGGCCGTCCTGGAAACTGGACAGCACGCGCAGCGGCACATTGTATTTGCCGGCGAATTCGACGGCGCGGATCTGCAGCACCTTGGAGCCCAGGCTGGCCAGCTCGAGCATCTCCTCCACGGTGATGGTGTCCAGGCGACGCGCCTTGGAGCAGACCCGCGGGTCGGTGGTGTAGACGCCGTCCACGTCGGTATAGATCTGGCACTCGTCGGCGCCCAGGGCCGCGGCCAGGGCGACGCCGGTGGTGTCGGAGCCACCGCGGCCGAGGGTGGTGATATTGCCCTCCTCGTCGACCCCCTGGAAGCCGGCGACCACCAGCACCTTGCCCTCGTCCAGGTCCTCGCGCATCTCGTCGGTCTCGATGCGCTGGATGCGCGCCTTGGTATGGGCGCTGTCGGTGAGAATGCCCACCTGGGAACCGGTGTAGGAGGTGGCCGGCACGCCCAGCTTGTGCAGGGCCATGGCCAGCAGGGAGATGGTCACCTGCTCGCCGGTGGAGACCAGCATGTCCATCTCGCGGGGCGTGGGCTCGTCATTGATCTCGTTGGCCATGCCGATCAGGCGATTGGTCTCGCCGCTCATGGCGGAGACCACCACCACCACCTGATGGCCGTCGTCGCGGAACCCCTTGACCTTCTCGGCCACGGCCTTGATGCGCTCCACGGAGCCCACCGAGGTGCCGCCAAATTTCTGTACGTATAACGCCATATGCAAGTGTCCTGATTGGTCAGTGAATCGATGAATGATCGGGAACCGGCAAAGAAAAGGGCCGGGGCATCGCTGCCACTCGGCCCTTCGTATCAAGAGGCGAGCTTGGCCTCGAGCCAGCTCGGCACACTATCCAGGGCCCCCGGCAGGGCGGATGCATCGCTGCCCCCGGCCTGGGCCATGTCGGGGCGGCCGCCGCCCTTGCCCCCCACCTGGGCGGCCACGTGATTGACCAGCTCGCCGGCCTTGACGCGAGCGGTGAGGTCGTCGGTGACCCCGGCGATCAGGCTGACCTTGCCGCCTTCCGGGTCGGCCACGCCGAGCACGATGATGCCGGATCCCAGCTTGTTCTTGAGCTGATCGAGGACACCGCGCAGCTCCTTGCCGGAGACGCCCTCGAGCTGCTTGGCCAGCAGCTTGACGCCACCCACCTCCTGGGCCTCGGCGAGCATGTCGCTGCCGGCGGCGCTGGCCAGCTTGGCCTTGAGGCGCTCGAGCTCCTTCTCCAGGCCGCGGTTGCGTTCGGTCAGGGCGGCGACCCGCTCCTCGACCTGCTCCGGCTTGGCCTTGAGGCGCTCGCCGATGCGCGCCACCCGGGCCTCCTGCTCGCGGAAGTAGGCCAGGGCCGCCTCGCCGGTAAGCGCCTCGACCCGGCGCACGCCGGCGGCAATGCCCGCCTCGCCGACGATATGGAAGCAGCCGATGTCGCCGCTGCGCGCCACGTGGGTGCCGCCGCACAGCTCCACGGAGTAGCCGTCGGCGCCGAGGGTCAGCACCCGCACGCTGTCGGCGTACTTGGCCTCGAAGAGCGCCGCCGCACCCCGGGCCTTGGCCTCGTCGAGGCTCATATGCTCGACGCGGGTCTCGGCATTGGCGAGGATCTGGGCGTTGACCCGGGACTCCACCTCGGCCAGTTGCTCGGGCGTCATCGCCTCGAAGTGGCTGAAGTCGAAGCGCAGCCGCTCGGCGCTGACCAGGGAGCCCTTCTGCTGCACATGCTCGCCCAGGACCTCGCGCAGCGCCTGGTGCAGCAAATGGGTGGCGGAGTGATTGCGCACCGTGGCGCCGCGCAGAGAGGCGTCCACCCGGGGCTTCACCTGGGCGCCCACGGCGAGTTCGCCCGCCACCATCAGCCCCTGATGGAGGTGATGACCGCCCTGCTTCTGGGTATCGGTGACCTGGAAGCGACCGCCGTCGAGCTCCAGGTAGCCGGTATCGCCCACCTGGCCGCCGGACTCGCCGTAGAAGGGGGTGCGATCCAGCACCACCACGCCCTTCTGGCCTTCGGCCAGGCCCGCCAGCTCGTTGCCGGCGGTATCGACGATGGCGGTGACGGTGGCCTCGTCCTCCAGGCGGTCATAGCCGGTGAAGTCGGTCTCGCCATCGAGCTCGAGCGCCGCGCCATAGTCGGCGCCGAACTGGCTGGCGGCCCGGGCCCGCTCGCGCTGGGCCTCCAGTTCGCGCTGGAAGCCGGCCTCGTCGAGGCTCACGCCGCGCTCGCGGCAGACGTCGGCGGTCAGGTCATAGGGGAAACCGTAGGTGTCGTAGAGCTTGAACACCGTCGCCCCGGGCAGCACCTCGCCGTCGAGCTCGCTCAGCGCCGCTTCCAGCAGGCCCATGCCATGATCCAGGGTGCGCGCGAACTGCGCCTCTTCCTTGGCCAGCACCCGCTCGATCTGCTCACGGCCCTGGCGCAGCTCCGGATAGGCGTCGCCCATCTCGGCATCCAGCGCCGCCACCAGCTTGTGGAAGAAGGCGCCCTGGGCGCCCAGCTTGTGGCCGTGGCGGATGGCGCGGCGGATGATCCGGCGCAGCACATAGCCGCGGCCCTCGTTGGAGGGCAGCACGCCGTCGGCGATCAGGAAGGCGCAGGAGCGGATATGGTCGGCGATCACCCGCAGCGAGGGGGTGCTGGTGTCATCGTGACCGGTGGCCTCGGCCGCCGCCTTCAGCAGGTTCTGGAAGAGGTCGATCTCGTAGTTGGAGTGCACCCCCTGCATCACCGCGGCGATGCGCTCCAGGCCCATGCCGGTGTCGATGGAGGGCTTGGGCAGCGGATTGAGGGTGCCCTGGGCGTCCCGGTCATACTGCATAAAGACCAGGTTCCAGATCTCGATATAGCGATCACCGTCCTCTTCCGGGCTGCCGGGAGGGCCGCCCCAGACCTCGGGGCCGTGATCGAAGAAGATCTCGGAGCTGGGACCGCAGGGGCCGGTATCGCCCATCTGCCAGAAGTTGTCCTCGTCCAGCTTGGAGAAGCGCGCCGGGTCGATGCCCATCTCCTCCTTCCAGATCTTCTCCGCCTCGTCGTCGCTGATATGCACCGTGACCCAGAGCTTCTCCTTGGGCAGGCCCAGGGTCTCGGTGAGGAAGGTCCAGGCGAAGCGAATGGCGTCGCGCTTGAAGTAATCGCCGAAGCTGAAGTTGCCCAGCATCTCGAAGAAGGTGTGATGGCGGGCGGTATAGCCGACGTTGTCCAGGTCGTTGTGCTTGCCGCCGGCGCGCACGCAGCGCTGGGACGAGGTGGCCCGCACATAGGGGCGCGGGTCGCGGCCCAGGAAGACGTCCTTGAACGGCACCATGCCGGCGTTGGTGAACAGCAGGGTCGGGTCGTTGCCCGGCACCAGGGAGCTGGACGGCACGATGGTATGGCCCTGCGCCTCGAAGTAGCTCAGAAAGGCCTGTCTGATATCTGCACTCTTCATAATAAGTCCGTGTGGATAAGCCTGAAGACGCCTGGGCGCCCGGCGCCGGGGCACCGTCGCAAAGAAGACCATTATAACGCAGTCGTCAAGGAACTTTCAGCGGGCCATCGGCGACCGCCGCTGTCGCGGGGAGATAAGCGGCCAACAGAAGCGAGCATGGTCGCTGGAGCAACCGCTGTAGACGCTAGGACGAGCCCGCAAGCGGGGCTAGCTAGCGAAGCGACGTCGCCAGGACGCTGACGAGTAGCGAGCGACTAGCGGGGATCGACAGGGATGTCGTATCCAGGGCCGGCGAGAGGGACCTCGGTCCGGCCCGACGCGTCAGTCGCGAGCGCAGCGTCAGGGTTTCGTCCTGGAGAGGAGCGAGTCGGTTAGCCCCGCGACTGACGGGAGGCATCTATCGCAACAGGGCCTCTCTTCAGACGCTGAGGCTCGGAGCTACGACTCCTCATCACTCCAGGCCGTCTCCAGGGCATAACGCACCTGGTCGAAGCTGAAGCCGCGCCCGGCCAGGAAACGCTCCTGGCGGGCCCGCTCCTTGGGGGTCGCAGCGGGGGCGGCGAAGCGTCGACCCAGGGTCTCGGCGGCCAGGGCGAACCAGTCGAGCTCGCCGGCGGCCTCGGCCTCCCTGAGGAGCGTATCGATGGCCTCCCGGGAGAGGCCCCGCTGGCCCAGATCGGCGCGCACCTTCAGGGGCCCCTGACCCCGGGCCAGCCGCGAACGCAGGAAGGCCTCGGCGAAGCGGGCATCGCTCTGCAGGCCCTGCTCGGCCAGGGCAGCCAGGCACTCGGCGATGGCCTCGGCGGCATGCCCCTTGTTGGCCAGGCGGCCCTCCAGCTCGCTGCGCGAATAGTCGCGCCGGGCCAGCAGGCGGATGGCGTCCTCCCGGGGGGAGGCGCGATCGGCATCGCGACTCATCGCTTAGAGCAGATCGCCCTCGCCGTCGGCCTGCGGGGCCTCGGCGGGTTCGGCCGGCTCCTCCGCCGGAGACGCATTGGCCAGCAGCTGGGCGCGAATCTGGCTTTCGATCTCCTCCATGATGGCCGGGTTCTCCTCCAGGTACTGGGCGGCATTGGCCTTGCCCTGACCGATCTTGCTGCCCTGGTAGCTGTACCAGGCGCCAGCCTTGCTTACCAGGCCACACTGCACGCCCAGGTCGATCACCTCTCCGGCATGGTAGATGCCCTTGCCGTAGAGGATCTGGAACTCCGCCTGACGGAAGGGCGGCGCCACCTTGTTCTTGACCACCTTGACCCGGGTCTCGTTGCCGGTCACCTCGTCGCCCTGCTTCACCGAGCCGGTGCGGCGGATATCCAGGCGCACGCTGGCGTAGAACTTCAGGGCGTTACCGCCGGTGGTGGTCTCGGGGCTGCCGAACATCACGCCGATCTTCATGCGGATCTGGTTGATGAAGACCACCATGCAGTTGGCGTTCTTGATATGGCCAGTGACCTTGCGCAGGGCCTGGGACATCAGCCGTGCCTGCAGGCCGACGTGGGAGTCACCCATCTCGCCCTCGATCTCGGCCCGCGGGGTCAGCGCCGCCACCGAGTCGATGATGATGACGTCGACGCCGCCGGAGCGCACCAGCATGTCGCAGATCTCCAGCGCCTGCTCGCCGGTGTCCGGCTGGGAGACCAGCAGGTCATCCAGGTTGACGCCAAGCTTCTCGGCATAGCTGGGGTCGAGGGCGTGCTCGGCGTCGATAAAGGCGCAGGTCTTGCCCTGCTTCTGGGCCTGGGCGATCACCGACAGGGTCAGGGTGGTCTTGCCCGAGGACTCGGGGCCGAAGATCTCCACCACCCGGCCATAGGGCAGACCGCCGATGCCGAGGGCGATATCCAGGCCCAGGGAGCCGGTGGAGACCGAGGGCATCGTCACCCGCGGGGTGTCCCCCAGGCGCATCACGGTGCCCTTGCCGAACTGGCGCTCGATCTGACTGAGGGCGGCATTCAATGCCTTGGAACGGTTGTCATCCTGAGCCATGGAGGTCTCCTTGGGATCGGTTGGGGCGACGCCCGGGGCACCGCCGTCAATTACTGTATGGTTGGCCAGTAGTATGGCGAAAAAATCGGCCCGCGCCTACTCTTCGAATGCCTCGAGTCGTTGAATCAAGCCGATCAGGGCGATACGCACCGCCTGCTCGCGCACCGCCCGGCGGTCGCCGGGAAGGAGATGGCGCTCGGCCTGCTGGGCCTGGGCATCCCCCCAGGCGAGCCAGACGGTGCCCACCGGCTTGTCGGCGCTGCCGCCGCCGGGGCCGGCCACGCCGCTGATGGCGACACCCAGGGCGGCGCCGCTATCGCGACAGGCGCCGGCCACCATGGCCTCCACCACCGGGCGGCTCACGGCGCCCTGGGCCGCCAGCAGCGCCTCGGGCACCCCGAGCAGCCGCGTCTTGGCGCCGTTGGAGTAGGTCACATAGCCGGTCTCGAAGTAGTCGGAGCTGCCGGCCACCGCGGTGATGGCGCTGGCCACGCCGCCGCCGGTGCAGGACTCGGCGCAGCTGACGGCGACGCCCCGGTCGCGGCACAGCCGCCCCAGGCGCTCGCTCAGGGTGAGCAGGTCGAGATTGGCGAGGTAGCGTCCGCGCTCGGACATGGGAGCCTCCTGATTCAGATGCGATCGCTCCTGACGGAGCCACTGCCTGGGCGTTAGAATACTGCCTTTTGCCAGCGAGTGCAGAGCCTCAACAGGATCCCCGATGTCACAGGCCAGTCCCACCCATACGCCGATGATGCAGCAGTTCCTGAAGATCAAGCGCGATCATCCCGACGCGTTGCTCTTCTACCGCATGGGCGATTTCTACGAGCTCTTCTATGAGGACGCCAAGCGCGCCGCGGCGCTGCTCGATATCACCCTGACCCAGCGCGGCCAATCCGCCGGGGCGCCGATCCCCATGGCCGGGGTGCCCTACCATAGTGCCGAGAACTACCTGGCGCGCCTGGTGGGCGCCGGCGAGTCGGTGGCGATCTGCGAGCAGATCGGCGACCCGGCCACCAGCAAGGGGCCGGTGGAGCGCAGGGTGGTGCGCATCGTCACCCCCGGCACCCTCTACGACGAGGCCCTGCTGGACGCCCGCCGCGACAACCTGCTGTTGGCCGTGCATCCGCGCCAGGGCACCTGGGGCCTGGCCTGGCTGGAGCTCTCCAGCGGCCGCTTCGGGGTGCTGGAGGTCGAAGGCGAAGGCGAGATGCTCGCCGAGCTCCAGCGCCTCGACCCGGCGGAGGTGCTGGCGGGCGAGGATCTCGAGCTGCCGCCTCAGCTGGCCGAGCGCCGCGGCCTGCGCCGCCAGAGCGCCTGGCTCTTCGAGGCCGAGAGCGCCCGGCGCATCCTCTGCGATCAGTTCGGCGTCCAGGACCTGCGCGGCTTCGGCTGCGCCCACCTGGAGACCGCCCTCACCGCCGCCGGGGTGCTGATCGACTATGCTCGGGACACCCAGCGCTCGCGGCTGCCCCATGTCACCGCCATCGGCGTGGAGAGCCGCGACGACGCCGTAGTGATCGATGCCGCCAGCCGCCGCAACCTGGAGATCGATATCAACCTGGGCGGCAACGGTGACAACACCCTGGCCAGCGTGCTCGACACCACCACCACCGCCATGGGCTCACGGCTGCTCAAGCGCTGGCTCAACCGCCCGCTGCGCGACGCTACCCTGGTCACCCGGCGCCAGGCGGCGGTGACCCTGCTGCTGGAGGCGGAGGGCTATGGTGAGTTGCGCGAGCGGCTCAAGCCGATCGGCGACTGCGAGCGCATCCTCGCCCGGGTGGCCCTCTACAGCGCCCGCCCCCGGGACCTGGCACGGCTGCGCGACGCCCTGATCGCCCTACCGGAACTGGCCGAGGCCCTGGCCGGCTACCCGGAGGGCTCCAGCCTGGACGAACTGAAGCGCCAGATCCGCCCCTACCCGGAGCTCGCCGACACCCTCTCCCGGGCCCTGGTGGAGAACCCGCCGGTGGTGATCCGCGACGGCGGGGTGATCGCCGAGGGCTTCGACGCCGAGCTCGACGAGCACCGCGGCCTGGCCGAGCACGCCGGCGACTACCTGGTACGACTGGAGACCCGGGAGCGGGAGCGCACCGGCCTGCCCGGCCTCAAGGTCGGCTACAATCGGGTCCACGGCTACTACATCGAGATTCCCCGCGCCCAGGCCAAGGAGGCCCCGGCGGACTATATCCGCCGCCAGACCCTGAAGAACGCCGAGCGCTTTATCATCCCCGAGCTCAAGGAGTTCGAGGACAAGGCGCTCTCCGCCAAGTCCCGGGCCCTGGCCCGGGAGAAGCTGCTCTACGACGGCCTGCTCGACACCCTCAATGCCGAGCTGGAGGCGCTGCAGGCCACCAGCCGTGCCCTGGCCGCCCTGGACGTGCTGACCACCTTCGCCGAGCGGGCCGAGGCCCTGGACTTCACCCGCCCGACCCTGGAGGCCACCCCGGGCCTGGAGATCCGCGGCGGGCGCCACCCGGTGGTGGAGCAGGTCTCCGATGGCCCCTTCGTGCCCAACGACCTGGTCATGGACGACGAGCGCCGCATGCTGGTGATCACCGGCCCCAACATGGGCGGCAAGTCCACCTATATGCGTCAGGCGGCGCTGATCGCCCTGCTCGCCTATACCGGCAGCTTCGTGCCGGCAGCCGCGGCGCGGCTCGGCCCGGTGGATCGCATCTTCACCCGCATCGGTTCCTCCGACGACCTGGCCGGCGGGCGCTCCACCTTTATGGTGGAGATGACCGAGACCGCCAATATCCTCCACAACGCCAGCGACCAGAGCTTGGTGCTGATGGACGAGATCGGCCGCGGCACCAGCACCTTCGACGGCCTGTCGCTGGCCTGGGCCAGCGCCGAGCACCTGACCCGCACCCGCGCCTTTACCCTCTTCGCCACCCACTACTTCGAGATGACCGCCCTGGCGGAACAGGCCGAGGGGGTCGCCAACGTGCACCTGACCGCGGCGGAGCATAAAGACGGTATCGTCTTTATGCACCGGGTGGAGGAAGGGCCGGCCAGCCAGAGCTATGGCCTGCAGGTGGCCCAGCTGGCCGGGGTGCCCCAGGGGGTGATCCGGCGGGCCCGGGAGAAGCTCGCCCAGCTGGAACAGCAGGAGGTGGATCAGCCCCGCCCCGCCGCCGACGGCGCCGCACCGCTGCAGAACGACCTCTTCGCCAGCGCCCCCCACCCCTTGGTGGAGGCCCTGGAGGGGCTGGATGTGGACGACCTCAGTCCCCGCCAGGCCCTGGAGCTGCTATATCAGTGGAAGAAGCGCCTCTAGAATCAGGCACTCGCCGGTGGAATGGCGAGGGGCGCCGGGGCAAGCCGAAGCGCCTTCAGGCCCGAGAGCAGAAGCGATCGTCCAGCAAGCCGCTTGACGCAGCTTGCTGGCCCGGAAAGACGCCTCTAGAATAGGGCGCCATTAGAATGGCGGCTTATAATAGGGACGTCGCTTATAACCTTATTCATTACTGCCTCGGTGGCCATGCGACCGCCGAGCCCCAACCGACCGAGGGGAAACCCATGACATTCGTCGTCACCGAAAACTGCATCAAGTGCAAGTACACCGACTGCGTCGAAGTCTGCCCGGTGGACTGCTTCTATGAAGGCCCCAACTTCCTGGTGATTCACCCCGACGAGTGCATCGACTGCGCCCTGTGCGAGCCGGAGTGCCCCGCCGAGGCGATCTTCTCCGAGGACGAGCTACCGGACGGCCAGCAGGCCTTTATCGAGCTCAACGCCGAACTGGCGGACGTCTGGCCGAATATTTCCGAGAGGAAGGATCCGCTGCCCGACGCCGAGGCGTGGGATGGCAAGGAAGGCAAGCTGGAGTTGCTGGAGCGCTAGGCACAACCTAAGCCGACACCCCCGGCACCGCGCACACGCAAGACGCCGACCCTAGGGTCGGCGTCTTGCGTGTGCGCCTCAGGCAGGACACAGGCATAAAAAAAGGCGGCCCGAAGGCCGCCCGCTCCTAGCAATTCCTTGAACCGTTCCGTCGGTTCGACTCCCTGGGTGACTTCCTTGCCGAGAAACTTCTTCCCTTACGTACCCGGCGCACCTGACTAGCATCCCGTGGCATCCTGCCGGAAAAGCACTCCCCGCTTTTCCTAATCCCGCGTTCATTGTGGCAGCTCCGGCGCACATCTCAAGGTGCCCAGACGACCGCGGCCGCCCCCTGGGGCGGCCGCGACATCGCGAAAAAATCACCAAAAATCATGAATTTGGCTTTTATTTCACGCCACTGCATTGATCACAACTTGATCAACCAGGGCGACTTCCTCGCCTCCGTGTAAGCGATCTCCTACACGAAATGTCGCCCTGGATGACACGCCTTACTGCCCCTTGATGGCGGAACGGCCCGGGTAGGCGGCCTGGTCGCCCAGCTGCTGCTCGATCACCAGCAGGCGGTTGTACTTGGCGACCCGGTCGCTGCGGCACAGGGAGCCGGTCTTGATCTGGCCCGCGGAGGTGGCCACCGCCAGATCGGCGATGGTGGTGTCCTCGGTCTCGCCGCTGCGGTGGGAGATCACCGCGGTGAAGCCGGCGTCCTGGGCCATCTTGATGGCATCCAGGGTCTCGGAGAGCGAGCCGATCTGGTTGAACTTGATCAGGATGGAGTTGCCGATCCGCTCGTCGATGCCGCGCTTGAGGATCTTGGTGTTGGTGACGAAGAGGTCGTCGCCCACCAGCTGCACCTTGTCGCCCAGCTTGTCGGTCAGCGCCTTCCAGCCGGCCCAGTCGGACTCGTCCATGCCGTCCTCGATGGAGACGATGGGGTACGCCTCGCACAGCTCGGCCAGGTAGTCGACGAAGCCCGCGGCATCATAGGACTTGCCCTCGCCGGCGAGGTTGTACTGGCCGTCCTGGTAGAACTCGGAGGAGGCGCAGTCGAGTGCCAGGGTGACGTCCTGGCCCAGGGCGTAGCCGGCGTCTTCCACGGCCTGCTGGATCACCGCCAGGGCCTCGGCGTTGGACGCCAAGTTGGGCGCGAAGCCGCCCTCGTCACCCACCGAGGTGGCCAGGCCACGGGCACTCAGCACCTTCTTCAGGGCGTGGAAGATCTCGGCGCCCATGCGCAGCGCCTCGCGGAAGTTCGCGGCCCCCACCGGCTGCACCATGAACTCCTGGATATCGACGTTGTTGTCGGCATGCTCACCGCCGTTGAGGATGTTCATCATCGGCACCGGCATATTGAACTGCCCCGGCCGACCGTAGAGCTCGGCGATATGCGCGTAGAGCTCCACGCCCTTGGCGGCGGCGGCGGCCTTGGCGGCGGCCAGCGACACCGCCAGGATGGCGTTGGCCCCCAGGGTCGCCTTGTTGTCGGTGCCGTCCAGCTCGAGCATGGCGTTATCCAGGACGCGCTGATCCTCGGCATCCAGGCCCACCAGGCGCTCGCGGATGGCGCCATTCACGGCGTCCACGGCCTTGAGCACGCCCTTGCCCAGGTAGCGGGCCTGGTCACCGTCGCGCAGCTCCAGGGCCTCGCGGGAACCGGTGGAGGCGCCGCTGGGGGCACAGGCCACGCCCTTGGCGCCGCCGTCGAGCACGACCTCGGCCTGCACGGTGGGGTTGCCGCGGGAGTCGAGTACCTCGAGAGCGCGAATGTCGACGATCTTGGTCATAGGTTTTTCGTCCTTAGTGAGTCAGCGTTGATTGAGTCGGTAGGTCACGGCTCCGCTCAGGATATCTCCAGGGCCGGGAAGCCCTTGACCAGCTCATCGAGGGCCTTGAGCTGGCTCAGGAAGGGGGCGAGGCGATCCAGCGGCAGGGCGCAAGGACCGTCGCACTTGGCGTGGTCCGGATCGGGATGGGCCTCGAGGAAGATCCCCGCCAGGCCCACGGCGACCCCGGCCCGGGCCAGCTCGGCCACCTGCTGGCGGCGACCGTCGGCGCTGTCGGAACGCCCGCCGGGGCGCTGCAGGGCGTGGGTCACGTCGAAGAAAAGCGGGTAGCCGGTCTGCTTCATCTCGCCGAAGCCGAGCATATCGACGATCAGGTTGTTGTAGCCGAAGCTGGAGCCCCGCTCGCAGAGGATCAGGCGGTCGTTGCCGGCCTCCTCGCACTTGCGAATGATATGGCGCATCTCATGGGGCGCCAGGAACTGCGGCTTCTTGATATTGATCACCGCGCCGGTCTCGGCCATGGCCACGACGAGATCGGTCTGGCGGGCCAGGAAGGCGGGCAGCTGGATGATATCGGCCACCTCGGCGGCGGGGGCCGCCTGCCAGGGCTCGTGGACATCGGTGAGGATCGGCACGCCGAAGCGCGCCTTCACCTCGGCGAGGATCTCCAGCCCCTGTTCCAGACCGGGGCCGCGGAAGGAGTGGATGGAACTGCGATTGGCCTTGTCGAAGCTGGCCTTGAACACATAGGGGATGCCGAGGCGGGAGGTGACCTCCACATAGGCCTCGGCGACCTCCAGGGCCAGCTCGCGAGATTCCAGGACATTCATGCCGCCGAACAGCGTCAGCGGCAACTCATTGCCGGTCCGCAGACCGGCAAACTCGAGGGTTTTCTGCGTTACGGCCATGGGGGCTCCTCGGCCTTAGCCTTGCGGTTGGGCCTGGGCCTGCTGGCGGGCCCGCACGTTCTTGTGCTCCAGGGCCGCGTTGACGAAGCCACTGAACAGCGGATGGCCATCGCGCGGCGTGGAGGTGAATTCCGGGTGGAACTGGCAGGCCACGTACCAGGGGTGATCCGGCAGCTCGACCATCTCCACCAGGGAGTTGTCGACGCTCTTGCCGGAGACCACCAGGCCGGCCTTCTCCAGGTCGGCCACGAACTGGTCGTTGACCTCATAGCGATGGCGATGGCGCTCGACGATCTCGTCATTGCCGTAGGCCTCGCGGGCCTTGGTGCCGGCCTCGAGGCGACACACCTGACCACCCAGGCGCATGGTGCCGCCCAGGTCGGAAGCGGCGTCGCGCAGCTCGATCTTGCCCTCCGGGGAGAGCCATTCGGTGATCAGGCCCACCACCGGGTGCTGGGTGTCGTGGGTGAACTCGGTGGAGTTGGCGTCGTCCCAGCCCACCACATGGCGGGCGAACTCGATCACCGCCACCTGCATGCCCAGGCAGATGCCCAGGTAGGGGATCTTGTTCTCGCGGGCGAAGCGCGCCGTGGCGATCTTGCCCTCCACGCCGCGCTCGCCGAAGCCGCCGGGGACCAGGATGGCGTCCTTGTCGGCCAGGCGGTCGGTGCCGTTGCGCTCGATCTCCTCGGAGTCGATATAGTCGACATTGACCTTGACCCGCCCCTGGATGCCGGCGTGAATCAGCGCCTCGTTCAGCGACTTGTAGGCGTCGAGCAGCTCCATGTACTTGCCGACCATGGCGATATTGACCGACTTCAAGGGGTTGAGCTTGGCATCGAGCACCCGCACCCACTCGCCCAGGTCGGCCTCACCGGCCTCCAGGCGCAGCTTGTCGCAGACGATCTCGTCGAGGCCGTGCTCGTGGAGCATCAGCGGGATGCGGTAGATGGTATCGGCGTCCTGCAGGGGCACCACGGCGCGCTCTTCCACGTTAGTGAACAGCGCGATCTTGCGACGCTCGCCGGCCTCCAGCTCCACTTCGCTGCGGCAGATCAGGATATCCGGCTGGATACCGATGGAGCGCAGCTCCTTGACGCTGTGCTGGGTCGGCTTGGTCTTGGTCTCGCCGGCGGTCTTGATATAGGGCACCAGGGTCAGGTGCATAAAGATCGCCCGGTTGCCACCCAGTTCGCTGCGAATCTGGCGGATCGACTCCAGGAAGGGCAGCGACTCGATATCGCCGACGGTGCCGCCGATCTCGACCAGGGCCACGTCGTAGCCCTCGCTGCCGGCATAGACCCGGCGCTTGATCTCGTCGGTGATATGCGGAATCACCTGCACGGTACCGCCCAGGTAGTCGCCGCGGCGCTCCTTGCGCAGCACGTGCTCGTAGACGCGACCCGTGGTGAAATTGTTGCCCTGGGTCATCTTGCTACGAATAAAGCGCTCGTAGTGGCCCAGGTCGAGGTCGGTTTCGGCGCCATCTTCGGTGACGAACACCTCGCCGTGCTGGAAGGGGCTCATGGTGCCCGGGTCCACATTGATATAGGGATCCAGCTTGAGAATGGTGACCTTGAGGCCACGGGCCTCGAGAATCGCCGCCAGCGAAGCCGACGCAATGCCCTTGCCGAGTGAGGACACAACGCCGCCGGTCACGAAGATATATCGTGTCATGGAGAACCTGTCGAAACGTGATCGGAAGGCTCGGCAGGAAGCCGCGCCAGGATGGGACGACAGAATAGCAGAGTGCGACCAATGGCTCAATTTTGGCCGCCTTCCAGCCAATGGGGCAGCACACCCTGCAAGCGGAGTGGCAAGCTAGGCGACTCACAAGGACGAAACCCTGCCTCCTCGCTTGCAGCCTGCGCGACGGGCCGGACCGAGGTCCCTCTCGCCGGCCCTCGATCGACATCCCTGTCGATCGCTACGCGCTGCTGCCCTCGTCGTCAGCGCCCTTGCGACGTCGCTGCGCCTGCCACTCCGCTTTGCGATAAGCATGCCCAGCGTGGTGAGCGGCGCTGGGGACAGGCCGAAGCGGGGGTCCTATGCCAGGGATGGCATCGGTAGCGCCCAGGGACGGGTTTACAGCGCCCCGCTAAGGCCTGTCGCCAGAAAAGCCGCGGGGGACGTCAACCAGCTCCGCTCCACTCGCGAGCGGAGCGTCAGGGTTTCGGCCTGGCGAGGAGCGAGTCAGCCAGCCCCGCTCCACCGGAGCGCCACAGACCACTCACCCTGCGCTTACACCTCCAGGTAGTCGAGGATGCCCTCGGCGGCCTGGCGCCCTTCGTAGATGGCGGTGACCACCAGGTCGGAGCCGCGCACCATATCGCCACCGGCGAAGATCTTCTCGTTGGTGGTCTGGAAGGGATAGGCGCCCTGCTCGGGAGCCATAACCCGGCCGCGCTCGTCCACCTCGATACCGAAGTCGGCGAACCAGGGTGCCGGGCTCGGCTGGAAACCGAAGGCGATCACCACCGCATCGGCGGGCAGTACCTCCTCGGAGCCCGGCACCACCTCGGGACGCTGGCGGCCGTTCTCGTCGGGCTCGCCCAGGCGGGTGCGCACCACCTTGACGCCCTCGACCTTCTCCTCGCCCACCACGGCCACCGGCTGGCGGTTGAAGAGGAAGTCCACCCCCTCCTCCCGGGCATTGGTCACCTCGCGCTTGGAGCCCGGCATGTTCTCCTCGTCGCGGCGATAGGCGCAGGACACGCTGGCCGCGCCCTGGCGGATGGCGGTGCGGTTGCAGTCCATGGCGGTATCGCCGCCACCCAGCACCACCACCCGCTGCCCCTCCAGGGAGACGAAATCGGCGGGATCCTTCTCGAAGCCCAGGCAGTGGTTGACGTTGGCGATCAGGTAGTCGAGGGCCTTGTGGACCCCGGGCAGGTTCTCGCCGGGGAAGCCCCCTTCCATGTACTTGTAGGTGCCCATGCCCAGGAAGACGGCGTCGCACTCCTCGAGCAGGGTCTCGAAGGCCACGTCCTTGCCGACCTCGACGCCGAGACGGAACTCCATGCCCATCTCCTCGAACACCGCCCGGCGCCGCTCCATGACGTGCTTCTCGAGCTTGAACTCGGGAATGCCGAAGGTCAGCAGGCCACCGATCTCCGGGTACTTGTCGAAGAGCACCGGAGTGACGCCATTGCGCACCAGGATATCGGCGCAGCCGAGCCCCGCCGGGCCGGCGCCGATGATGGCCACCTTCTTGTCGGTGCGGGTCACCCGGGACATGTCCGGGCGCCAGCCCATGGCGAAGGCGGTGTCGGTGATGTACTTCTCCACCGAGCCGATGGTCACCGCGCCGAAGCCGTCATTGAGGGTGCAGTCGCCCTCGCAGAGGCGATCCTGGGGACACACCCGGCCACACACCTCGGGCAGGGAGTTGGTCTGGTGGGAGAGCTCGGCGGCCTCGAGGATATTGCCCTCGGCCACCAGCTTCAGCCAGTTGGGAATATAGTTGTGGACCGGGCACTTCCACTCGCAGTAGGGGTTGCCGCAGGCCAGGCAGCGATGCGCCTGGCCCGCCGCTTCCTGGGGCTTGAAGGGCTCGTAGATCTCGGCGAACTCCTTGGCCCGGGTCCGCGCCTCCTTCTTCTGCGGGTCCTGACGGCCCACATCGATAAACTGAAAATCGTTGCTCAAACGGTTAGCCATGGTCTCTGCTCCTAGTCTCTGCGTGGCGATCTCGTCGGCACCGGCCGGGGCCTTGCCCTGGGCCGGCGCCGGTCACTGATTCCGGCCGCTTATTCCGGCCGGCGCCGGCCCTTATTCCGGCTGACGCCGGGACTGGGCAAGCAGGCTGCCCAGGCTCGCGGCCTTGGGCTTCACCAGCCAGAAGTGACGGACGAAGTCGCTGAAGTCCTCGAGGATCGCCTTGCCGCGCTCGGAGCCGGTCTCGGCCACGTACTCCTCGATGATCTCCCGCAGATGGCGCCGATAGGCCTCCATGGCCTCGGTATTGACCCGGTGGATCTCCACCAGCTCGTGGTTGTACTTGTCGACGAAGGTGCGATCCTCGTCGAGCACATAGGCGAAGCCGCCGGTCATGCCCGCGCCGAAGTTGACGCCGGTCTCGCCCAGCACGGCCACCAGGCCGCCGGTCATGTACTCGCAGCAGTGATCGCCGGCCCCCTCGATCACCGCGGTGGCCCCGGAGTTACGCACCGCGAAACGCTCGCCGGCGGTGCCGGCGGCGAACAGCTTGCCGCCGGTGGCGCCATACAGGCAGGTGTTGCCGATGATCGCCGTCTGGTGGCTCTCGAAGCGGCTGGCCCGGGGCGGCACGATGACGATCTGGCCGCCGTTCATGCCCTTGCCGACGTAGTCGTTGGCGTCACCCTCCAGGTAGAGGTGCAGGCCACGGGCGTTCCATACCCCGAAGCTCTGGCCCGCCACGCCCTCGAAGCGCACCTTGATGGGTGCCTCCTCCAGGCCCGCCTCGCCGTAGCGCTTGGCGATAGCCCCGGAGGCCGCCGCCGGCACCGAGCGGTCGCAGTTGGTGATGGCGAAGCGGAACTCGCCGCCGGACTTCTCGTCGATGGCCTGCTTCAGGGCCGCCAGCACCTCCTGGTTCTTGGCGCCCGGGTCGTGGGGCACGTTGCGCTCCACGGCACAGAACTGGGGCGCCTCCGCCGGCACGAAGTCGTTGGCCAGCAGCGGCGTCAGGTCCAGCTTGCGCTGAGAGGCGGTCTCGCCCTCCAGCACCTCCAGCAGGTCGGTGCGACCGATCAGGTCGGTGAGCTGACGCACGCCCAGCAGGGCCATCAGCTCGCGCACCTCCTCGGCGATAAAGCGGAAGTAGTGCTTGACCATGTCGACGGTACCGCGGAAGTGCTCGTCGCGCAGGTATTGATGCTGGGTGGCGACACCGGTGGCGCAGTTGTTGAGGTGACAGATACGCAGGTACTTGCAGCCCAGCGCCACCATGGGCGCGGTGCCGAAGCCGAAGCTCTCGGCGCCGAGGATCGCCGCCTTGACCACGTCGAGGCCGGTCTTCAGGCCGCCGTCGGTCTGCAGGCGAATCTTGTCGCGCAGGCCATTGATGCGCAGCGCCTGGTGCACCTCCGGCAGGCCCAACTCCCAGGGGGAGCCGGCGTGCTTGATGGAGGTGATGGGGCTGGCCGCGGTGCCGCCGTCATAGCCGGAGACGGTGATCAGGTCGGCGTAGGCCTTGGCCACCCCGGTGGCGATGGTGCCGATGCCCGGCTCGGAGACCAGCTTCACCGAGACCTGGGCGTCCGGGTTGACCTGCTTGAGGTCGAAGATCAGCTGTGCCAGGTCCTCGATGGAGTAGATATCGTGGTGCGGCGGCGGCGAGATCAGGGTCACACCGGGCACCGCGTAACGCAGCCGGGCGATCAGGTCGTTGACCTTGCCGCCGGGCAGCTGGCCGCCCTCGCCGGGCTTGGCGCCCTGGGCCACCTTGATCTGCAGCACCTCGGCGTTGACCAGGTAGGCCGGTGTCACGCCGAAACGCCCGGAGGCGATCTGCTTGATCTTGGAGGAGCGGATGGTGCCGTAGCGGGCCGGATCCTCGCCGCCCTCACCGGAGTTGGAACGCCCACCGGACTCGTTCATGGCCTGGGCCAGGGCCTCGTGGGCCTCCGGCGACAGGGCGCCCAGGGACATGCCGGCGCTGTCGAAGCGCGGGATCAGGTTCTCCACCGGCTCCACTTCTTCCAGGGACAGCGGCTCGGCGGCGGGCTTGAGCCTAAGCAGGTCGCGGACGGTGGCCACCGGCCGCTCGTTGACCAACTGGGCGAATTTCTTCCACTTCCGGTAGTCGCCCTGCTGCACCGCTTCCTGCAGGGTCTTGACCACGTCCGGGTTATAGGCGTGGTACTCCTTGCCGTGGACATACTTGACCAGGCCACCCTGGGAGATGCCCTTGCGGGGAATCCAGGCGTCCCGGGCCAGCAGCTCCTGCTGCAGCTGCAGCTCGGCGAAGCCGGTGCCCTGGATGCGCGAGGCCATGCCCGGGAAGCACAGCGCCATCACCTCCTCGTCGAGGCCCACCGCCTCGAAGAGCATGGAGCCGCGGTAGGAGGCCAGCGTCGAGATGCCCATCTTGGAGAGGATCTTGTAGAGCCCCTTCTGCATGCCCTTGCGGTAGTTCTCCCGGGCGTCCGCCGGGTTGCCGACCAGCTCGCCGGAGCGATGCATGTCGGCCATCACCTGATAGGCCAGCCACGGATAGACCGCGGTGGCGCCGACGCCGAAGAGCACCGCCATCTGGTGGGCATCGCGGGCATAGCCGGTCTCTACCACCAGGTTGACCCGCGGGCGCAGCGCCAGCTTGCCCAGGTGATGGTGCACGGCGCCCACCGCCAGGGCGGCGTGGATCGGCAACTCGCCCTTGGGCAGGTCGGCATCGGAGAGCACCAGGATCACCTTGGCGCTGCGCGCCGCCTCCTCGGCCTGCTGGCAGAGCGCCAGCAGCGCCTGCTTGAGGCCCTGTTGCTCGGGATCATAGCCCAGCGTGAGGGTGTGGCTGGCGAAGGCCGGATCCTCGTGGTTGACCAGGGTGGTGAACTTGCGCGGCGAGAGGATCGGCGTGGTCAGGATCAGTCGGTGGGCATGCTCCGGAGTCGCCTCGAAGACATTGAGCTCGGCGCCGATGCAGCTCTCCAGGGACATCACGATCGCTTCCCGCAGCGGATCGATGGGCGGGTTGGTGACCTGGGCGAACTTCTGCCGGAAGTAGTCGCTGAGCAGGCGATTGTGGCGCGACAGTACCGCCATGGGGGTATCGTCACCCATGGAGCCCACCGCCTCCTGGCCGCTCTCGGCCAGGGGACGCAGCACCTGGTCGCGTTCCTCGAAGGTGACCTGGAACATCTTCTGCCAGACGTTGAGTTCCTCGGCCTCCAGGGGCTGGAAGCGGGCCAGCTCGGTGAGGGCGGACTCCAGGTAGTGGGCGCGCTCCTTGAGCCAGCGCTTGTAGGGATAGGCGGACTTGAGCCGCTCGTCCACGTCGACGGTATGCAGCACCTGGCCGGTCTCGGTGTCGATACCCAGCACCTGGCCGGGGCCGACGCGCCCCTTGGCCACCACGTCCTCGGGAGCATAGTCGTAGGTGCCGATCTCCGAGGCCAGGGTGATATAGCCGTTCCTGGTGATCACCCAGCGGGCCGGACGCAGGCCGTTGCGATCCAGCATGCAGACGGCGTTGCGGCCGTCGGTCATCACCATGCCGGCGGGACCGTCCCAGGGCTCCATATGCATGGAGTTGTACTCGTAGAAGGCGCGCAGGGCGCCATCCATGGTCTCCACGTTCTGCCAGGCCGGCGGCACCATCATGCGGATGGCGCTGTAGATATCCATGCCGCCGGTCATCAGCACCTCCAGCATGTTGTCCATGCTGGAGGAGTCGGAGCCGGTGGTGTTGACGATCTCGTCGAGCTCGGCGATCTCCGGCAGCAGCGGCGAGACGAAGTTCTCCTTGCGCGAGTTGGCCCAGCCACGGTTGGCCTCGATGGTGTTGATCTCGCCGTTATGGGCCAGGAAGCGGAACGGCTGGGCCAGCGGCCAGCGCGGCGCGGTGTTGGTGGAGAAGCGCTGGTGGAAGACGCAGATGGAGGTGGTCAGGCGCGGGTCGCCCAGGTCGCGATAGAAGGTGGGCAGGTCCACCGGCATCATCAGGCCCTTGTAGGAGACCACCTTGGCGGAGAGGGAGCAGACATAGAACTCCTCCTCGTCGCGCAGGGCCTCCTCGGCGCGGCGCCGGGCCATAAACAGATCCACGCCCAACTGGGCATCGAGGCGCTCATCGGCGGCCTCGACGAAGACCTGGCGGATCCGCGGCAGGCACTCCAGGGCCATGGGACCACAGACACTGGGATCGGTGGGCACCTCGCGCCAGCCATGCACCACCAGGCCACGGGCCTCGAGCTCGGCGCTCAGCACCTGCCTGGCATGGGCCTCGCGTTCATCGTCGTCGGGCAGGAAGATGGCGCCCACGGCGAAGCGGTCACCCAGGTCGACCCCCAGGGTCTCCCGGGCCACCTCGCGCATGAAACTCTCGGGCATCTTGAGCAGCAGGCCGCAGCCGTCGCCGGTCTTGCCGTCGGCGGCAATGCCGCCGCGGTGGGTCATGCAGGTCAGGGACTCGATGGCGGTCTTGAGCAGGTCATGGCTGGCCTCGCCTTCCATATGGGCGATCAGGCCGAAGCCGCAGTTATCGCGGAATTCGCCGGGCTGATGGAGACCTCGGTTCATGGGCGTGTCCCTCAAGCTAGATGTCTTTTATTCCCAGGCAAACCATGATATATTTATCGGTTTTTCTTATTTTAAGAAGGGTGATACCGGGCGCCTGGGGAGTAGAAAAAAGGCTGTCCAGCATAGCCAGACACCTCTCCTCGCGCAATTCCCCGGCCGACAGGCGCCACAAAAAATCTCAACAAATCGCTAGCTTAGCCACCACCAACGAATAAAAAACTTGCCAGTTCAATGACTTGACCCTGACTTCTCGAAAGCCTCGATCATAATAGACTTTAGTCTAATAACCCCACCCCCACCCCATACCGATTGCGCATAAGGCATACGAATTAACGAATGGCAGGAACAACCTCTTCCGCTCAAATACCAAAGAAAAAGCGGCGACCATCGAAAAATGGTCGCCGCTTTTCCTGAAAAATTCTTATTTTTCGAAAGATATTACTGCCTCGGGAAATCCATCAGCAGCGCCCGCAGCAGCTCCGCCGGCGTCTCGTCATACACGCAGGCCTCCCCCACCCCCCGCAGCAGGATCAGCCGCAATCGGGCATCGATATTCTTCTTGTCGAGACGCATGGGCACCAGGAAGGCCTCCTCGTCCATGGCCGCCGGCGCCGCCAGCGGTAGACCCGCCGCCTCGATCACCGCCGCCACACGCTCGACGTCCTCCCGGGAGAGCCAGCCCAGCCGCGCGGAGAGCTCGGCGGCCATCAGCATGCCGGTGCCCACCGCCTCGCCATGCAGCCAGGCGCCATACCCCTGATGGGCCTCGATGCCATGGCCGAAGGTGTGGCCCAGGTTGAGCAGGGCACGCACTCCCTGCTCGGTCTCGTCGGCGGCCACCACCTCGGCCTTGATGGCGCAGCTGCGCAGGATCGCCTCGCGCAGGACCGCCTCATCGAGCCCGCGTAGCGCCTCCATGCGCGCCTCCAGCCAGGCCAGGAAGTCCGCATCACGGATCAGGCCATACTTGATCACCTCCGCCAGGCCGGCCGAGAGCTCCCGGGCCGGCAGGCTGGCCAGGCTGGCGGTATCGATCAGCACGGCGCGGGGCTGCCAGAAGGCGCCGATCATGTTCTTGCCGCGGGGATGGTTGACCCCGGTCTTGCCTCCCACCGAGGAGTCGACCTGGGAAAGCAATGTCGTGGGTACCTGAATAAAGGCGACGCCGCGCTGGTAGCAGGCGGCGGCATAACCGGTCATGTCGCCGATCACCCCACCACCCAGGGCCACCAGGGTGCAGCGGCGATTGAAACCGGCCTCCAGCAGCGCATCCCAGATACGCTCCACGCTCGACAGCGTCTTGGTGTGCTCGCCATCCGGCAGGATCACTTCGCGCACCTCGAGGCCCTCCGGCAGGCCGGCCCTGAAGGCCGCCAGATAGAGGGGCGCCACCGTCTCGTTGGTGACGATCATCACCTGGCGCCCCGCCAGGTAGGGGGCCAGCCACCGGGGATCCCCCAGTAGGCCGGCACCGACATGAATAGGGTAACTGCGCTCGCCGAGGTCGACGTTAAGGGTACTGACGGAAGAGGCGACTTGGCTCATGGAAAGGAATAACCGAAGAGGGTTGACGGAGGCATCAGGCCTTGCAGGATTGCAGGGGATCCACCAGCTTGGTGACCCGGCGCACGATTTCGCTGGCCACGGCCTTGGGGCCGCGACGATCGGTGCGCACGATCAGATCCGCCGTGGCCCGGTAGAGAGGATCCCGCACGGCGAAGAGCTCCCGCAGCACCTGGCCGGGATCCTTGGACTGGAGCAGCGGGCGATTGCGATCCTTGGCGGTACGCCTGAGCTGCTGCTCCACCGTGGTATAGAGGTAGATGACGGTACCCCGCTCGCGCAGGGCGCGACGATTGGCCTCGCGAATCACCGCGCCGCCGCCGGTGGCCATGACGATCCCGGAACGCCGGGTCAGGTCATCGATGGCCTGGACCTCGCGCTCGCGAAACCCGGCCTCGCCCTCGACATCGAAGATCCAGGGAATATCGGCGCCGCAGCGCGCCTGGATCTCATGGTCGCTGTCGTAGAAGTCGCGGCACAGCTCGGCCGCCAGGAGGCGGCCGATGGTGCTTTTGCCGGCCCCCATGGGGCCGATAAGAAAGAGATTGGGTAAGTCCTGCATCAGCGAAGTGCCAGCCCATCCTCGAGGATCGTGGGTGTGATGAATATCAACAACTCTACCTTTTCATTGCTCTCTTGGGTATAGCGGAAGAGATTGCCGATCACCGGGATATCCGACAACAGCGGCGTCTCGAACAGGCTGCGGATCTGCTCGGTGGTCAGGATCCCCCCCAGTACCACCGTCTCGCCATTGTTGACCAGCACCTGGGTCTGGATCTCGTTGCGATCGATGGGCGGCTCGCTGCCGACGAAGGTATCCCGGAAACTGTCGTTGGTGATCAGCAGATCCATGACGATGCGGTTGTCCGGGGTGATCTGCGGGGTTACCTCCAGGGAGAGTACCGCCTCCTTGAAGTCGGTCTCGGTACCGCTGTCGCTGACCGTCTGGAAGGCCCGCTCCTCGCCCTGCTTGATCACCGCGGTACGCTGATTGGCGGTGATCACCCGGGGCTGGGAGATGGTCTGGCTGCGCCCCTCGCTCTCCAGGGCGCGCAGCTCCAGGTCGATCAGGATATCCCCGGAGAGATAGCCGAAGGCGAAGGAGGTCAGCGGATCGCGATCGCCGCCCAGATCCACCGCCAGGCCATCGCGATCCCGGTAGACCAGCTCGCCCTCGACCGGATCGAAGAAGGTCTGGCCGGGACTGGTGGCGGCACCATCCAGGTCGATATTGCTGCCCCCGGGGCGCGACATCCCCCAGTTGACCCCCAGCTCCCGGCTGGCGCTGTCCCGGGCGATCACGATCCGCGCCTCGATCTGCACCTGGCGCACCGCCACGTCCAGTTGCTCGATGGTGTCGAGGATCTGCTCGAGCTGCTCGGCGGTATCCTGGACCAGCAGGGTATTGGTACGCACATCGACGCTGACCCGGCCACGCTCGGTGAGCAGGCCGAAGCCCTCCTCGCCGCCGCGCAGCAAGCCGGCCAACTCGTCGGCCTGGGCGTAATTGATCTGCACATAGCGAGTCACCAGCGGCGCCAGCACCTCCATCTGCTCCCGCGCCTCGATCTCCTGACGCTCGATATTGGCCAGCTCCGCCGCCGGGGCCACCACGATCACGTTACCCTCCTGACGGCTGGCCAGGCCGTGACTCTTGAGCACCAGGTCCAGGGCCTGATCCCAGGGCACGTCCTGCAGGTTAAGGGTCACCCGGCCGGTGACGCTATCGCTGGCGACGATATTCAGCCCAGTGAAGTCGGCGATAATGGAGAGCACCGAACGCACCTCGATATCCTGGAAGTTCAGGGTGATACGCTCGCCGCTGAAGCTGCGCTGCTCGGGGCGCGCCACCTGCTGCGACGCCGGCGCCTGCACCGGCTGGGCCTCGATGATCAGCTCCCGCCCGCTATGGGTGGAGAACATGGCGAAGTCCTCGTTGGCCTGCAGCTCCAGGGTCACCCCCTCGCTGCCGGGGCGCGGCACGATGCGGCTCAGCGGCGTGGCGAAATCGGTGACGTCGAGCACCTGATCCAGGGAGGCGGGTAGGCGCACGCCGCGCAGCTCGGCGAGGATGCGGTTGTCGCTGGCCTCGCGCACCCGGCTGGCGATTCCCGAGCGATCGAAGGTCACGATCAGGCGCCCGGCCCCATCGGCGCCGCGGCGGAAATCGATATCCTCGATGCGCGGCTCCTGGGCAACCGTCGAGGTCGCCGCGGGCGTCGTCGGCGATGAGGCGGCGACCACCGACGACGAGGACGCCCCCCCGGCGCCGCCGATGGCCAGGATCAGCCGATCCCCCTCCTGACGGGTGGAGTAGGGCAACTCCTCGTCCAGGGTAAAGACCAGCCGGGTCCGCGACCCGGCCTGCAGGGTGGTGACCTGGTCCACGCCGCCCAGGTTCAGAGACTGGCGTGGGCGCTCCACCAGGCTGCCGGTCTCCATCAGGTCGATGGTCAGCCGCGGCGGCTCGTCGAGCCGGTAGCCGCGCACCTCCGGCACCCCGCCCTGGAAGTGCAGCTCTACCTCGACCCCTTCATCCGCCTGGCGGAAATCCAGGCTCGTCAGGGTCGAGGCCGCCCACGCCGAGGCACTTCCCAGCAGCGACAGGCAGAGTATTGCCAGACAGCGTGTGATGGTTTGCATGATCCCTTCCCCTTGCCCTTGTTGTGTTGCACGCCGCGCCGCATCAGCCACGCTGACGCCCCTCCCCGTTCAACGATAGGCTACGCACTCGCTCGATCCAGCCGCCGCGTCCATTGGGCACCACCTCCACCAGTTGCACGCTGGCCTCGGTGATGCTGACGATACGCCCGAAATCGGTACCCAGATAATTGCCGCTGCGCAGCCGGTGCACCTCCCCATCCGGCGCCCGCACCAGGGCCGAGGGCCGCCCTCCCACCGACAGCGTGCCAACCAGCGCCAGTCGATCGAGGGGGTACTGCTCCAGCGGCTCCCGCGGCCTGGCCAGATCGGGGGCCAGGTCCGTGGAGCCCCCGGCCAGCGCCTCTTCCGGCTCCGGCAGCCGCGCCATGAAAGGGCTACGTCGATCGGCCTGATCATAGGAGATGGCGACATAGCCCGGGGTGTCGGGCAATGGAGAAAGCTCCATCGCCCCGGGATTGGCACGAACCTCCGCCAACTGTCGATCGAGGCCGGCGATATCCGGATCGCTGCAACCCGCCAGGGCGGCCAACAGCAGCAGGCCGCCGCCACGCGCAAGGAGCGAATTCATGGGCTCTCCTCCCCGCTGTCATGGCGATAGCTGTAGGTCTTGGCCAGCAGCGAGAGGCGCAGGCGGTTGCCCCCCTCCGCCGGCGCCAGGGTGAAGTCGTGCTGGGTGACGATGCGCGGCAGCCCCGCCACCCCGGAGAGGAAGGAGGCGATGCGGTGATAGTCGCCCTCCACCTGGATATCGAAGGGCTGCTCCACGTAGTACTCCTGGGACACCGGTGGGCGCAGGCGAATGGCATCGATCAGCAGTTGGTTCTCGATGGCGGTCTCGCTGATATTGTCGATCAGCGAGGGGATCTCGGCGCCGCTGGGCAGCATCTCCAGCAGCGTACCCAGCCGCGCATCCAGGGCCGCACTGCGCTCACGCATGGCGGGCAGGTTGGCGGCCTGGGCCGCCTTGCTGCGGTAGTCGCGCAGCAGGTTCTGCTCCTCGCGCTCGGCCCCGGCCAGCTCCTCCGCCTTGGGCGAGGCCAGGTACCAGTGCATCCCGGCAAAGGTCAGTCCCAGCACCAGCAGGCAGCAGATCAGCTGCAATGACCAGGGCCAGCCCCCCGCCTCGCGCAGATCCAGTTCGCGCCAGTCCAGCTCCTTGAGCCGGCGCCACTCTCCCGACAGGCTCATGACTCATCCTCCTCGGCCAGCGGCTGGCCCGGCATGCGTTGCGGCACGTTGAGGCTGAAGCGCCGCCGGTCCTGCCCCTGATCAGACTCCACCTCGGAGAGGTTGGGCACGGCGAAGGCCGGCGCCGCCCCCAGGGCCCGCAGTTGATCGGAGACCTGGCGATTGTTCTCGGCCAGGCCGGTGAGGCTGAGCAGCTCGCCCTGGCGGGTCAGCTGGGTATAGTGCACCCCCTCCTCGAGGCTCTCGGTGAGCTGATTGAACACATGCACGGTCTGGGGGCGTCCCTCCTGGAGGCGCTGAAAGACGGCGATCTGGGCCTCGAGTCGCTCGATCTGGGCCTCATACTCGCGGATCGAGCGAATATCCCGATCCAACTGCGCCGACTGGTCGGTGATATGGGCATTGCGCTGCTGCTGGACATCCAGGGCTTGCTGATAGTAGAGCGTCATGCCGGCACCACCGGCCAGCCCCACCACCGCCATGGCCACCAGGGCCAGATGAAAGCGCTTGCTATGGCGCTCCCGGCGCTGCTCTCGCCAGGGCAGCAGATTGATCTCGATCGTCATGGGCGCGACCTCATCGCCAGACCGCAAGCCGTGAGCATGGCGGGCGCGTCACTGGCCAGGGTGTGGATATCGATTCGCGAGTTGACCTTCATGCGCAGGAAGGGGTTGGCGACCACTACCTCCATCCCGCTGTCGGCCGCCAGGCGCTCCTGCAGGCCAGGAATGACACAGGAGCCACCCGCCAGCACCAGACGCTTGACCTCCTCCCGGCGTCCGGCGGTGTAATACAGCTGCAGGGAGCGCCCCACCTGCTGCACCAGGGTCTCGACGAAGGGCTCCAGCACGCTGTGCCGATAGTCCTCGGGCAGGCCGCCCCGCTTCTTGGCCAGCCCCGCCTCCTCGACGCTCAACCCATAGCGATTGACGATCTCGTCGGTGAGCTGGCGCCCGCCGAAGACGGTATCGCGGCTATAGGTGATGCGCCCCTCGCGCAGCACATGGAAGGCATTCATGGTGGCCCCGACATCCACCAGCGCCACGCTGCCGCTGCTGCCTTCCTCTCGGGGCAACTGATGGCACACCTCGGTAAAGGCCCGCTCCATGGCGAAGGCCTCCACATCCACCGCCGCCGGCGTCAACCCCGCCTGAAGCAGCGCCTCGGTGAGCTGGCTGACATCCTGCTGACGGCAGGCAACCAGCAGCACCTCCTGCTGATCGGCATAGCGGGCATGGGTGCCCAGGCGCTGGAAGTCGAAGGCCACCTCACTGAACGGGAAGGGAATATGCTTGTCTGACTCGATCTGGATACGCGCCTCGATCTCGTCATCATTGAGCGAGGCGGGCAGGGAGAGGGGCTTGGTAATCGCCGCGCTGGCCGGCACCGCCGCACTGGTGAGCCGGGTGGTCGGACGCGCCAGCTCGACGGCACGCTGCAGTGCCTCGACCACCGCCGACATATTGCGGATGCGGCGCTCGACCACGGCTCCTTCGCGCAGCGGGCAGACCGCATAGCTTTCCACCCGGAAGCCCCCCTGTGCCGCCTTGAGCTCGATCAACTTGACGGTGGCCGAGGTGATATCGACACCGATCAGTCCCTTGGCTTGTCTGCTAAGTTGCACCTGGGTCGCCCCCTGCTCGTGCCATGCGTTCCCGTTGCGACATAACGCCGACGGTCTTGTTGTCGTCCGGCGCCCTCCGGCTGCGTAATTTCAGGTTACATCCATTTTCGTTTCATCACACAATAGCATGATCCTTACCTCTTCAACGCTGGTGACCCCCCGCCTCGGCCCATATAATGGCTACCCTCAAGGATAGCCCCGCCTTATCGCCGCACCGCCAACGCTTATCACGCGCTTATCACGGGTATCTCATGAAGTTTTTCAAACGCCTTATCGCCTCTCTCGTGTGGCTGACGCTCTCCCTGGCCGCCGCCGGCCTGCTGGCCGTGGCCGGCGCCGCCCTCTATTTCGCCCCCGGCCTGCCCGATGTCCGCCAGCTCCAGGACTTCGAGCTCCAGGCGCCGTTGCGCATCTTCACCCGTGACGGCAAGCTGATCGGCGAGTTCGGCGAGGAGCGACGCATCGCCGTCGACTACGCCGAGATTCCCGAACCGCTGATCCAGGCCCTGCTGGCCGCCGAGGATGCCAGCTTCTTCGAGCACCCCGGCGTCGACCCCCGCGGCCTGGCCCGCGCCGCCCTGGAGCTGGCCTCCAGCGGCGGCGACATCCAGTCGGGGGGCTCCACCATCACCATGCAGGTGGCGCGTAACTACCTGCTGACCCTGGATCGCACCTTCACCCGCAAGATCCGCGAGATCCTGCTGGCCCTGCAGATGGAGCAGGTGCTGACCAAGGAGGAGATCCTCGAGCTCTACGTCAACAAGATCTTCCTGGGGCATCGCGCCTACGGCATCGCCGCCGCCGCCGAGACCTACTACGATCGCCCCCTGAATGAGCTGAGCCTGGCCGAAATGGCGATGATCGCCGGCCTGCCCAAGGCGCCCTCCGCCTTCAACCCCCTGGCCAACCCGGAACGCTCGCTGATCCGCCGCAACTGGATCCTCTACCGCATGCGCGAGCTGGGATATATCGACCGGCCCGCCTACGAGGAGGCCGTGGCCGCGCCCATCACCGCCCGCCGCTTCGCCACTCAGGTCGAGGTGGAGGCCGACTACATGGCCGAGATGGCGCGTCAGTTCGCCGTGGATCGCTATGGCGACGAGGCCTATACCGGCGGCTATCGCATCACCACTACCCTGGACAGCGAACTCCAGCCCATTGCCCGGGATGCCCTGAGCCGCGGCCTGATCGACTATGACACCCGCCATGGCTGGCGCGGCCCCGAGGAGACCGAGATTCCCGCCAGCCTGGTGGAGGCCCAGGAACGCACCGAGCGCCGCGGCCTGGAAGAGGAACTCGACGAGTCCCCCGAGGTACTGGAAACGGCCCGCCGCGCCGCGGCCAGTAGCCAGACCGTGGTGGAAGGCATCGACGGCGACGTCAGCAACTGGCTCAATGTGCTCGAGCGCACTCCCCGTTTCGGCCCCCTGTATCCGGCCATCGTGGTCTCCGCCGAGGGGCGCGAGATGCGGGTGCTGAGCCGCGGCGGCGAGCTGCTGACCCTGGACTGGGAAGGCCTGCGCTGGGCGCGTCGCTACCGCACCGCCCAGTGGCGCGAAGGCGAACCGAGCTCCGCCGCCGAGATCGCCGAGCCGGGCTCCCTGGTGCGCATCCTGCAGCGCGAGGACGGCAGTTGGCGCCTCTCCCAACGCCCCGATGCCGAAGGCTCCATCGTGGTAATGGACCCCGACAGCGGGGCCATCCTGGCCCTGCAGGGCGGCTTCAGCTTCTCCGCCAGCAAGTTCAACCGCGCCACCCAGGCCCAGCGCCAGTCAGGCTCCATCTTCAAGCCCTTCATCTATCTGGCGGCCCTGGAGGCGGGCGAGATCACCACGGCATCGGTGATCAATGACGCCCCGGTGGTCATGCCGGATGCCGGCACCACCTGGCGGCCGGTCAACTCCAGCGGCGACTTCCGCGGCCCCATGCGGGTGCGTAACGCCCTGGCCCTGTCCCGCAACCTGGTCACCATCCGCGTGCTGCAGCGCCTGGGGCTCGACAACGCCATCGATTTCCTGGCGCGTTTCGGTTTCGACGAGTCTCGCCTGCCCCACGGCCTCTCCCTGGCCCTGGGCAGCGCCAGCCTGACGCCGCTGGAGATGACCCACGCCTATGCCACCCTGGCCAATGGCGGCCATGGCATCAGCCCCTGGTTTATCGAGCGGGTCACCCGTGGCGCCGATGAGGAACTGGTGGATGAGGCCAGTCCCCGGGTGGCCTGCCACGACTGCCTGCCCGGCACCCAGGAGGTGGAGATCGACGGTCGCCGTTACCCGGTAGCGCCCCGGGTCGTCGACGCCTCTTCCGCCTACCTGGTCACCGATATGCTGCGCGACGTGATCGAGGCCGGCACCGGTCGCGCCGCCCTGGAGCTGGGGCGCGGCGATATCGTCGGCAAGACCGGCACCACCAACGACCAGCGCGATGCCTGGTTCGCCGGCTATAACGCCGACCTGGCGGTCTCGGTCTGGATCGGCAAGGACAATAACGAGACCACCGGCGAGTATGGCGGTCGTGCCGCCCTGCCGGTGTGGATCGACTTTATGGGCCAGGCCCTCGAGGGACGCCCGGAGGCGAGACTGTCACGCCCCGCCGAGGTGGTCAGCGCCCGCATCGACCCGGAGTCCGGCCGACGCCTGCGCGATGGCCAATCCGGCGGGATCAGCGAGCTCTTCCAGGCCGACCACCTGCCCGAGTTCGAGCCCTATAATGTGGGCCGCGATCTGGAGCAGCACAGCGGCTCCCAGGGTAGCGGTTCCTTCGAGTCGATCTTCTGACCCCTTCGCCCGGCGAACCGCCGGGCATGAGCTCATAACCACGACAAGGCCCGCATCCTGTGATGCGGGCCTTGTCGTGGTACGGACGGAAAAACGCCGGCCACGAGGCCGGCGCTTCGATGAGGTCGCGACTTAGTTGCCGTAGACGTCCTCGATACGGGTCAGCGGATAGTGGGCCGGGTAGGGCTTGCGCGCCACGCCGGAGTCCACCGCCGCCTGGGCTACCGCCGCGGAGACGCGATCCAGCAGGCGGGCATCCATCGGCTTGGGAATAATGTACTCGGGACCGAAGCTCATCTCGTCCACTTCGTAGGCGGCCTTGACCTCAGCCGGCACCGGCTCGCGGGCCAGGTCCTTGATGGCATGCACCGCGGCGACCTTCATCTCTTCGTTGATGGCGGTGGCACGCACGTCCAGGGCGCCGCGGAAGATGAAGGGGAAGCCCAGGACATTGTTGACCTGGTTGGGAAAGTCGGAACGACCGGTGGCCATGATGACGTCATTCCGGGCGGCCAGGGCCACCTCCGGATGGATCTCCGGATCCGGGTTGGAGCAGGCGAAGACCACCGGGTTGGCGGCCATCTTCTTGAGCTGTTCGGCGGAGAGCAGGTTGGGGCCGGAGAGGCCGACGAACACATCGGCACCCTCGATGGCATCATCCAGGGTGCGACGCTCGGTCTCAGTGGCGAACATCGCCTTGTACTGATTGAGGTCGTCACGACCGCTATGGATCACGCCCTTGCGATCCAGCATAAAGATGTTCTCGGCCCTGGCGCCGCAGGAAACCAGCAGCTTCATGCAGGCGATGGCCGCGGCACCGGCACCCAGGCAGACGATACGCGCCTCGTCGATCTTCTTGCCGGCGATATCCAGGGCATTGATCATGCCCGCCGCGGTGACGATGGCGGTGCCGTGCTGATCATCATGGAACACCGGGATATTGCAGCGCTCGATCAGGGCGCGCTCGATCTCGAAGCACTCCGGCGCCTTGATGTCTTCCAGGTTGATGCCACCCCAGGTATCGGCGATACGTGCCACGGTATCGATAAAGGCCTGCGGGCTCTCGGCATTGACCTCGATATCCACGGAATTGATGCCGGCGAAGCACTTGAACAGCACGCCCTTGCCTTCCATGACCGGCTTGCTGGCCAGCGGCCCCAGGTTACCGAGGCCGAGGATGGCGGAGCCATCGGAGATCACCGCCACCAGATTGCCCTTGCCGGTGTAGCGGTAGGCATTTTCCGGGTCCTTGGCGATCTCGCGGCAGGGCTCGGCGACCCCCGGGCTATAGGCCAAAGCCAGATCCTTGGCGGTCTCGGTGGGCTTGGTCAGCTCCACGGAGAGCTTGCCGGGGATCGGCTGTGAGTGATAGTCCAGTGCCGCTTGTCTCGGGTCAGTCATGGGTGTTGTCCAGTCGTAGCAGAGTACATAGGTGTCGCGCCAGAATATAGAAAAACGTCCAAGCCCACAACTTATGCCAAGTTACTGTCATTCAAGGCTTTTAGTCGCTTGTTTGAAGGAATTTCCAAATATTTAGCCGAACTTATGACTAACAACTCAGGCATAACAAAGAGCTTATTACAGCCCCAAGTCCTTGGCAGGAGACATAAAAAAACCCGCCCGGCGAGGCCGGGCGGGTCTTCCGCTATCGCGCTGGGGCGATAGCGAGCGGCGTTTAGCGACGAATCGCGGCACCGAAACGCTTGTTGAAGCGCTCGACGCGGCCACCGGTGGTCGCCTGCTTCTGCTTGCCGGTGTAGAAGGGGTGGCACTGGGAGCAGACGTCCAGGGACATCTCCTGATTGGAGGTGGTGCCGATTTCGAAGGTGGCGCCGCAGGAGCAGGAGACGCTGACCTTCTTGTATTCGGGATGGATACCTTGTTTCATCGTGAAGCCTCATGGAGCGGTATGCCGCCACCTGATCTCTTGCCAGGCACCGCATACGGGTTTTGGGTGCGTTAAGATGACGCCGCGCCCACCGGTAACCATGACGCATGGCGCCATGAAGGCGCGCATTCTAGCAGAGACGATGCCGGAGGCCAATTGCCCAGTCCCTCGCCCACGACGATCCTCGGGGTCGCCGTCCCCTCCCCGCTGCGCCGCCTGTTCGACTACCGCGCCATCGCCCCACCACCGGGGGGCTGGCGACCGGGGCTGCGGGTACGGGTGCCCTTCGGGCGCCGCGAGGTGGTGGGCATCGTCATCGAGTGCCGCGACCATAGCGAGGTGCCGGCGACCAGCCTCAAGCCAATCGCCGGCTGGCTCGACGACACGCCGCTGCCGGAAGACTGGCTATGGCTGTGCCGCTTCACCGCCCGCTACTACCAGCATAGCCTGGGCGACACCCTGACTCACGCCCTGCCCGGCCTGTTGCGCCAGGGGCGCCCCCTGGAGGCCCGTACCCGGGAGACCTGGCGCCTGACCCCCGACGGCCAGTCCCTCCCGGCGGAGGCCCTGGCCCGGGCGCCCCGCCAGGCCGCCCTGCTGACCATGCTGCGCCAGCACCCCCGAGGGCTCGCCACCCCTGCCATCGGCGCCCAGGGCTTTACCCGGGCGCAGCTTCAGGCGCTCGCCGCCAAGGGGCTGATCCGTGCCGACCTGGAGCCGTTGATCGAGGCCCCCCTGCCCAGCGCCGACCGCCTGCTGGCGGAGCCGGCACTGACCCTCAACGGCGAGCAGGCCCAGGTCCTCGGCAGGCTCCACGAGGGCCTGGATCGCTTCTCTCCCAGCCTGCTGCACGGCGTGACCGGCAGCGGCAAGACCGAGGTCTACCTGCAACTGATCGAGGCGGTGGTGGCCCGCGGCCGCCAGGCCCTGGTACTGGTGCCGGAGATCGGCCTGACCCCCCAGACCCTGGCCCGCTTTCGCAAGCGCTTCCGCGTGCCGGTGGTGGCCCTGCATTCGGGACTCGCCGACGGCGAGCGCCTGGACGCCTGGCTGGCGGCACTCCAGGGCCGCGCGCCCATCGTTATCGGCACCCGCTCGGCGATCTTCACTCCCCTGGCGCACCCCGGCGTGATCATCGTCGACGAGGAGCACGACGGTTCCCTCAAGCAGCAGGATGGCCTGCGCTATCATGCCCGGGACCTGGCGGTGGCCCGGGCCCATCATCACCACATCCCGGTGCTGCTGGGCAGCGCCACCCCTTCTTTGGAGAGCCTGGCCCAGGCCCGCTCGGGGCGCTACCAGCACCTGCGCCTGACCCGTCGCGCCAGCCGCCATGCCCCGGCCCGGCTGGAGCTGATCGACACCCGTGGCCGCCCCCGCCGCGGCGGCCTGATTCCGCCGGTGATCGAGGCAGTTCGCCAGACCCTGGCGGCGCGGCATCAGGTGCTGGTCTTCATCAATCGTCGCGGCTTCGCCCCCACCCTGGCCTGCGAAGCCTGTGGCTGGCTGGCCGAGTGCCGCCACTGCGATGCCCGCCTCACCCTGCACCGCCAACCCCACCAACTGGTTTGTCACCACTGCGACCACCAGCAGCCGCTGCCGGATGCCTGCCCCCAGTGCGGCAGCGCCGACCTGCGCCCCCTGGGCACCGGCACCGAACGCAGCGAGGAGAGCCTGGCCGGCCTCTTCCCCGAGGTCCCCATCTACCGCATCGACCGGGACAGCACCCGCCGCAAGGAGGCCTTCGAGACCCTGCTGAACGAGGTGCGACGAGGCGATCCGGCGATCCTGGTGGGCACCCAGATGCTGGCCAAGGGCCACCACCTGCCCCATGTCACCCTGGTGGTGGTGGTCAATGCCGATGCCGGCCTCTATGCCAGCGATTTCCGCGCCATGGAGCAGAGCGCCCAATTGCTGGAGCAGGTGGCCGGGCGCGCCGGGCGCGCCGAACACCCCGGACGGGTGCTGGTGCAGACCCAGCATAGCGACGACCCCCAGCTCGGTTTGCTGGCCTCCCAAGGCTATGACGCCCTGGCCGAGCAACTCCTGGCCGAGCGCCGCGCCGCCGCCCTGCCCCCCTATCGCTTCCTGGCCCTGCTGCGCCTGGAGGCGCCCCGGGAGGAGGCCGTCCAGACCCTGGCCGGGCAGGCCGCCGAGGCCCTGCGCGCCTGGCTCGCCGACCAGGCCCCGGAGGTGCACTGCCTGGGCCCGGTACCGGCCCCCATGGAGCGCCGCCAGGGACGCTACCATATGCAGCTGATGCTCAGCGCCGAGCGCCGCAGTCGCCTGCATGAGGCCGGCGCCTGGCTGATCGGCTGGCTGGAGCAGTGCCGCGAGGCGCGCCGGGTGCGCTGGTCCCTGGATATCGACCCCCAGACGCTCAGTTAAGGCGGCCCCTTTCGATCCCTCTCTTTTGATCCCCGCCATAGCGGGTTACATTGGCGCCCTCTTTTTATTACCGATACTGGCGAGACAGCCCATGGCCCTCAAGTCCACCATCTGCAAGGCCCAGATCCAGTTGGCCGATATGGATCGTCACCACTACGACGACCTCTCCCTGACCCTGGCCCAGCACCCCTCGGAGACCGACCAGCGACTGATGGTGCGCCTGCTGGCCTATGCCCTGAATGCCGGCGAAGGCCTCGCCTTCACCCGCGGGTTGAGCACCGACGACGAACCGGAACTGTGGCGCAAGGACCTGACCGGCGCCATCGAGCTGTGGATCGAGCTGGGCCTGCCCGACGAGGATCGCCTGCGCAAGGCCTGTCAGCGCTCGCGCCAGGTGATCCTCTACGCCTACGGCGAGGAGGGCGCCGTGCGCCCCTGGTGGGAGAAGCTTCAGCACCGCCTGAGCCGCTTCGACAACCTGGCCGTCTGGCGCCTGCCGGCGGAACAGAGCCGCGAACTGGCCGAGCTGGCGGATCGCTCCATCAGCCTGCAGTGCAATATTCAGGAGGGCCAGGTGATGCTCAGCGATAGCCAGCGCACCGTGATCCTCGACCCCGAGCCCCTGCTGGGCGTCGAATAATCGCCTCCCTCTGAGGCCCGGGGCTACCCTGGGGGCAGGCTTCGCAAGGCGCGGTGAACCCGTCCCTGGGCGCTACATTTGCCTTCCCTGGCAAATGACCCTTGCTTAGCTCTGCCCCCAGCGCCCCTCAGCAACGACAACTGCGATAGCCTTCTATCGGGCCGGCGAGGCTTTAAAGCCGCGGCTCAGTTGCCGGTGCCAATATGAGAGGGCGTCTAAAGACCGGCCAGGCTTTAAAGCCGCGGCTCAGTTGCCGGTGCCAATATGAGAGGGCGTCTAAAGACCGGCCAGGCTTTAAAGCCGCGGCTCAGTTGCCGGTGCCAATATGAGAGGGCGTCTAAAGACCGGCCAGGCTTTAAAGCCGCGGCCCAGTTGCCGGTGCCAATATGAGAGGGCGTCTAAAGACCGGCCAGGCTTTAAAGCCGCGGCCCAATTGTCGATAATGGGCGTCTTTGCCACGCTTTCACCCGCCCCGGCCGCTATCCTGCGGCGGGGGACACAGGACATGCCGACCCCATGAAAGAGACCATTATCGCGCTGCTCGACGAGGCGCTCGCCAACCTCAAGCAGCAGGGCGTGCTGCCCGCGGAGACGTCCCCCACCATCAAGGTCGACCCCACCAAGGACAAGGCCCACGGCGACTACGCCACCAACCTGGCGCTGATGCTGGCCAAGCCGGCGGGCAAGAAGCCCCGCGACTTGGCCGAGGCCCTGGTGGCCGCCCTGCCCGAGAGCCCCGCGGTGAGCAAGACCGAGATCGCCGGCCCCGGCTTTATCAACTTCTTCGCCGCCACCGACGCCGTGGCCCAGGTGGTCGCCCAGGTGCTGGAGAGCGGCGACGCCTATGGCCGCAGCCTCGCCGGCCAGGGCCAGAAGGTGCAGGTGGAGTTCGTCTCCGCCAACCCCACCGGCCCCCTGCATGTGGGCCATGGCCGCGGCGCCGCCATCGGCGACTCCCTGTGCCGCCTGCTGGAAGCCGTGGGCTATGACGTGACCCGCGAGTTCTACTATAACGACGCCGGCGCCCAGATCAGCAACCTGGCCCGCTCCGTGCAGGCCCGTACCAAGGGCCTCGGCCCCGAGGACGCCGGCTGGCCGGAGGACGGCTACCGGGGCGGCTATATCCAGGACGTGGCCAACAGCTACCTGGCCGGCGAGACGGTCCACGCCGACGACCGCCATGTCACCGCCAAGGGCGACCCGGATGACCTCGACGCCATCCGCGAATTCGCCGTGGCCTACCTGCGCCGCGAGCAGGATCTCGATCTCAAGGCCTTCGGCGTCGAGTTCGACGTCTATTTCCTGGAGTCCTCCCTCTACGAGGAGGGCAAGGTCGAGGCCACCGTGGAACGGCTGATCGACAAGGGCCATACCTACGAAGAGGATGGCGCCCTGTGGCTGCGCACCACCGACTTCGGCGACGACAAGGACCGGGTGATGCGCAAGCAGGATGGCGGCTACACCTACTTCCTGCCGGACGTGGCCTACCACCTGGACAAGTGGCAGCGCGGCTTTACCCAGGTGATCAACGAACAGGGCGCCGACCACCACTCCACCGTGACCCGGGTGCGTGCCGGCCTGCAGGCCCTGGATGCCGGCATCCCCCAGGGCTGGCCCGACTATGTGCTGCACCAGATGGTGCTGGTGACCCGCTCCGGGGTCGAGGTCAAGCTCTCCAAGCGCGCCGGCAGCTATGTGACCCTGCGCGACCTGATCGACGAGGTGGGCCGCGACGCCACCCGCTACTTCCTGGCCGCGCGCCGGGCCGACTCCCAGCTCACCTTCGATATCGACCTGGCCCGCTCCCAGTCCAACGACAACCCGGTCTACTACGTGCAGTACGCCCACGCCCGGGTATGCAGCGTACTGCGCCGTATCGAGAGCGAGGGGCAGGCCTTCGATCATGGCCTGGCCATGGCCAACCTGGCCTCCCTCACCGAGGACCAGGAGAAGGCGCTGATGAACCGCCTGGCCCGCTATCCCGAGGTGGTGACCCACGCCGCTGCCTCGCGGGAACCCCAGCAGGTGGCCCAGTACCTCCAGGACCTGGCGGCGGATTTCCACACCTGCTACAACGCGGTCAAGGTGATGGTGGAGGACGACGCCCAGCGCAATGCGCGCCTGGCGCTGGGCCTGGCCACCCGCCAGGTGATCCGCAACGGCCTCGACCTGCTGGGCGTCGGCGCCCCCGAAGAGATGTAATGAATATCAGGTTCTCGACCGGCGTTCAGCGCCGGCGCCTCGAAGCGATGTAAGGAGACGTCATTCATGGCCAGCCGCCGCCAGTCCAGCCCTCCCAAGCGCCGCGGCGCCTCGTCCCGCAAGCGCCCCGCCGCCCAGCGGCGTGGCCTGCCCGGCTGGTTATGGGGCGTCGGCGGCCTGCTGGCCGGCTACTTCCTGGCCCAGCACTTCCAGGCCTCGGCGCCGCCACCCACCGCCACGGTGCTGCCACGCCCGGCCAGCGAGGCCCCGGCAGAGCGCGCCGAGGCCCCCAGGACGCCGACCTTCGAGTTCTATACCCTGCTGCCGGAGTCGGAGGTGATTGCCCCACGCGGCGAGACCCAGGAGGCGGCCTCTCGCCCCACCCCGCCGCCACGCCCCGAGCGTCAGGAGGCGGCCACCCCCGCCAGCGACTCGACCTCCAGCGAGGAGGATCCCATCGCCCGGGTGATCGCCGCCAATCTGGCCACCGACGAGGAGCAACGCAGTGCCCCGGCCGCCAGCACACCGGCCACCGCCTCCTCCGCGGCATCCGGGCATCGCTATATGCTGCAGGCCGCCTCCTTCCGCGAGGTGAATGATGCCCAACGCCTGGCGGGTCGGCTGCGGGACTTCGGCCTGGTGGCGCGCATCAGCGAGGTCTCGGGCAGTGACGGCAACGCCTGGCACCGGGTCCAGGTGGGCCCCTACGAGGACACCCGGGAGCTCAACCGCGCCCAGGACCTGATGGTCACCCAGGGCATCGAACCGCTGCTGATTCGCCTGCAGAACTGAGCCTAGAACTCGGTGGCAGCGCTCGGAGCGCTTGAATTCGGGCCTTATCGCCCACACCTCCCCTGAAAGCCTACACACGGCGCCCGGCCGGGCGCCGAAAGTCATCGGGAGCCCCGGCTCCCCGTTACGGAGCCCCCCTCCATGACCACGATCGTATCCGTGCGCCGCGGTGACCAGGTGGCCCTGGCCGGCGATGGCCAGGTCTCCCTCGGCAACACCGTGATGAAGGGCAATGCCAGCAAGGTACGTCGCCTCTATCGCGGCCAGGTCCTGGCCGGCTTCGCCGGCGGCACCGCCGACGCCTTCACCCTCTTCGAACGCTTCGAGGCCCAGCTCGAGAAACACCAGGGACACCTGACCAAGGCCGCCGTGGAGCTGGCCAAGGACTGGCGCACCGACCGCGCCCTGCGCCGCCTGGAGGCCCTGCTGGCGGTGGCCGACAAGAGCGCCTCGCTGATCATCACCGGCAACGGTGACGTGGTGGAGCCGGAGCGCGGCATCATCGCCATCGGCTCCGGCGGTAACTTCGCCCTCGCCGCGGCCCGCGCCCTGCTCGAGAATACCGAGCTCGGCGCCCGGGAAATCACCGAGAAATCCCTGGAGATCGCCGGCGACATCTGCGTCTTCACCAATCACCACGTCACTCTCGAAGAGCTCTGAGGCCGTCCCCATGACCCAGATGACCCCCCGCGAGATCGTCCACGCCCTGGACCAGTACATCATCGGCCAGCAGGACGCCAAGCGCGCCGTGGCCATCGCCCTGCGCAACCGCTGGCGGCGCATGCAGCTCGACGACGACCTGCGCCCCGAGGTGACCCCCAAGAACATCCTGATGATCGGCCCCACCGGGGTGGGCAAGACCGAAATCGCCCGCCGCCTGGCCAAGCTGGCCAAGGCGCCCTTTATCAAGGTCGAGGCCACCAAGTTCACCGAGGTGGGCTATGTGGGTCGCGACGTGGAGTCCATCGTCCGCGACCTCACCGAGGCCGCCATCAAGCTGGTGCGCGAACAGGCCAAGGAAGAGGTGGGCCACAAGGCCGAAGACGCCGCCGAGGACCGCATCCTCGACGCCCTGCTGCCGCCTCCCCGCGGCCAGGAGGACGCGCCGCGCCAGGACAGCTCCACCCGCCAGGTCTTCCGCAAGAAGCTCCGCGAGGGGCAGCTGGACGACAAGGAGATCGATATCCAGATCACCCCCCAGGCGCAGGGGGTGGATATCATGACCCCGCCGGGCATGGAGGAGATGACCCAGCAGCTGCAGGGCCTGTTCGCCAACCTCGGCAAGCAGAAGACCGAGACCCAGCGGGTCAAGGTCAAGGATGCCTGGCAGCTGCTGCGCGACGAGGAGGCCGCCAAGCTGGTCAACGAGGAAGAGATCAAGAGCCGCGCCATCGAGGCGGTGGAGCAGCACGGCATCGTCTTCCTCGACGAGATCGACAAGGTCGCCAAGGGCAGCGGCCAGTCCAGCGGCGGCGAGGTCTCCCGGGAGGGGGTGCAGCGTGACCTGCTGCCGCTGATCGAGGGCTCCAGCGTCTCCACCAAGTACGGCATGGTGAAGACCGACCATATCCTCTTTATCGCCTCCGGCGCCTTCCACCTCGCCAAGCCCTCGGACCTGATCCCCGAGCTGCAGGGGCGCCTGCCGATCCGCGTCGAGCTCAATGCCCTGAGCCCGGACGACTTCCAGCGCATCCTCACCGAGCCCTCCGCGGCGCTGACCAAGCAGTACCAGGCGCTGCTGGCCACCGAGGGCCTGACGGTGGAGTTTACCCAGGACGGCATCGAGCGCATCGCCGAGATCGCCTGGCGGGTCAACGAGGGCACCGAGAATATCGGCGCCCGCCGCCTGCACACGGTGATGGAACGCCTGCTGGAGGAGGCCTCCTACCAGGGCGGCGACCTCCAAGGCCCGCTGGTCATCGACGCCGCCTATGTCGACTCCCAACTGGGCGAGCTGGCCATGGACGAGGATCTGTCCCGGTATATCCTCTAATCCCAGCTTTAGGCCGTAAGCGATAAGCTGTAAGAAACCCCGAGGGAGCAGTGCCCGTTGCCCACCGCAACGAGCCTGCCCCCTTAACAGTTGTAATGGCCACGAGCGATAGTCGTCGCCGCTATCGAGACCACAAGGTCTCGAGCCAAGCGGAGGCGTACTTACGGCTTAAGGCTTACAGCTTACGGCTCACCGGAGATGCTTATGACCGCCCCTATTCCGACCCGAGTGCACTACCACAAGACGCGCCGCGAGCTGGAACTCGACTACGCCGACGGGCGCAGCTTCCGGCTGCCCATCGAGTACCTGCGGGTCTACTCCCCCTCCGCCGAGGTGCGCGGCCACGGCGGCGACGATGCCGTGCTGCAGGTCGGCAAGAAGGACGTGGGCCTGGCCAATATCACCCAGGCCGGCCGCTACGCCCTCAAGCTGCACTTCGACGACGGCCACGACAGCGGCCTCTACACCTGGGAGTACCTGCTCGACCTGGCCGAGCACCAGGCCCGCTACTGGCGGGACTACCTGGAGCGCCTGGAGGCCGCCGGCGCCTCCCGGGAGCCCCTGGGCATCCAGATCAAGCAACTCTAGGCCGTTCGCCTACCTGCCGCCCCAGGGCTATCGCATTTAGTACACTTTCTGCTCTGCGGCTCGGGGCTACCCTGGGGGCAGGTCATCGCGGGGCGCTGTGAACCCCTCCCTGGGCGCTACTTTTGCCATCCCTGGCAAAAAACCCCCGCTCCATCCTGCCCCCAGCGCCCCTCGGCCATGCAATGGCGTTCGTCCTGCATGCGACCCCGCGGCGCAGACAAGGCCGCGCCAAGCCGGCTACAATAGCGCCTGCCGTGGCGATCCGCCGCAATCACTCGACTGCTCGCTAGGAAGGGTTCATGGACAAGCGCACCACCCACTTCGGCTTCCAGGAAGTGCCCGTCGGGGAGAAGGCCTCGCGGGTCGCCGATGTCTTCCACTCGGTCGCCGCGCGCTACGACCTGATGAACGACCTGATGTCGCTGGGCATCCACCGCATCTGGAAGCGCCTGACCATCGAGCGGGCCGGGGTGCGCCCGGGCCACCGGGTGCTGGATATCGCCGGCGGCACCGGCGACCTGACCCTGAAGTTCTCGCGCCTGGTGGGCCCCCGAGGCAAGGTGGTGCTGGCCGATATCAACGCCTCCATGCTCAACGTGGGCCGCGACAAGCTGCTCGACAGCGGCGTCGGCGGCAACGTCGAGTATGTCCAGGCCAACGCCGAGTGCCTGCCCTTCCCGGACAACAGCTTCGACTGCATCACCATCGCCTTCGGCCTGCGCAACGTCACCGACAAGGACGCCGCCCTGCGCTCCATGGCCCGGGTGCTCAAGCCCGGCGGCCGCCTGCTGGTGCTGGAGTTCTCCAAGCCCCCCAGCGCCCTGCTCTCCAGGGTCTACGACGAGTACTCCTTCCGCCTGCTGCCCAGGATGGGCGAGCTGGTGGCCAAGGACCCGGACAGCTACCGCTACCTGGCCGAGTCGATCCGCATGCACCCGGATCAGGAGACCCTCAAGGGCATGATGGAGGCCGCTGGCCTCGAACGGGTCGAATACACCAATCTCACCGGCGGCATCGTCGCCCTGCACCGCGGGATCAAGCTCTGACCCATGCTGCTGGCCGCCCTCGAATCCACGCTTAACGCCCTGCTCGCCCGGGACCCCGCGGCCCCGGGACGGCTCGCCCGCCTGAATGGTGGTCGCCTGCTGCTGCGTCTGGAGCGCCCCGCCCTCGCCGTGCTGGTGCATTTCCATGACCGGGGCCTGATGCTGCTGCGCGCCGAGGCGTGCGAGGAGCATGACGCCGATGCCATCGTCGAGCTGGACGCCGAGACCCTCGGCGAACTGCTCGGCGGCGAGTCGGTGGAGCGGCTGATGTTCCGGGGCAAGCTGGCGGTACGCGGCCGCGTGCAGTTGCTGGAGCAGACCCGCGACCTGCTGCTGGACCTCGACCTGGACTGGGAGGCGGAGTTGGCCGGCTGGCTGGGCGACGTGCCGGCCCATAGCCTCGCCGAAGGCCTCCGCCGCCTGACCCGCTGGGGGCTGCGCAGCCATCACGAGCTGCGCGCCGACCTGGGCGAGTACCTCAGCGAAGAGGTACGCCTGCTGCCCGCGCGGCGCCAGCTGGAGGTGCTGCGCGACCACCTCACCGAGCTGGAGGTGGCCACCGACCGCCTCGAGGCACGGCTGGCTCGTCTGCGCCGCCTGGCGCAAGCCATCGAGGAGCCCACCCCATGACCCTGCGCCTGGTGCGGATCTTCTGGGTGGTGACCCGCTACCGCCTGGATACCCTGATCCCCCTCGACCGCCTGCCCCTGCCGCTGCGCCTGCTGTTTATTCTCTCGCCACTGCGCCTGGTACCCATCGGCCAGCGCTCGCGCAGCGAGCGCCTGCGCCTGGCCCTGGAGGCCCTGGGCCCGATCTTCGTCAAGTTCGGCCAGATGCTCTCCACCCGCCGCGACCTGCTGCCCCCGGATATCGCCGACGAACTGCGCCGCCTGCAGGATCAGGTGCCCCCCTTCCCTGGCGAGGCCGCGGTGGCACGGGTCGAGGAAGAGCTGGAGATGAGCCTGACCGAGGCCTTCGCCCGCTTCGACAGCACGCCCCTGGCCTCCGCCTCCATCGCCCAGGTGCATGCCGCCACCCTGCATAGCGGCGAGGCCGTGGTGGTCAAGATCATCCGTCCCGGCATCGAACGGGTGATGCGCCAGGACATGGTACTGATGTACCGGGTGGCGCGGCTGCTCACCCTGGTGCCGGAGGCGCGCCGGCTGCGCCCCCTGGAGGTGGTTCGCGACTACGAGGCGACCCTGTTCGATGAGCTCGACCTGCACAAGGAGGCCGCCAACACCTCCCAGCTCAAGCGCAACTTCAAGGATTCGCCGCTGCTCTATGTGCCGGCCATTCACTGGCCGCTGACCCGCCGCGGGGTCATGGTCCAGGAGCGCATCCACGGCATCCCGGTGGCCGACCTGGCGGCCCTGGAGGCCCAGGGCACCGACCTCAAGAAGCTCGCCGAGCGGGGCGTGGAGATCTTCTTCACCCAGGTGTTTCGCGACAACTTCTTCCACGCCGACATGCACCCGGGGAATATCTTCGTCACCGAAGGCAAGCCCCAGGATCCCCAGTACATCGCCATCGACTGCGGCATCGTCGGCAGCCTGACCCGTGAGGACCAGGACTACCTGGCCCGCAACCTGCTGGCCTTCTTCCATCAGGACTACTACGAGGTGGCGGCGTTGCATATCGAGTCGGGCTGGGTCGGTGAGGGCACCCGGGCCAACGAGTTCGCCGCCGCCATCCGCGCGGTGTGCGAACCGATCCTCGAGAAACCCCTCAAGGACATCTCCTTCGGCCAGGTTCTGCTGGGACTCTTCCAGACCGCACGGCGCTTCAATATGGAGGTCCAACCACAACTGGTGCTACTGCAGAAGACCCTGCTCAATATCGAGGGCCTGGGGCGTCAGCTCTACCCGGACCTCGACCTGTGGAGCACCGCCAAGCCCTACCTGGAACGCTGGATGAAGGAGCGCGCCGGCCCCCGCGGCTTCCTGGAGTCGCTCAAGCGCCAGGCGCCGGAACTGACCCGGCAACTGCCGGAGCTGCCGGTGCTGGCCCACCAGGCCCTCACCCAGGTGGAGGCGGAACGCCAGCAGCGCCGCCGCCAGAGCGATGCCCTCGCCGGCATGCGCCGCCACCTCAAGCATGCCGCCCGGGGCGCCCGCCGGCTGCGCTTCGGCGTGCTGCTGCTGGCCCTGGCCCTGGCCTGGCAGCCCCTGCTGGCCTGGGCCGGGCAGCAGCCCTGGCCGGTACTGGCCGCCGCGGCCCTGGGTGCCCTGCTGCTGGCCTGGCACTGAATTCGACCCTTGACCCTGGAGTGTCATCGATGAGCGATATCCTCGAACGACTCGAAGCTGTGCTGGACGAGCGCCGCCATGCCGATCCCCAGAGCTCCTATGTGGCCTCGCTGCATCACAAGGGGCTCAACAAGATCCTCGAGAAGATCGGCGAGGAGGCCACCGAGGCCCTGCTGGCCGCCAAGGACGCCGAAGCCGGCGGCGAGGCCGAGCGACAAGCCCTGGTCGCCGAAACCGCCGACCTGTGGTTTCATAGCCTGGTGATGCTATCGCACCTGGATATCTCGCATCGGGCGGTGCTGGAGGAGCTGGCACGCCGCTTCGGCATGTCCGGGCTGGACGAGAAGGCCGCCCGGCAATGACAATGCAAGTCAGGCTCCCGGCGAGCCGGCATCCTGAAGGAGAGAGACTATGTTAGGCGGTATCAGTATCTGGCAGCTGCTCATCGTACTCGGCATTATCATCCTGATCTTCGGCACCAAGAAGCTGCGCAACGTGGGCAGCGACCTGGGGGGCGCCGTCAAGGGCTTCAAGAGCGCCATGAGCGAGGAAGAGAAGAAGAAGGAAGAAGAGGCCAACCAGGCTCAGGTGAGCCACGACGACAAGGGCAACACCTACGACGTCAAGGCCGAACAGAAGCCCGAGGAATCGGAAGAGCGCAAGTAACCCGCCATGTTCGATATCGGCTTTCTCGAGCTGCTGCTGATCGGCGTGGTGGGCCTGCTGGTGCTGGGTCCCGAGCGCCTGCCCAAGGCCGCCCGCACCCTGGGGCTATGGATCGGCAAGATCAAGCGTACCGTCTCCGGCATGCAGCGCGAGATCAGCGCTCAGCTGGAGGCAGAAGAGCTGCGCCAGAAGCTCGACGAACAGCAGAAGAAGCTCGACGAGAGCCTCGGCCAGGTCAAGCGCGGGGTGGAGAGCATCGGGGAGCCGGACGATACCCAGGCGGCCGGCAAGGCACCGGGATCGGCCACGCCGGAGGCCAAGGGCCCATCGAACCCACCCTCCGACCAGGAGGGGGAGCCCCGGGAGCACGCCAGCCCCCTGGAACGCCTGGATGATGCCCTGGCGCGCAAGGCCCACCGCGACACGGCCGATGCCGCTTCCGACACCGAGGGCACTTCTGCCCGGCCCCAGGACAGTGCCGCCTCCCGCGCCAAGGATTCCTCCGCCCCATGAGCCAGAGCCCCGACCCCAAGGACCTCGCCCAGGCCCCGCTGATCGAGCACCTGATCGAGCTGCGCTCGCGGCTGATGCGGGCGGTGCTGGCGATCCTGGTGATCTTCCTCGGCCTCTACGCTTTCTCCAACGACATCTACACCTTCGTGGCCCAGCCGCTGATGGCGCTGCTGCCGGAAGGCTCCCAGATGATCGCCACCGAGGTGGCCTCGCCCTTCCTGGCCCCCTTCAAGCTGACCCTGGTGGTGGCGGTCTTCGCCGCCATCCCCTATGTGCTGCACCAGGCCTGGGCCTTCGTCGCCCCGGGCCTCTACGATAACGAGAAGGCCCTGGCCATACCGCTGCTGGCCTCCAGCGTGCTGCTCTTCTACGCCGGCGCCGCCTTCGCCTATTACGTGGTCTTCCCGCTGCTGTTCCAGTTCTTCACCCAGACCGGGCCGGAAGGCGTGACGGTGATGACCGATATCAATGCCTACCTCAACTTCGTTCTCAAGCTGTTCTTCGCCTTCGGGGTGGCCTTCGAGATCCCCATCGCCACCTTCCTGCTGATCGCCTCCGGCGCCACCACGGTGGAGAACCTCTCCAGGAAGCGGCCCTATATCTTCCTGGGCTGCTTCGTGGTGGGCATGCTGCTGACGCCCCCGGATGTGATCTCCCAGAGCCTGCTGGCGGTGCCCATGTACCTGCTCTACGAGGTGGGCCTGCTGTTCGGCCGCCTGGCCCGCAAGCGCCGCGCCAAGTCAGAAGCCGAGGCCGCCGACGAACCGAGCGAGAGCAACAGCGAGAATGCCAACGACGACCACTCCTAGGGCACCTGTCGCCATAAAAAACCGCCGCCGTGGGCTACCACGGCGGCGGTTTTTTTTTATGGCCGGAGCAAGCAGCCAACCACCTGGGCTCCGGGCTAGCAAGGGCAGCGCGATGGGCTACGCCTAAGGTGGCTCGCTCGCACCGGGACGAAACCCCGTCGCTGCGCGAGCCGGGCGTCCCGGCGAAATCGCTCGCCCCCTTATCCGCAGCCCCAGCGGCAGGCTTCGGAGCTTTTTTCCAGCTTCCAGCTCCGGTACGCCGGCTTAGGCCATCAGCTCGTCCAGCTTGTCCACCAGCTTGAAGATGCCCTCGCCCGCCTCGCTGATGCGGCTGGCCAGCATATAGGCCGGGGTGGTCACCACCCGGTTCTCGTGGTCGACGACGATATCGTCCACCGCGCAGCTGCGATGCAGGCCGCCCATGCTGCTGATGGCACCGGCCACCCCCGGGTCGTTGCCCACGGTCACGGCGATGCCGCTGCCCAGCAGCTTGGGCACCAGCACCGGGGCGATGCACATCAGGCCGATGGGCTTGCGCGCCTCATGGAAGGGCACCACGGCATCACGCAGCTGCGCCAGCACCTCCATGTCGGAGCCGGCCAGGGCGAAGTCGCAGAGGTTCTTGGCCACCCCGAAGCCACCGGGCAGCACCAGGCCGTCGAAGGCCTCGGCATCGAGCTCGGCCAGGGGGCTGATCTCGCCCCGGGCCAGGCGCCCCGCCTCTACCAGAACGTTGCGGGTCTCGCCCTCCACCGCCTCGCCGCGGCAATGATCGATCACCTCCCGCTGGGTGATATCCGGGGCGAAACAGCGATACTCGATGCCCCGCTGATCCAGGCGCAGCAGGGTCAGGGTCGTCTCGTAGATCTCGGCGCCATCCTGGACGCCACACCCGGCAAGAATCACCGCTACCTTCTTGGTCATCATCGACTCCTCGCATTCGGCCCGACCCGCGGGCCCCAGGGAAACAGTGGAGACCTTACTCTAGAGGCTCGCCCGGGGTGCGACAAGCGGCGCCTGCCGAGGCTCGGGCCGCCCTGATATACTGCCTTCCCATGCCCCCAGGGGCCCCATCGATTCCTCCCGCCGCTGTCACCGAACTGTCATCGCCATGGGCGATAGTCGGATGACGGGGCGGCCTCGACCGGAGAATGACCTTGAGCCTGATGACGTCTCGCCAGTTCCCCGCGGCGCGCCTGCGGCGCATGCGCAAGGATGACTTCTCGCGCCGCCTGATGCGTGAAAACGTGCTGACCCCCGCCGACCTGATCTGGCCGGTCTTCGTGCTGGAAGGCGAGAATCGCCGCGAGGCGGTGCCCTCCATGCCCGGGGTCGAGCGGCTATCCCTGGACCTGCTGATCGAGGAGGCCCGGGAAGCCCTGGCACTGGGCATTCCCGCCCTGGCGCTCTTCCCGGTGGTGGACGCCGAGCTGAAGAGCGAGCTGGCCGAGGAGGCCTATAGCGCCTCGGGCCTGGTACAGCGCAGCGTGCGCGCCCTCAAGGCCGCCGTGCCGGGGCTGGGCATCATCACCGACGTGGCCCTCGATCCCTACACCAGCCACGGCCAGGACGGCATCCTCGACGCGGAGGGCTATGTCCATAACGACCGCACCGTGGAGACCCTGCTCAAGCAGGCCCTCTCCCACGCCGAGGCCGGCGCCGACGTGGTGGCCCCCTCGGACATGATGGACGGTCGCATCGGCGCCATTCGCCAGGTGCTGGAACAGGAGCAGTTGGTCAATACGCGGATCATGGCCTATAGCGCCAAGTACGCCTCCCACTACTACGGTCCCTTCCGGGACGCCGTGGGCTCCGCCGCCAACCTGGGCAAGGCCGACAAGAGCACCTACCAGATGGACCCGGCCAACGGCGACGAGGCCCTCCACGAGGTGGCCCTCGACCTGGCCGAAGGCGCCGACATGGTGATGGTCAAGCCCGGCATGCCTTACCTGGACGTGGTGCGCCGGGTCAAGGCGGAACTCAGGGTCCCGACCTTCGCCTACCAGGTGAGCGGGGAATACGCCATGCATATGGCCGCCTTCGAGAACGGCTGGCTGGATGCCGACCGGGTGATCCTGGAGTCGCTGCTCTGCTTCAAGCGCGCCGGCGCCGATGGGGTGCTGACCTACTTCGCCAAGCGGGCGGCGCGACTGCTCAACAACGCCTGATGACGGGGCCGTGCCTCGTCATCACCCGAGGAGACACGGATGACGACGCTGCACGGCCCTCATACCTCCCATGCCGCCCAGGCGCCCCTGCGCGGGGAGCCCGCCGGCGAGCTGCGCCTCAACCGCCACCGCCCCGGCATCAAGGCCAAGCCGCTGCCGGCCCCGGAGGCGGCCCTGGACGACCCGGCCCTGTATATCAACCGCGAGCTCTCCCACCTGGAGTTCAATATCCGGGTACTGGAGCAGGCCCTGGATCCGGCCCATCCGCTGCTCGACCGCCTGCGCTTCCTGCTGATCTTCTCCTCCAACCTGGACGAGTTCTTCGAGATCCGCGTCGCCGGTTTCAAGCACAGCCTGGCCCTCGGCCGTGACGAGAGCGGCGCCGACGGCCTGCCGGTGCCCCAGTTGCTGGCGGAGATCTCGCGGCTGACCCATGAGCAGGTGGAACGCCAGTATCGTATCCTCAATGAGCTGCTGCTGCCGGCCCTGGAGGAGAAGGGCATCCGCTTCCGACGCCGGGACGCCTGGACCGAGGAGCAGGCAGCCTGGGTGGCGGACTACTTCGAGTCGCGGATCCTGCCGGTGATCAGCCCCATCGGCCTGGATCCCTCCCACCCCTTCCCGCGGCTGGTCAACAAGAGCCTCAACTTTATCGTCGAGCTGGAGGGCAAGGACGCCTTCGGCCGCGAGGGCGGCCTGGCCATCCTGCCCGCCCCGCGCTCGCTGCCGCGGCTGATCGGCCTACCCGAATCACTCTGCGAGGAAGGCGTGAAGGAGTATGTCTTCCTCTCCTCGATGATCCACGCCCATGCCGGCGAGGTCTTCCCGGGCATGAAGGTGCAGGGGTGCTATCAGTTTCGCCTGACTCGCAATGCCGACCTCTCGGTGGATCCCGAAGCGGTCTCCGACCTGGCCTCGGCGCTGCGCGGCGAGCTGCTGGCCAGGCGCTACGGCAGCGGCGTGCGCCTGGAGATGGCCGACAACTGCCCCGAGGAACTGGCCAGCTTCCTGCTCAAGCAGTTCGAGCTGGAGGAGAGCGACCTCTATCGGGTCAACGGTCCGGTCAACCTGACCCGCATGATGGCGGTGATCGACGACGTGGCGCGCGCCGAGCTGGTCTACCGCCCCTTCACCCCGAGCCTGCCCAAGGCGCTGAGCCGGGGCGGCAGCCTCTTCGACGCCATCGCCGGCGGCGATATCCTGCTCCATCACCCCTTCCAGTCCTTCGCCCCGGTGGAGGACCTGCTGGCGGAGGCGGCCCGGGACCCGGAGGTGCTGGCCATCAAGCAGACCCTCTACCGCACCGGCGCCGACTCGCCGATCGTCGGCGCCCTGGTGGAGGCGGCCCGGGGCGGCAAGGAGGTCACGGTGGTGATCGAGTTGCGAGCACGCTTCGACGAGGCGGACAACCTGGCCCTGGCCGCCAAGTTGCAGGAGGCCGGGGCCATCGTCATCTACGGGGTAATGGCCTACAAGACCCACGCCAAGCTGCTGCATATCGTGCGCCGCGAGCGGGGCGGGCTGCGCTACTATGCCCACCTGGGCACCGGCAACTATCACACCAAGACGGCACGCCTCTACACCGACTACAGCCTCTTCACCGCCGACCCGGTACTCTGCGAGGACGTCTTCCAGCTCTTCCAGCAGCTCTCGGGGATGGGCAAGCAGCGGCGCATCGATGCCCTGCTGCATGCCCCCTTCACCCTCCACGAGGGCCTGGTGGCGATGATCGACCGGGAGGCGGAACACGCCCGCCAGGGGCGCCGTGCCCACCTGATCATCAAGTGCAACTCGCTGACCGAGCCCAAGCTGATCCGCGCCCTCTACCGGGCCTCCAAGGCGGGGGTGGAGTGCGACCTGATCATCCGCGGCCAGTGCTGCCTGCGACCGGGGGTGCCGGGCATCTCGGAGAACATTCGCGTGCGCTCCATCGTCGGGCGCTTCCTGGAGCATACCCGGGTCTTCTACTTCCATAACGACGGCAAGGGCGAGGTATGGGGCTCCAGCGCCGACTTCATGACCCGCAACATGTTCCACCGGGTGGAGACCTGCTTCCCGCTACGCGACAGGAAGCTGGCCGCCCGGGTACGCAAGGACCTGGAGACCTATCTGGTGGATAACTGCCAGAGCTGGCTGCTGCAGCCCGATGGCAGCTACCTGAAGCAGCACCCCGGCGAGGCGGCGCCGATCAGCGCCCAGGAGACGCTGCTCTACGCCTATGCCACCAAGGCATAGCCAAGGCGAAGCAAAGGCGCAGGGTACTCGGTACCGCCGTACTGGCTAGCTCGCTTCTCTCCAGGACGAAACCCTGACGCTACGCCAGCCAGTGCGGCTCATCCCACTCACCAGCGAGCCGCCAGCCCGGAGGATCCCCCCTTCCCCCGATCAGGACCTTTTAAAGGCCTGCAGATCCTGGGGATCGAAGCCCTCCACTTCCTCCGGCAGGCCGCGCTCGGCGCGCCGCTGGCGAACCTTGAGGCGCTCCGCCAGCAGCTCGCTGTCATCGTCCAGGGTGCGGCCGTTGAGCTCCGCGAGCTGGGCCATGCCCTGGTGGTAGAAGGTCAGCAGATGCAGGGCCGAGTTATTGCCCTCCTCCACCGCCTCGCGCAGCGTTCTCAGGTAACCACTGACCTTGGAGAGGTGGCCCTTGAGCTGCCACACATAGCGCACCTCGGTCATCCAGGGCCGCTCCTTGAGGGCGGCGAAGACCAGGCTGGTGGCGATCAGCCCCAGCAGCACCCCCAGGGCATTGAGCCAGAGACTGGAGCCGAAGGCATGCACCAGCAGCTGGGAGAAGAGCAGCCCGAAGACCAGCAGCTGGCCCGCCATGGCCAGGCTGATCAGGCGCGCCTTGCGCCGGTAGGTCTCGGGGTCGTGGGTCTCGAAGCGGAACATCATCGGCAAAAGGTCCTGGGCATCACGGGATGGCTGGCGATTATCCCGTGATACCGCCCCCGGGTAAATTCAGCGCAGCCGCTGGGCCACCAATTGCAGCAGATGCTCGGTGCTCTCCCAGCCCAGGCAGGCATCGGTCACCGAGACGCCGTAGCGCAGCGCACCAGGATTAAGGGGCTGCTTGCCCTCGTGGAGGTGGCTCTCGAGCATCACCCCACAGAGCGCCGTCTCCCCGGCCAGACGCTGGGCCAGCACGTCCAACAGCACCTCGCTCTGGCGGCGGTGATCCTTGCGCGAGTTGGCGTGGCTGCAATCCACCATCAGCCGCGGGGTCAGTCCCGCCTCGCTCAGCGCCCGGCGTGCCTTGACCACGTGAGGCGCCTGATAGTTGGGCTCGCCGTGGCCGCCGCGCAGCACCAGGTGGGTATGGGCATTGCCCGGGGTGGTGCGCATCACCGGCTGCCCATCCGCGCCGAGGGCGAAGTGGTGGTGGGAGCGGGCGGCGGCCTGGATGGCGTCGATGGCCACCTGGGTGCCGCCGTCGGTAGCGTTCTTGAAGCCCACCACGGCCCCCAGGCCGCTGGCCAGTTCACGATGGATCTGGGATTCGGTGGTGCGGGCGCCGATGGCGGCCCAGGCCAGCAGGTCCTCCAGGTAGGGGGCGATCATCGGCTGCAGCAGCTCGGTGGCCACCGGCAGGCCCAGGTCAACGATCTCGCGCATCAGTTCCCGGGAGAGCGCCAGCCCATGGGGCATGTCGTCGCTGCCGTCCAGGTGAGGATCATAGGCCAGGCCCTTCCAGCCCACCGTGGTGCGGGGCTTTTCCACATAAACCCGCATCACCACCAGCAGCCGATCGGACACCGCCTCGGCGAGCGGCGCCAGGCGCCGGGCGTACTCCAGGGCCGCCTTGGGGTCATGGATGGAACAGGGTCCCACCACCACCAGCAGGCGATCGTCGTGCCCCTCAAGGATGGCGTGGATGGCCTCACGCTGGGCCGCGACGCGGGCCCGCTGACCGGCGTCCAGGGGCAGGCGCTGGCGCAACTGGGCGGGACTGGGCAGGGGCCGTTCAAGCGACTCGGTCATGGGGGCCTGGGGTTGCTCGGCAAGGGCGAGGTGGGCATTCATCGTATCGAACTCCGGTCATGGCATCGGTTGGCGTGGCCACCCAGAATCACCCGGCCGGAGGTGGCAGCTGATGCCGACCGAGCGCCGCTAAATCGCCAGCTACCATAGCCGTAATAGGCCAGGGAAACGGGGCGAAGGGCGGCGTAGGTATCGCGGTCGAACATCGGCTGACTCCTGTCAATTTGCTGTCTATGTGGTTCCCAGAACGCAGAACCCCCGGGCGGGGTTGCCGTCCGGGGGTTCGATACGCTGGCGGCAACCCTGGTCGGGGCGCGCCTGGTGGCTGGGCTCAGCGCCTGGCCACCGGCACGCCGGCGCTAAACCAATAGCCATAACCGCGCCAGCCGGCACCCAGCACGCGCTCGCCGCCGGAGGCGGTGAGGGGCATCGGGGTCGGGAGGGCACGGTTGAGCATTTGGGGGCTCCGTCGCGAATGGGAATCTGGCTTTACATCCTACACGGCCCAGGCCGCTTGGCAACCCCCGGCCGGGCCACGGGGTATTGCAGTTAGCTTTGTAGCCCGGGGCTACCCTCAGATATTCCAACTACGATGGCCCTGCGATCTCGCCACGGGCCTTAGCCGAAGAGACGCACCAGGGCCATGGTGCCGGGCAGGGCCGTCATGCCGAGGAAGACCACCAGGCCGATTACCACCAGCAGCACGCCGGTGTCGTCCTTGAAATTGGGATCATGGGCCATCGTCTTGCTCCTTCAGTCAACGAGTTCGTCTTCAGTCTAGCCGCCCCGAGGGGACGGCCCTCAACGCAGGTGACGGCCGCCATCCACCGGCAGGGTCACCCCGGTCACGTAGCGGTTATCGAGCAGGTAACGCAGGCTCTGGTAGATCACCCCGGGGCCCGGGACCATCTCCATCAGCGACTTGGCCTTGGCCTTCTCGGCATAGGCCTCGTCGTCCCCCGCATTGAGCATGATCAGCGCCGGGGCGATGGCATTGACCTGGATCCGCGGGGCATACATGGCGGCGAACGATAGCGTCAGGTTATCGAGGCCCGCCTTGGTGGCGGCGTAGGCGGCGTGCTTCTTGGAGCCCTTGCGCACCACATAGTCGGTCATATGCACGATATCCCGCTGGGGCTCGCTGCACGCCTCCAGCAACTCGCGACAGTGCAGGTTGATCAGGTAGGGCGCCTGCATATGCACCCGGAACAACCGCTCGAAGTCGGCGCCCACCTCGCTCCCGGTGCCGTCCGGCGCCCAGTCGCCGGCGTTATGCACGATGGCGCGCAGCGACGAGGTCTGCGCCTTGAGGCGGGCGATAAAGTCGAGAATGCCCGCCTCGCTGGAAAAATCGGCCGGCAGGGTCACCACGCCGCGCCGGCGCAGCTCGTCGAGCTCCGGGCGCTCGCGGCGATGGCTGATGATCACCGGATGACCGTCGTCGAGCAGGCGCTCGGCGCAGTGGCGCCCCAGGCGCTGGGCACCGCCGGTGATCAATACCGGCGAGGCGCTCACGACGAGGCTTCCTGACGCGGCAACAGCGGCTCCCGGGGGGCATAGGCGAAGACATCGGAGAACACCCGCGGCGCCTCCAGGCCCAGGGGCGCCAGCGCGTCCAGGCAGGCGTAGACCATGCCCGGTGAGCCGGAGAGATAGACGTCGTGGCCGGCCACCGAGCCCAGGTCACGCTTCAGCGCCTCGTCGATGCGCCCGATATGGCTGCGGATGCGCTCGCCGGCGAAGGGCTCCTCCGGCGCCACCTCCATCACCCCGTGGAAGCGGAAGTGAGGGTGCCGCTCGGCCCACTCTCGGGCCTGGCTCTCCAGGTAGAGATCGCGGCGCTCGCGCACCGCCCACCACAGCTGGATGGGCCGTTCATGGGCGACGAAGGCCGCCTCGAGCATCGCCTTCATCTGGGCGAAGCCGGTACCGGCGGCGATCAGCGTCAGGGGACGCCGGCTGTCGCGGTCGAGGATGCAGTCGCCACCGGGCAGGCGCAGGGTCAGCTGGGCGGCGTGCTGCATCATCTCCCGCAGCCGCGCCGAATTGGAGCGCTCCGGCCAGTGCTGGATATGCAGCTCCAGGATGCCGTCGTCCACATGGGCATTGGCGATGGAGAAAGGCACCCAGGTGCCCTCGTCCAACTGCAGCTCCAGGTACTGCCCCGGCGCATGGGACAGCGCCTCGGGCCGCCCCTCCAGGGTCACGCGGAAAACGTCGGGGGTGAGATCCTCCACCGCCGCGACATGGCAGGTCACTGTCCTGGCCGTCATGATGTCCTCTTGTGGTTAGTCGCCGGCAGTTCGATGCCCAGCTCGTCCCAGCGGGCGTCGACCCGGGCCTTGATGGCCTCGTCCATCACGATGGGGGTGCCCCACTCGCGGTCGGTCTCGCCGGGCCATTTATTGGTGGCGTCCATGCCCATCTTGGAGCCGAGCCCCGCCACCGGCGAGGCGAAATCCAGGTAGTCGATGGGGGTGTTCTCCACCAGCAGGGTGTCCCGGGCCGGATCCATACGGGTGGTGATGGCCCAGATCACGTCTTCCCAGTTGCGGGCGTCCACGTCGTCGTCCAGCACGATCACGAACTTGGTGTACATGAACTGGCGCAGGAAGCTCCATACTCCCATCATCACCCGCTTGGCGTGGCCCGGGTACTGCTTCTTCATGGTCACCACCGCCATGCGGTAGGAGCAGCCCTCCGGGGGCAGGTAGAAGTCGACGATCTCCGGGAACTGCTTGCGCAGGATGGGCACAAAGACCTCGTTGAGGGCCAGCCCCAGGATCGCCGGCTCGTCCGGCGGGCGCCCGGTGTAGGTGGAGTGGTAGATGGCGTCGCGACGCATCGTCATGCGGGTCACGGTGAACACCGGGAAGGACTCCACCTCGTTGTAGTAGCCGGTATGGTCGCCATAGGGGCCTTCCGGGGCCATGTCCTCGGGGTGGATAAAGCCCTCGAGGATGATCTCGGCGGAGGCCGGCACCTGCAGGTCGGCATGGCCGCAGTCGACCAGCTCGGTGCGCGAGCCGCGCAACAGCCCGGCGAAGGCGTACTCGGAGAGGCTGTCCGGCACCGGGGTCACGGCACCGAGGATGGTGGCCGGGTCGGCGCCGAGGGCCACCGCCACCGGGAAGGGCTCGCCGGGGTTCGCCTGCTGGAACTCCTGGAAGTCCAGGGCCCCGCCACGGTGGGAGAGCCAGCGCATGATCAGGCGATTGCGGCCGAGCTTCTGCTGGCGATAGATGCCCAGGTTCTGGCGCTTCTTGTGGGGGCCCTTGGTGACCACCAGGGCCCAGGTGACCAGGGGCGCGGCGTCGCCGGGCCAGCAGTGCTGGATGGGCAGGCGATCCAGGTCGACGGCGTCACCCTCCAGCACCACCTCCTGCACCGGGGCCTTGCTCACCACCTTGGGCCCCATGCTCAGCACCTGCTTGAAGATCGGCAGCTTCTCCCAGGCGTCCTTGAGCCCCTTGGGCGGGTCCGGCTCTTTGAGGTAGGCGAGCAGCTTGCCCACCTCGCTCAGCGCCGCCACGGAGTCCTCCCCCATGCCCAGCGCCACCCGTCGCGGGGTGCCGAAGAGGTTGCCCAGCAGCGGCATGTCGTGACCCTTGACGTTCTCGAACAGCAGCGCCGGGCCCCCGGCCCGCAGGGTGCGGTCGCAGATCTCGGTGACCTCCAGGTAGGGGTCCACCTCGGCGCGAATCCGCTGCAGCTCGCCCTGGGCCTCCAGGGCCGCGATAAAGTCCCTCAAATCCTTATATTTCACAGGGTTATTCCCTATGGCTAAACGGCAAAGGGGCAGCATAACATGCTGCCCCTCGGCGTTACTTGCTGATTCCATCGAGTCAGGGCTGCCACACAGGGCCTAGGCGAGGGGGCGCTGGGGGCAGAGCTGGGCAAGGGTCATTTGCCAGGGAAGGCAAATGTAGCGCCCAGGGAGGGGTTCACCGCGCCTTGCGAAGCCTGCCCCCAGGTTAGCCCCGGGGCTCACCCGGAGGTTTACGCGCGCCGATCAACGCCGCTTCATGGCCTCGAAGAACTCCAGGTTGGTCTTGGTATCCTTCAGGCGGTCGATCAGGAACTCGGTGGCCGCCACGTCCTCCATGGGGTTGAGCAGCTTGCGCAGGATCCACATGCGCTGCATCTCGTCCTCGGAGGCCAGCAGGTCCTCGCGGCGGGTGCCGGAGCGGCGGATATTGATGGCCGGGTAGACGCGACGCTCGGCGAGCTTGCGGTCCAGGTGGGCCTCCATGTTGCCGGTGCCCTTGAACTCCTCGAAGATCACCTCGTCCATCTTGGAGCCGGTATCCACCAGTGCCGTGGCGATGATGGTCAGGCTACCGCCCTCCTCGATGTTCCGCGCCGCACCGAAGAAGCGCTTGGGCTTCTCCAGGGCGTGGGCATCGACACCGCCGGTGAGCACCTTGCCGGAGCTGGGCACCACGGTGTTGTAGGCCCGCGCCAATCGGGTGATGGAGTCGAGCAGGATCACCACGTCCTTCTTGTGCTCCACCAGGCGCTTGGCCTTCTCGATCACCATCTCGGCGACCTGGACGTGGCGCGCCGGCGGCTCATCGAAGGTGGAGGCCACCACCTCGCCACGCACCGTGCGCTGCATCTCGGTGACCTCCTCGGGCCGCTCGTCGATCAGCAACACGATCAGGTGACACTCGGGATTGTTACGGGTGATGGAGGTGGCGATGTTCTGCAGCATCAGCGTCTTGCCGGCCTTGGGCGGCGAGACCAGCAGGCCGCGCTGGCCCTTGCCGATGGGCGCGGTCAGGTCGATGATCCGTGCGGTAAGATCCTCGGTGGAGCCGTTGCCGATCTCCATGCGCAGCCGCTCCTGGGGGAACAGCGGCGTGAGGTTCTCGAAGAGGATCTTGTGCTTGGCGTTCTCCGGCTTGTCGAAGTTGATCTGGCTGACCTTGAGCAGGGCGAAGTAGCGCTCACCCTCCTTGGGGGGCCGGATCTTGCCGGAAATGGAGTCGCCCTTGCGCAGGTTGAAGCGACGAATCTGCGACGGCGACACATAGATGTCGTCGGGGCCGGCCAGGTAGGAACTATCGGCGCTGCGCAGGAAGCCGAAACCGTCCTGCAGGATCTCCAGCACGCCGTCGCCATAGATATCCTCACCGCTCTTGGCGTGCTTCTTGAGGATGGCGAAGATGATGTCCTGCTTGCGCGACCGGGCCAGGTTATCGATCCCCATTTCACGGGCGATATCCAGCAGTTCGGGGACGCTCTTTTGCTTGAGTTCGGTAAGGTTCATGGATTCGTTCAGAAATTGCTCGTGTCAGCGTGACGGCAAGGCGCCGGGAAACGACAGGAGGCGGTGACGATGCGCCGCGTATGATGCGTTCAGGGCCCTGGGGCGTCCACTCGCTGGATAGGCTCGATCGACTAGGCCCATAGGCCTGGGACGATCACGGGGTCGAGGGAGGCGCTGTTGCGGTTCATGATGGGTTATCGAACGCCTGATTCAGCGGCTCATGCTGGCGAGGCGCAACATCATGAACGGGAAAGCAGCGGGCTGTCTGACGACTTGGAAGCTTGACCGGGCGCGGACGCCACTCAGGGTCGGAAAGCATTCGGAACAGGCGAACGACTCGATGGTAGTCAAGCTCACCGGCAAACGCAAGTGCCGGCAATTGACAAGGTTCCCGGGGCGCCGCACCCTTGACCCGAACCGCATGCAAGGACCTCCCATGAGCAGGACGCCCTCCGCCCCCCGGCGCCTCGCCGCCATCGATCTCGGCTCCAACAGTTTCCACCTCCTGGTGGCCAACTATCACCAGGGTCGCCTGCAGGTGGTGGCCCGCCTCGGCGAGAAGGTGCAGCTGGCCGCCGGCCTGGACGCCACCGGCCAGCTCAGCGAGGCGGCCATGGCACGGGCCCTGGCCTGCCTGGCGCGCTTCGCGCCCTTCCTCGAGGAGACGCCCAAGTCGCAGCTGCGGGTGGTGGGCACCAATGCCCTGCGCGCCGCCCATAACAGCCAGGCCTTTATCCGCCGCGCCGAGGCCTTACTGGGGCATCCCATCGAGATCGTCGCCGGCCGCGAGGAGGCGCGCCTGATCTACCTGGGTGCCGCCCATGCCCTGGCCGAGGTGCACGGGCGGCGCCTGATCGTCGATATCGGCGGCGGCTCCACCGAATTCATCATCGGCGAGGCGTTCGCGCCCCTGGCGCTGGAGAGCCTGCATATGGGCTGCGTCAGCTATACTCGGCGTTTCTTCGGCGATGGCCAGCTCAGTGAGAAGCGTATGCGTCGGGCGGAGCTGGCCGCCCTCTCGGAACTGGCCAATATTCGCCGCCACTACCGGCAACTGGGCTGGGCCGACCCGGTGGGCTCCAGCGGCACCATCAAGGCCGCCGCCGCGGTGCTGGCCGCCAGTGGCGACTGCCCCGATGGCTTGATCACCCGGCAGGGCCTGGCGACCCTGCGCCGGCGACTGATTCGCTGCAAGAGCCTCGACAGGGTGGCCCTGGAGGGGCTCAAGGCGGATCGCGCCACGGTCTTTCCCGCCGGGGTCGCCATCCTCAACGCGGTCTTCGAGGCCTTCGAGCTGGAGGAGATGCGCTTCGCCGATGGCGCCCTGCGCGAGGGCGTGCTCTACGATCTGGTGGGGCGCCATACCGCCGAGGACTCGCGGCTACCGACCCTCGCCGACTTGCGCCGGCGCTACCGGGTCGACGCCCGTCAGGCCGACAACGTGGCGGCCTGCGTGCGCCGAATGCTGAACCAGCTCGGCGACCACTGGCGCTTTCCCACCGAGCAACGGGAGTTTCTCGACTGGGCCGCCCAGCTCCATGAGGTCGGCCTGGCCGTCTCCCATAGCCAGTTCCATCGTCACGGCGCCTATCTGCTGGCCCATGGCGACTTGCCCGGCTTCTCGCGCCCGGAACAGCAGGCCCTGGCCTTCCTGGTCCGCGCCCACCGGCGCAAGTTTCCGGCCAAGGAGCTGGCCCAGTTGCCGGAGGCCCTGCAGGGGGACTATGCCCGCCTGGCGCGGCTGCTGCGCCTGGCGGTGCTGCTTAATCACTCGCGACCGGAATGTCCCCCGGAGGACTTCCGCCTGAGCGCCGACGGGGAAGCCCTGACCCTGCACCTGGGCAGCCAGTTGGAGGAGCAGGCCCTGCTGAGCAATGACCTGGAGCAGGAGATCGCCTACCAGGAGAGTGCCGGCTTCCCCCTGAAGATAGCGCCCTCGAGTTAAGCGACGCGACCCCGCCACCCCTCGGCCACCGCCAGCCAACGCGCCTCGGTGCCCTCCAGCACCGCCACCGGCGCATCCCCCGCCCAGACCACCAGTAGTCGCTGCCGCCGCCAGGGCGGTAGCCCCCACTCCTGGAGCAGCCGCTTGAGGTCGCGACGCCCACGGCCGGTCAGGCGCAGCCACTCGCCGCCGCGGCGGGGCCGCACCAGCAGCGCCGGCGTTTCGCCATCGCCCCTCTCCAGGGAGACCGCCAGCGGTCCCCAGGGGCCGGACAGCGGCGAGGCCCCCGTCCATTCCCGGGACCAGTCACTCGCCAAGGGGAGTTGCGGCGCCAGCAGATAGAGATCGCCCCGCCAGAGTCGCGCCTCGGCGCCGGGCCAGTCGACCCGAACCTCGGCGTCGCGTCGCGCCACGAGCTGCGTCAGCAGGCTATCCAGGCGGGCCGCCGGCGGCAGCGCCAGTGCCAGGCGCTCACAGGCATGGCGAACCAGCAGGCGCTGGCGGGGCCGCGACAGGGCGGCCAGGTCCGCCGCCGGCAGCCGCGCCGGATCCCCGCCCAGGGCAACCAGTTGCTCGGCGGCCAGCTCCCCGAGCAAGGCATCCGCCTCGCCGGCCCGGGCCGCGGTGCGCGCCAGCCGGGCGGCGGCGCCGGGCCAGCGCGCCTCGAGGCGCGGCATCACCGCATGGCGCAGGTAGTTGCGATCCTGGTGGATCTCGGCGTTGCTGGGGTCCTCCACCCAGGCCAGCCCCAGGTGCTCGGCGGCCCGGCGCAGCTCGGCCCGGGAGATGCCCAGCAGGGGGCGCCTTAGGCCTCGACCTTGCCAATCGCGATGCGCCGGCATCGCCGCCAGGCCGCGCACCCCGCCGCCGCGCAGGGCCGCCAGCAGCAGGGTCTCGGCCTGGTCGTCGCGGTGCTGGGCCAGCCACAGGGTCTCGCCGGGGGCCACCCGGGCGGCGAAGGCGCCGTAGCGGGCCTCCCGGGCGGCCCCCTCCAGGCCCAGGCCCTTGCCCGGATCAACGCTGACGCGCTCGACGAACAGCGGCACCCCCAGCCGCGAACAGAGGCGCCAACAGTGGTGCTCGAAGTCATCGGCGGCGGCCTGCAGGCCATGGTGCACATGCAGGGCATGGAGGGGACGGGGATAACGGCGACAGGCCCGGGCCGCCAGGCTCAGCAGCAGGGAGGAGTCGAGTCCCCCGGAGAGGGCGACCCAGACGACGCGCCCCGGCGGGGTCTCCGCCAGGGCGCGATCGATCGAGGCAACGAGGTCCGTGGAAAGAAGGGACATAGCAAGCAACCTAGCGGGGCCGCTTCGAGCGAAGGTCAGACAAGGCAAAAATCGGCGAAAGAGCGGAGTTTACTTTAGTAAATGAGCATCTTAAGCCGATTTTTAACGCCGTATGGCCGAGCGCAGAAAGGCCCTTCAGGAAGGGGCGCCATAGCTCATCAACCGCTCATACCGCCGCTCCAGCAGCTCATCGATGCTCAGCGCCTGGAGGCGGTCGAGGCTGTCGAGCAGCGCTTCCTTGACCCGCGAGGCGGTGGTGATCGGATGGCGATGAGCGCCGCCGAGGGGCTCCTTGATCAGGGTATCGACGAAACCCAGCTCGTTGAGTCGTTCGGCGGTGATGCCCATGGCCTGGGCCGCATCGGAGGCGCGCTCGGCGCTCTTCCAGAGGATGGAGGCACAGCCCTCGGGGGAGATCACCGAGTAGGTGGCGTACTGCAGCATGGCCAGCTCGTCGCAGACGCCGATGGCCAGCGCCCCGCCGGAACCGCCCTCGCCCACCACGGTGGAGAGAATCGGCGTCTTGAGCCGCGACATCACCGCCAGGTTATAGGCGATGGCCTCGGACTGGCCGCGCTCCTCGGCGTCGATGCCCGGGTAGGCCCCCGGGGTATCGATAAAGGTCAGCACCGGCATCTTGAAGCGCTCGGCCATCTCCATCAGGCGGCACGCCTTGCGGTAGCCTTCCGGGCGCGGCATGCCGAAGTTGCGGCGCACCTTCTCCTTGACGTCGCGGCCCTTCTGGTGACCGATCACCATCACCGGCTTGTCGTCGAGGCGGGCGATGCCGCCGACGAGGGCGGCGTCGTCGGCGAAGTGGCGGTCGCCGTGCAGCTCGTCGAAGTCGGTGAAGACGTGCTCCAGGTAGTCCAGGGTGTAGGGACGCTGGGGGTGGCGCGACAGCTGGGAGACCTGCCAGGGGGTGAGGTCCTTGAAGATCGACTCGGTGAGCTTCTTGCTCTTCTCTTCGAGCTTGGTGATCTCGTCGTTGATATTGATCTTGCTGTCATTGCCGACCAGGCGAAGCTCCTCGATCTTCGCCTGCATCTCGGCAATGGGCTGTTCGAAATCAAGATAGTTGGGGTTCATAGGCTCGGCTTGGTTGGCACCGGCCAGTGCGGCCGCCGCGGTCAACGGAAATTGTCGCAAGATAGCCTGGCATTATCGCAGCTTGTGTGTGGGGCGCAAGGCACCCCAGGGCTATCGCGATTAGCTCTGTTTCTGCTTGGGGGGACCGGGGCTACCCTGGGGGCAGGCCGTCGCGGGGCGCTGTGAACCCCTCCCTGGGCGCTACTTTTGCCATCCCTGGCAAAAAAACCCCGCTCCATCCTGCCCCCAGCGCCCCTCAACCATTCCTGCTGCGATAGCTCTGGAAGGTACCTCTGCCACTTCCCCAACGCGGTCTAGCGGTAACTTAGCCCCACCCCGTCCTGGCCTTCGACCTCGCGCAGGGCGATCAGCAGGTCGTCGCTGGGGGCCACCCGCCAGACCTCGGCCAACTCCAGCCAGCCGCCGGCGCGCTCGTTGCGGTAGTGCAGGCGCACCGGCAGCCCCTCGGCGCTGCGGTAAGGCTCGAGGCTCGCCTCCAGGCTGCGGATCAACCGGCCATTGGCGCGCTGGCCGTCGATACGCAGCTCCACCGCCTGGGCGTAACGGGTGCGCGCCGTCACCATGGGGGTGACCTCCTTGCCACGCAGGCGCAGGCCACCGGAGTAGTCGTCGCTGGAGACCTCGCCCTCGATGATCAGCACCTGGTCGGCCTCGATCTGCCCGCGTAACTGGTCATAGAGCTCGCCGAACAGCGAGGCCTCGATGCGCCCGGTGCGGTCGTCCAGGGTCAGGAAGGCCATGGTGTCGCCGCGCTTGGACTTCATGGTGCGCACCCCCACCACCAGGCCGGCGATCCGCTGGGGCTCCCGGGATGGCCTGAGGTCGGCGATCCGCGTGGCCACGAAGCGCTTGAGCTCCTGCTCGTACTCGTCGATGGGGTGGCCAGTCAGGTAGAGCCCCAGGGTCTCCTTCTCGCCGCCCAGGCGCTCCTTGTCGGTCCACTCCCGTACGCCGCGGTAGTCGGCATAGACATCGCCGCCCTCGGCCTCGTCGGCGAAGGCCTCGCCGAACATGTCCATCATGCCCAGGTTCTGGTTGGTCTGGGTCTGGGCGGCGGCCTTGAGGGCATCGTCCAGGGCCGCGGCCAGCACGGCGCGGTTGGGGCCCAGGTTGTCCAGGGCACCGGAGCGGATCAACGCCTCCAGGGTGCGCTTGTTCATGCGTTTGGGGTCGACCCGGCGGCAGAAGTCGAAGAGGTCCTGGAAGGGGCCCTCCGCCTCCCGGGCCTCGACGATGGCGCCGATGGGCCCCTCGCCCACGCCGCGAATGGCACCCAGGCCATAGACCACCCGGGCCTGGGTATCCACGGTGAACTTGTAGGTGCCGACGTTGACGTCCGGCGGGGTCACGGTGAGCCGGAGGTTGCGACACTCCTCGATCAGCGGCACCACCTTGTCCAGGTTGTCCATCTCGGTGGACATCACCGCCGCCATAAAGGGCCCCGGGTAGTGGGCCTTCAACCAGGCCGTCTGATACGACACCAGGCCATAGGCCGCCGAGTGGGACTTGTTGAAGCCGTAGCCGGCGAACTTCTCCACCAGGTCGAAGATATTCCCCGCCAGCTCCTTCTCGATGCCGTTGGCCGCGCAGCCCTCCATGAAACCGACCCGCTGCTTGGCCATCTCCTCGGGCTTCTTCTTGCCCATGGCACGGCGCAGCATATCCGCCTGCCCCAGGCTGTAGCCGGCCAGCACCTGGGCGATCTGCATCACCTGCTCCTGGTAGAGGATGATGCCGTAGGTGGGCTCCAGCACCGGCTTAAGCCATTCGTGCTGGTAGTCCGGGTGGGGGTAGGAGATCTCCGCCCGGCCATGCTTGCGGTTGATGAAGTCGTCGACCATGCCCGACTGCAGGGGACCGGGGCGGAACAGGGCGACGAGGGCGATCATGTCCTCCAGGGAGTCCGGCTGCAGGCGCTTGATCAGCTCCTTCATGCCGCGGGATTCGAGCTGGAAGACCGCCGTGGTCTCGGCGCGCTTGAGCATCTCGAAGGTGGGGGCATCGTCCAGGGGGATGGCGTCGATATTCAGCGAGCCCTCGCCGGCGGCGGCGCGCACCTTGTCGACCATCTCCAGGGCCCAGTCGATGATGGTCAGGGTGCGCAGGCCGAGGAAGTCGAACTTGACCAGCCCGGCCTCCTCGATGTCGTTCTTGTCGAACTGCACCACCAGGCCATTGCCGTCCTCGTCACACAGCAGGGGCGAGAAGTCGGTGAGCTTGGTGGGAGCGATCACCACGCCCCCGGCGTGCTTGCCGGTGCCCCGGGTGATGCCCTCGAGCTTCCTGGCCATCTCCCAGATCTCGGCGGCCTCCTCGTCGTTGTCGAGGAACTCCTTGAGGGCCGGCTCCTGCTCGATGGCCTTGGCCAGCGTCATGCCCACCTCGAAGGGGATCAGCTTGGAGAGCTTGTCGCCCAGCGAGTAGGGCTTGCCCTGGGCGCGGGCCACGTCGCGCACCACCGCCTTGGCGGCCATGGTGCCGAAGGTGACGATCTGCGACACGGCGTTGCGGCCGTAGCGGTCGGCCACATAGTCGATCACCCGGTCGCGCTTCTCCATGCAGAAGTCGACGTCGAAGTCGGGCATGGAGACCCGCTCCGGGTTGAGGAAGCGCTCGAAGAGCAGGTCATACTCCAGCGGGTCGAGGTCGGTGATCTTCTGGGCATAGGCCACCAGGGAGCCGGCACCGGAGCCCCGCCCCGGACCGACGGGGACATCGTTGTCCTTGGCCCACTGGATAAAGTCCATCACGATCAGGAAGTAGCCGGGGAAGCCCATCTGGATGATGATGTCGAGCTCGAAATCGAGGCGCTTGCGGTAGCGGGCATCGATCTCGGCATACTCGGCGCCGTCGCGGGGGTACTTGTCGGCGGGATAGAGGAAGTCCAGGCGCTCGGTCAGGCCGTCGTGGGAGACCTTGCGGAAGAACTCGTCCTGGGTCATGCCCTCGGGGATCTCGAACTCCGGCAAAAAGATCTCGCCCAGGCGCACGTCGACGTTGCAGCGGGCGGCGATCATCAGGCTATTCTCGAGGGCCTCGGGAATGTCCGCGAAGAGCTCGGCCATCTCCGCCGGGCTCTTGAGGTACTGCTCCTCGCTATAGCGGCGCTCGCGGCGCGGATCGTCCAGGGCCTTGCCCTCGCCGATGGCCACCCGGGTCTCGTGGGCCCAGAAGTCGTCCTTGTCGATAAAGCGCACGTCGTTGGTGGCCACCACCGGGGTGCCGGTCTCGGCACCGAGCTCCACCGAGAGATGCAGGCACTCCTCCTCGTACTGGCGGCCGGTGCGGGTCAGCTCCAGGTAGAAGCGCCCCGGGAAGTGCTGGCCCCACTCGGCCAGCAGGGTGCGAGCCTCGTCCGGGTGATCGCTAAGCAGGTGGCGGCCGATCTCCCCGTCACGCCCCCCGGACAGCGCGACCAGTCCCTCGCTCTGGGCGAAGATCCAGGCCTTGTGCAGGATCGGCTGCCCCAGCCGCTGGCCTTCCATCCAGCCCCGGGAGATCAGCTCGGTGAGGTTGCGATAGCCCTCGGCGTTCATGGCCAGCAGGGTCAGGCGGTAGGGGTGGGCCTCGTCGTAATCGTTATGCAGCCAGAAGTCGGCGCCGATGATCGGCTTGAGGCCCGCGCCCTGGGCCGACTTGTAGGCCTTGACCAGGCCGAAGAGGTTGGTCTCGTCGCTGATGGCCAGGGCCGGCATGCCCATCTCGGCGCTCCGCGAGATCAGCGGCTTGAGGCGCACCAGGCCGTCGACCAGGGAGTATTCGGTGTGTACGCGGAGGTGGACGAAGCTGGGGCTCATAGACGACTCGTGGGGCTCGGCTTGGGGTCGGGAAACGCGCAGAGATAATGCCAGATTCGGGGCCGGCCTGTCCCGGTTTCGACCAGAACGGTCAGGGCTATCACGGTTGGTATACCCCTCCTTGGCGGCCCGGGGCTACCCTGGGGACAGGCCGTCGCGGGGCGCTGTGAACCCCTCCCTGGGCGCTACTTTTGCCATCCATGGCAAAAAACCCCCGCTCCATCCTGCCCCCAGCGCCCCTCGGCCACTCCAACGGCGATAGCCCAGCTAGAACAGCGCCAGTTGGCGCTTGACCGGGGCGAAGGAGCGGCGGTGCTCGGGGAGTGGACCCAGGCGCTCCAGGGCGGCCAGGTGTTCCCGGGTCGGGTAGCCCTTGTGGCGGGCGAAGCCGTAGTCGGGGTGGCGGCCATCCAGGGCGAGCATCTGGGCGTCCCGGGCCACCTTGGCGAGGATCGAGGCGGCGGCGATGGCCGGGTGGCGGGCATCGCCCTTGACCACCGCCTGGCCCGGCAGCGGGTGCCCGGGCAGGCGGTTGCCGTCCACCAGCAGGTATTCGGCCGTAGGGCTCAGGGCATCGATGGCGCGGCGCATGGCCAGATGCGTGGCATGGTAGATATTCAGCTCGTCCACCTCGGCGGGGCTCGCCTCGGCCACGGCGAAGGCCAGCGCCCGGTCGCGGATCTCGTCATCCAGCGCCTGGCGACGCTTCGCGGAGAGCGCCTTGGAGTCGTTCAATCCCGCGATGGGCCGGGCGGGATCGAGGATCACCGCGGCGGCCACCACGGCGCCCACCAGGGGACCCCGGCCCACCTCATCGACCCCGGCCAGGCGCTCGCCAGCATAGTCGATCACCAGAGGCGGCAGCTCACGCTTGGTCATGGGGCCACCTCCTCGGCCCATTCCAGGACCAGGCGCTGGCCGACATAGTCGACCACATAGCCAACCACCAGCGGCGGCAACTCGCGCTTGGTCAAGGAGCGACCTCCTCGGCCCGCTCCGGGGCCACGCTGGCGGGCAGCGGCGTGCCCGCCACCAGCGCCTCGATGGCCTCCGCGGCGCGGCGGCTGGCGTCGCGCTGCAGGCTGGCATGCATGGCGGCGAAGCGCGCCTCCAGGGCGGCCCGGCCTTCGCCGTCGTCGAGCATCTCGCCCAGGCCGGCGGCAATCGCTTCGCTACTGGCGGCCTCCTGGATCAGCTCCGGCACCAGGGCCTCCCGGGCGATCAGGTTGGGCAGCGAGATCCACTCGGTCTTGACCAGGCGCTTGGCCAGCCAGTGGGTGGCCGGGGCCATCCTGTAGGCCACCAGCATGGGGCGATGGCAGAGCATCGCCTCCAGGGCCGCGGTGCCCGAGGCCAGCAGCACGGCGTCCGAGGCCACCATGGCCTCCCGAGACCGGCCGTCCAGCAGATGGACCCGCCCGGCCAGCGCCGGGTGCGTCGCCAGCAGGGCCTCCAGCTGCTCGCGGCGCCCCGGCGTGGCGGCGGGAATCACCACGGACAGCGCGGGACGCTCGGCACACAGCCGCTCGGCGGCGGCCAGGAAGGTCTCGCCCAGGAAGCGCACCTCGTTGGCCCGGGAGCCGGGCAACAGGGCCAGCACCTCGGCATCCCCAGGAAGGCCGAGTTCGCGGCGCGTGGCGGCGCGATCGGTCTCCAGGGGCAACTCATCGGCCAGCGGGTGGCCGACGAAGGCCACCGGCACCCGGTGGCGACGATAGAAGGCAGCCTCGAAGGGCAGGAAGGTCAGCATGGCATCGACGGACTTGGCGATCCCCTTGATCCGCCCCTGGCGCCAGGCCCAGACGGAGGGGCTGACATAGTGGGCGGTGGTCAGGCCGGCCTCGCGGAGCTGGCGCTCTAGCCCCAGATTGAAGTCCGGGGCGTCGATGCCGATCATCAGGTCGGGCCGCCAGGCCAAGGCATCGCGCTTGAGCTCGCGGCGCACCCGCAGCAGCTCGGGCAGGTGCTTGAGCACCTCCACCAGGCCCATCACCGAGAGGGTCTCCAGGGGGAAACGGCTGTCGATGCCCGCGTCGAGCATCCGCGGGCCGCCGATGCCGCGAAACTCGACGCCGGGATGGCGCGCCTTGAGCTCGCGCATCAGGCCCGCGCCGAGGATATCGCCGGAGAGCTCCCCGGCGACCAAGTAGACCCGTCGCAGGGGCGCTGTGCTAGCGGATGATGCCACGGGTGGACGCCTCGATGGAGGCGATAAAGGCATCGGTCTCGGCGAGCCGGAAGCGGCTGCGGATCTCGCTCAGGGCCTGCTCCACGGTGAGTCCCTGGCGATAGACCAGCTTGTAGGCCTCACTCAGGGCCTTGATCGCCTCAGTGGAGAAGCCGCGGCGCTTGAGCCCCACCAGGTTGAGGCCATGGGGCTGGGCCGGGTTGCCGTTGATCATCACATAGGCGGGCACATCCTTGGTGATGATGGAACCGCCCCCGGCCATGGCATGGGCACCGAAGCGACAGAACTGGTGGATGGCGGCGAGGCCGCCGAGGATGACGAAATCGCCCAGGTGCACATGGCCGGCCAGGGTCACCTGGTTGGCCAGGATGCAGTCGTTGCCGATCACGCAGTCATGGCCCACATGGGCATAGGCCATAAAGAGGTTGCGGGACCCAATGGTGGTGACGCCGCGATCCTGGACGGTGCCGCGGTGCAGGGTGGCGCCCTCGCGGATTACGTTATCATCGCCCATCTCCAGGCGCGTGGGTTCACCGGCGTATTTCTTGTCCTGGCAATCCTCACCCACCGAGGCGAACTGAAAGATGCGGGTACGCTCGCCCAGCACGGTGGGCCCCTTGATCACCACATGGGGACCGATACGCGAACCGGCGCCGATCTCCACATCGGGCCCGATCACGCTAAAGGGGCCCACCTCGACGTCCTCGGCCAGACGCGCCTTGGGGTCAATGATGGCGGTGGGATGTATCAAGCGACCTTCCTCTCGGCACAGATGATATCGGCTTCGCAGGCCAGCTCACCGTCGACGGTGGCGCGGCAGGCGAACTTCCAGATGCCGCGCTTCTCGCGCGCCACCCGCGCCTCCAGACGCAGTTGGTCGCCGGGCATCACCGGGCGCTTGAAGCGGGCATTGTCGCTACCCACCAGGTAGTAGACATAGCCATCGGCGGGCAACTTGTTGACGGTCTTGAACCCCAAGATACCACAGGCCTGGGCCATGGCCTCGATGATCAGCACCCCGGGCATGATGGGGTGGTGGGGAAAGTGGCCATTGAAGAAGGGCTCGTTCACGCTGACGTTCTTGTAGGCAACGATGGATTGCCCCAGTTCCAGCTCCAGTACCCGATCCACCAGCAGGAAGGGATAACGGTGGGGCAGATAGTCACGAATGTCGTTGATGTCCATTACCATCGAGGCACCTCTAGAAGACGAAAATGCTCGCCCGACGGGCGAGCATGGAGCGGCGCCGAGCGCCGATTGACTGGCCAGACGGTGAATTATACCCGTGCAGGCCCAGGGCTCAACGCGATTCCTGGGCCTTCTCCAGCCGCGCCAGGCGCTTGGCCAGGGCATCGAGCTGCTTGAAGCGCACCGCATTCTTACGCCACTGGGCATTGCTCATGGCACCGGTGCCGGACGAGTAGACGCCGGGCTCATGGATGGAGTTGGTGACCAGGCTCATGCCGGTGACCTGGACCCCGTCACAGATGGTCAGATGACCGGAGAGGCCCACGCCGCCGCCCAGCAGACAATGCTGGCCCACCTTGGTGGAGCCGGCGATACCGACGCAGCCGGCCAGGGCGCTGTGATCACCGATCTGCACGTTGTGGGCGATCTGTACCTGGCTGTCGATCTTGACGTCATTACCGATCAGCGTATCGCCCAGGGCGCCGCGATCGATGCTTGAGCAGCTGCCTACCTCCACGTCGTCGCCCAGCACCACCCCGCCCAGTTGGGCGATCTTGTGCCAGCGCCCGCCGTCATGGGCGAAGCCGAAGCCGTCGCCGCCGATCACGCAGCCACTGTGCAGGATGGCCCGCTCGCCGATCACCACGCCGTGGCAGACGGTAACATTGGCATGCAGCCGGGAGCCGGCCCCGATGCGGGTGTCGGCGCCGATCACCGAACCAGGCCCCACCACCACGCCATCGCCCAGCTCGACGCCGGCCTCGATCACCGCCTGGGGGCCGATTTCCACGTCGCGCCCCAGCACCACCCCATCGGCCACCACGGCGGTGGGGTGGGTGCCCGGAGCCTGGCGGCCGATCAGCGGGTCGAAGAGCCGGGACAGGGCCGCATAGCCCAGGTAGGGATTCTCCAGGGTCAGGCAGGCGGTGGGGCACTCCTCGGCCTGCCCGGGGTGCAGCAGCACCGCCGCGGCCCGGGTCTCGGGCAGATACTTGAGGTAAGCGCGGTTGGCCAGGAAGGTGATGTCCTCGGGGCCGGCCTCGCTGAGGGTGGCCAGGCCGGAGACCCGACGCCGGCCGTCGCCGATCAGGGTCGCGCCGAGCCGCTCGGCCAGCTCCTCCAGGGTGAAGGCGGGAGTGTGGGCGTGTGTCATGGGCGCCTTTGCCGGTCAGGGGCCGGGAGCGAACTCCCGGCGACTCATCAGTTGAGGGTATTGAGAATCTGGGTGACCTCGTCGGTGACGTCGGTCAGCTCGAGGGTGGTATGAATCACGCCCTCGCGATCGATCAGCACCTCGATATTGTGGCGCTCGACGACCTGGTCCACGGCCTGCTCCAGCTTGGGCTCCGCCTCTTGCAGGAAGGCCTGCTCGGAACGCATCTGGGCCTCGCCGATCTGCTGACGCAGCTCCATGAAGCGCTGCTCTTTCTCCATGCCCTCCTGCAGCAGGGTCTCGCGCTCGGACTCGGACATCACGGCGCCATCCTGCTCCAGGCGCTGCTGCAGCGACTGCAGCTCCTGCCCCAGGGTCTGGGCCTCCTGCTGGGGCCCCTCGATCTCGCTGCGCAGCTCGCTCATCTGGCGCTGCGCCTCGTCGGTTTCCATCAGCGCCTGGCGCCAGTCCAGCACCGCCACCTCGGCGGCCTGGGCCAGGCTGGCGCCCCCCATCAGGGCGGCGAAACCGAGGGCAAGGGTTAATTTACGCATAGGTCACTCTCCTGGTGATCCGAAGGGTTGATGGTTCAGAAGGTCTGACCCAACGAGAACTGGAAGAACTGGGTATCGTCGCCGCTCTCGTCATTGAGCGGCTCGGCGACGCTGAAGGTCAGCGGCCCCACCGGGGTCAGCCAGGAGAGGCCGATACCGGCACTGTAGCGCAGCTCACCCAGGTCGATGCCGGATTCACAGCGCGAGGTCTCTCCCGCCGGCACCGGCAGGCAGTCGGTCAGGAAGGTATTGCCCGCATCCACGAAGAAGCCCGCCTGCAGGGAGCGCTGATCCTCGACGAAGGGCACCGGGAAGAAGAGCTCCACGCTGCCCTCCACCAGCATGTTCCCCCCCAGGGTACGCTCCCGATCACCGCTGGATGGCGGCGTGGTGCGCGGCCCCAGGGTGTTGCCGGTAAAGCCGCGCACCGAGCCCAGACCGCCGGAGAAGAAGTTCTCGTAGAAGGGATAGGGGTCGTTGCCGATGCTGTCGGCATAGCCCAGAGTGGTGCCGAACTTCAGTGACCAGTCGTTATTCAGGGCGAAGAGCTGCTGGGCCCGATAACGCAGCTTGTAGTAGTCGGCGTCGCTGCCCGGCACCGCGGCCTCCAGGGAGAGACGCTGGTAGTTGCCGGCGGTGGGCATCACGCCGCGGTTGAGGCTGTTGCGGGTCCAACTGGCGGTGAGCTTGAGGCTCTGGGCATCGGCGCCCTGGTCTTCCACGTACTGGCGGATCTCCAGGGCGGTGTCGTTGTAGGTCTTGATCGTCAGGTCTTCGAGGCTGGCCCCGAAGTTGAGGCGACTGATCTCGTCGATCGGATAGCCGAAATTGATGCCGCCACCGAAGGAATCGGTGGAATAGGTGGAGATATCCGAGTCCTCGTAGTCGGTCTCCCGATAGAAGAGGTCATAGCCGCGGGAGATACCGTCCAGGGTCCAGTAGGGATTGGTGTAGCCGAAGTTGAGTCCGGTGAAGGTGTCGCTGCGCTGGGCATTGAAGTTGACCCGGTTGCCGGTGCCCAGGAAGTTGCTTTGGGAGAGGCCGGCGCCATAGATCACCCCGGCGGTCTGCGAGAAGCCGATGCTCGCGGAAATGGAGCCGGACGGCTGTTCCTCGACCCGATAGGTCACGTCCAGTTGATCCGGCTCGCCGGGCACCGGACGGGTCTCGACCTCGACCTGCTTGAAGAAGCCCAGGCGTTCCAGACGCTGGCGGGACTGACTGATCGACTCGGTGGAGGCCGGCGCCCCCTCCAACTGGATCATCTCGCGACGCAGCACCTCGTCCTGGGTGGTGGTATTGCCAACGAAGTCGATACGTCGCACATAGGCCCGTCGACCGGGATTGACCGCCAACAGCAGATCCACGGTCTCGCCATCGTCACGCACCTGGGGAACCGGCTCGATCTCGGCGAAGGTGAAGCCCTCGGCACCCAGGCGCGAACGCAGGGCCTCCACCGAGGCGGTGACCTCGCTGCGCGAGAAGATTTCCCCCGGCGTCGCCGCCACCAGGGCACGGGCCTCGCTGGGCGGGATGATCAGGTCACCCTCGAAATGAATATCGCCGAGGCGATACTGGCGCCCCTCATCCACATTGACGGTGACGAAGATCTGCGATTGATCGGGACTGATGGCCACCTGGGTGGAGGCGATATCGAAGTTGACATAGCCGCGATCCAGGTAGAAGGCCCGCAACCGCTCCAGGTCGCCGGCCAGGGCCTCCCGGGAATACTCGTCCTTGGAGAACCAGCCGAAGATCCGTCCCGGGCGATCCTCCAGCTCGAAGACATCGCTCAGGGTGTCGTTATCGAAGGCCCGATTGCCGACGATATTGATCTGCCGAATCCGCGCTACCGCCCCTTCGTTGATATCGATATTGACCCGGACGCGGTTGTCGCCGACCTCCTCCACCCGGGTATCGATCCGCGCGCTGTAGCGGCCCTGGGACTGATAGAGCTGCTCCAGCTCCCGCTGCATCTCCTCCAGGGTGGAGAGCTGCAGCACCTCGCCTTCCGCCAGGTCGACGCCACGCATGGCCCGGCGCAGCTCTTCCTCGGGCACCAGGGAGTTACCGCTGATCTCGATGGCGGCGATAAAGGGGCGTTCCTCCACCTGGATGATCAACACCTCGCCGTCTCGGGCCAGTTGAATATCCTCGAAGAGGCCGGTGGCGAAGAGTTCACGGGCCGCCTCGGCCAGCTCGCGCTCCTCGACCCGTTCACCGGCGCCCACGGGGAAGGCATTGAAGACGGAGGCCGCGGGTACCCGTTGCAGGCCCTCCACGCGGATATCAGAGATATTGAATTCGTTCGCCGAGGCCGACTGGGCGCCGGCCAGAAGCAGCGCTGCCAATCCGATGGTCTTGAGTTTCATTCAGTCGCTTCGCTCGCGTTGGTCTGCCCATCGAGATCCCGTGCTTCCCTGCCAGGAGGAACGGTGTTCGAAATAGGCACCTTATACATTTGTGCGGGTAACTGACAAGGCCGGGCCGTCTGCTCCAGCCAACGTCAGGGCCGGCGGCTGGTGCCACCCGCCGGCTTATAGTCGCATTAAATCGTTCGAATGGCGCCATCCGCGCCCGATCATCGCCGCGGCCCATGCGCCGCCTTCAACCGTGGGCTTATAGTCGCATTAAATCGAAATAGAGGGCCATGATCATCAGGCTGCCCACCAGTGTCAGGCCGATACGCAGGCCGATGGCCTGGGTCTTCTCGGAGACCGGCCGGCCACGCAGCGCCTCGATGGCGTAGTAGACGAGGTGCCCGCCATCCAGCACCGGGATCGGCAACAGGTTGAGGATCCCCAGGCTGATCGAGAGGTAGGCCATGAAGCTGACAAAGCTCTCCAGGCCACTGCGGGCGGTATCCCCCGCCACCCGCGCGATGGTGATGGGGCCGGAGAGGTTGGAGGGCGAGATCAGTCCCACCAGCATCTTGCGGATCGCATCCAGGGTCAGCAACGACATCTCGCCGGTGCGCGACAGCGACTGCCCCAGGGCTGCCACGGGGCCGTAGCGCACCTCGCGACGATACTCCTCGGGCCACTCCACCGGCGCCACCCCGGCGCCGATATAACCGACGCTCGTCCCGGTCTCCCGCTCGTTGCGGCCCGGCACCAGGGTCAGGCTCAGCCGCTCGTCGCCGCGCTCGACCTCCAGGGCCAGGGACTCGCCGGGGTGGGCCCGCACCACCTCGACGAAGTGCATCCAGTCGTCGATGGCCTCGCCATCGACGCTGAGCACGCGATCGCCGGGCTCGAGCCCCGCCGCGGCGGCCGCCTCGCCCTCCAGCACCTGCCCCAGCTCGGCCGGGAAGGCCGGTCGCCAGGGGGTGATGCCCAGGCTCAACAGCGGCTGAGGGGGATCCTGGCGCACCAGATAGTTCGCCACCGGCAGGCCGCGTTCCCGGGCCACCTCGCTGCCCTCGTCCAGGGTGGTGAAACGCAGCTCGCCGCTATGGCCGATGGCCGCCACCAGCTTGAGATTGACCTCTTCCCAGGAGCGTACCCGATCACCCTGGATGGCGACGATCTCCTGACCCGGGGCCAGGCCGCCGCGGGCCGCTGGGGAGTCGGGATCCACCGCCCCCACCACCGGCGCCACCGTGGTGGTGCCCACCACGAAGAGCAACCAGTAGGCGACGATGGCGAGCAGGAAGTTGGCCAGGGGGCCGGCGGCAACGATGGCGATCCGCGCCCAGACCGACTGGTTGTTGAAGGCCCGGTGACGCTCGTCGGGAGCCACCGGTCCCTCCCGCTCGTCGAGCATCTTGACGTAGCCCCCCAGGGGGATGGCGGCCACGGCGAATTCGGTGCCGTGGCGGTCGGTGCGCGACCAGAGCGGCTTGCCGAAGCCCACCGAGAAGCGCAGCACCTTGACGCCACAGCGCCTGGCCACCCAGTAGTGGCCATATTCATGGAAGGTGATCAGCAGGCCCAGGACCACGATCACCGCCAGCACGTTCTGGATCACGCCCATCGCTTACCCTCCCCGGGTGAATGCCGCCAGCAAGGCCTCGGCGCTGCGCCGTGCCCGGGTATCCTCGGCCAGGATCCCCTCCAGGGTCCGGGCCGGGTGCACTTCCAGCTCGTCGAGCACCGCCGCCACCAGGCGCGGAATCCCGGTGAAGCCGAGGCGCCCCTCGAGGAAGGCGGTCACCGCCACCTCATTGGCGGCATTGAGCACCGCCGGCGCCGTGCCACCGGCCTCCATAGCCTGCCGCGCCAGGCGCAGGCAAGGGAAGGCCGCCTCGTCCGGGGCCTCGAAGTCGAGGCGCGCCACCTGAAAGAGGTCCAGCGCCTCGACCCCGGCGTCGATGCGCTCCGGCCAGGCCAGGCCATAGGCGATGGGCGTGCGCATGTCCGGGTTGCCCAACTGGGCCAGCACCGAGCCGTCGCTGTAGGCGGCCATGGAATGGATCACGCTCTGAGGATGCACCACCACCTGAATCTGTTGCGGCGCGGCATCGAACAGCCAGCACGCCTCGATCAGCTCCAGCCCCTTGTTCATCAGGGTGGCACTGTCCACGGAGATCTTCCGCCCCATGGACCAGTTGGGGTGGGCGCAGGCCTGCTCCGGGGTCACCACGGCCAGTTGCTCGGTACTCCAGCCCCGGAAGGGGCCGCCGGAGGCGGTCAGCAGCAGTTGGGTGACGCCGTGGCGCCCCAGGCCGCCGCGGTGCTCGCTCGGTAGACACTGGAAGATGGCATTGTGTTCGGAGTCGATGGGTAGCAGGGTCGCGCCGTGTGCCGCCACCGCCTCCATGAACAGGGCCCCGGACATCACCAGGGCCTCCTTGTTGGCCAGCAGTACCCGCTTGCCGGCGCGTACCGCGGCCAGGGTCGGCAGCAGGCCGGCGGCGCCGACGATGGCCGCCATCACCACCGCCGCCTCGGGGGCCGCGGCCACCTCGCACAGCGCCGCCTCGCCGGCGGCCACCTCGGTATCCAGCCCCGCCGCGGCCAGTTGCCGGCGCAGCCAGGCGGCATCCGCCTCCCCGCCCAGCACCGCCACCGCCGGGCGATGGCGCAGGCAGAGGGTCAAGAGCCCCCGGCGGTCGCGGTGAGCGGTGAGGGCATGCACCCGGTAACGCTCCGGGTGGCGAGCGATCACGTCCAGGGTGCTGGTGCCGATGGAACCGGTGGCGCCCAGCACCGTGACGCCCTGGGGAGGAGTCGTCATAACCATAGGCGCAGCAAGGCGAAGAGGGGCACCGCGGCGGTCAGGCTATCGATGCGATCGAGCACCCCGCCATGGCCGGGCAGCAGGGCGCTGGAGTCCTTGATGCCGCGGCTGCGCTTGAGCATGCTCTCGAAGAGATCGCCCACCACCGAGATACCGGTCACCAGCCAGGTGATCACCACCAGCAGCACCAGTTGCCCCGGAGAGAGCCCTAGCCAGAGGGCGAAGCCCAGTGCCAGCAGGGTGGTGGCCACCAGGCCGCCCAGCACGCCTTCCCAGGACTTGCCGGGACTGACGCTGGGCGCCAGCTTGCGGCGCCCATAGGCGCGACCGGCGAAGTAGGCGCCGCTATCCGCGGTCCACACCAGCAACAGCACGAAGAGCAGCCATTCGGCGCCGCCGTCGCGCAGGGCGATAAAGCCCACCCAGGTGGGCAGCAGCACCCAGAGCCCCATGACCAGGCGCCGGGGCGGGGCCTGCCACTGGGCCTGGCGCTCGGGATAGCGGGTGACCCAGTAGAGGTTGGCCAGCCAGCCGACGGCGGCCAGCCATAGCGGCCAGGTGGCCTGGGCGGCACCACCGAGCCACAGCAGCCCCATCAGTGCCGCCGCCACGGCGACACCCAGCAGGCGCTGGCCCGGGCGCTCATAGCCGGCCAGGTTGACCCACTCCCAGACGCCCAGCAGGAGGATGGCGGCGGTGAAGAGGGCGAAGGCGCCACCACTGAGACCAAACAGCCCCAGCAGCACCAGGGGCGCCAGGATCAGGGCGGTAATCAGTCGCTGCTTAAGCACCTTGGGCCTCGATCTGTTCGTCGGTCATGCCGAAGCGCCGCAGGCGGCGGGCGAAATCATCGAGGGCCAGGTCGAAGGCGGCGGCATCGAAGTCGGGCCACAGCAGTGGCGAGAAATGGAACTCCGCATAGGCCAGCTGCCAGAGCAGGAAGTTGGAGATGCGCTGCTCGCCGCTGGTGCGGATGCACAGATCCACCGGGGCATCGTCGGCCAGGCTGATCTCGCGATCCAGGGCCGTCTCATCGATCTCGGCGGGCGCCAGCTCGCCGGCCTGGACGCGCTCGGCGAGGCGCCGGGCGGCCCTGGCGATGTCCCAGCGTCCGCCATAGTTGGCGGCGATCACCAGATGCAGACCGCGATTGTCGGCGGTCAACGCCTCGGCCCGGGCCACATGCTTCTGGATGGAGGTCGAGAAGGCGCTGCGCTCGCCGATCACCGAGAGGCGAATGTCGTGCTCGTGAAGCTTGCGCACCTCGCGTTTCAGCGCCAACAGGAAGAGTTCCATCAGCGCGCTCACCTCGGCGGGGGGACGCTTCCAGTTCTCGCTGGAGAAGGCGAACAGGGTCAGGGTCTCGACGCCGCGTTCGGCGGCGCGACGGATCACCGCCCGCACCGACTCGACGCCGGCATGGTGGCCACGAACGCCGGAAAGGCCACGGGCCTTGGCCCAACGATTGTTGCCATCCATGATGATCGCCACATGGCGCGGCGTACCACCACGATGGGTTTGGGGAGACTGCGTTGACGTCATGGGGGCTCGCACGGGAGGGATGGAAAGGCGGGCCTGGTGGGCCCGCCGCACCTCAGACCTGCATCAGGTCGTGTTCCTTGGCTTCCAGCAGCTTGTCGATCTCGGCGATGTACTTGTCGGTGAGCTTCTGGATGGCATCCTCGCCCTGATGCTGCTCGTCCTCGGTGATCTCCTTCTCCTTGAGCAGAGACTTGATATCACCATTGGCATCGCGGCGCACATTGCGTACCGCCACCCGCGCCTGCTCCGCCTCGCCGCGGGCCTGCTTGATATAGCCCTTGCGGGTCTCCTCGGTGAGCATCGGCATGGGCACGCGAATCACGTTACCGTTGGTGGAGGGGTTGAGGCCAAGGTCCGAGGTCAGGATGGCCTTCTCCACCTTGGGCACCATGGGCTTCTCCCAGGGCACCACGGAGAGGGTCCGGGCATCCTCGATATTCACGTTGGCCACCTGGTTCAGGGGCACCTGGGAGCCGTAGTACTCCACGGTCACGGCGTCGAGAATGCTGGTATGGGCACGCCCGGTACGGATCTTGTGGAAGTTGGCCTGGAGCGACTCCAGGGTCTTCTTCATGCGGCCTTCGGCGTCTTTCTTGATGTCGTCGATCACGATTTCAACCTCTATCTATCAGCGTGCCTTCCTTGCCACCCACCACCAGGTTCAGCAGCGCGCCGGGCTTGTTCATGTCGAACACGCGCACCGGCATGCCATGGTCCCGCACCAGGCAGATGGCGGTCAAATCCATCACCCCAAGCTTCTGGTCGAGCACCTCATCGTAGTTGAGCTGCTCGTACTTGACGGCATCGGCATGCTTCACCGGGTCCTTATCATAGACCCCGTCCACCTTGGTGGCCTTGACCACCACGTCGGCATCGATCTCGATACCGCGCAGGCAGGCCGCGGAATCGGTGGTAAAGAAGGGGTTACCGGTACCGGCGGAGAAGAGTACCACGTCACCGGAGGTGAGGTAGCGAATGGCGGTGCGGCGATCATAGTGCTCCACCACCCCACTCATGGGAATGGCCGACATGACCCGGGAGCGAATATTGGAGCGTTCCAGGGCATCGCGCATGGCCAGGGCGTTCATCACCGTGGCCAGCATGCCCATATGATCGCCGGTCACCCGCTCCATGCCGGCCTCGTGGAGGGCCGCCCCACGGAACAGGTTACCGCCGCCGATGACGATCCCCACCTGGACACCGATGCCCACCAGTTGGCCGATCTCCAGGGCCATGCGATCGAGCACCTTGGGATCGATCCCGAAGTCGTGCTCACCCATCAGGGCCTCACCGGAGAGCTTGAGCAGGATGCGCTTGTACTTGCTCTTGGCACCGCGCTCGGGCTGGGCGCGGTCGGTGGCGGGAATCTCTGGGGTCATGGGCGGGTCTCCTGGCGGCGGCAGTAATCATTCGGGGAGTCTGTCTACCTTAGCTCAACCGTTCGGCGACCAAGGGGGACGACTCCTGGCGTAGTTAACGCGTGGCCGACGAAAGCGCCGGCCGGATACGCGAAGGCGTGCGCTTGCGCGCACGCCAACACGTCTCGATGAACTCAGACCTTAGCTGCGCTTGGCCTGTTCCATCACTTCCTTGGCGAAGTCGACTTCTTCCTTCTCGATGCCCTCGCCCACTTCGTAGCGGGTAAAGCCAATCACTTCGCCGCCGGCGGCCTTGACGAACTCGGCCACGGACTGGTCCGGGTTCTTGACGAAGGGCTGCTCGGTCAAGCTGTTCTCGGCCAGGTACTTCTTCAGGCGGCCCTGAACCATCTTCTCGGCGATGTTCTCCGGCTTGCCGGCCATGTCCGGCTGGGCCAGGATGATCGCCTTTTCCTTGTCGAGCTGCTCCTGAGCCATATGCTCGGGACGCGCCACGGCCGGGTTGATGGCGGCCACGTGCATGGCGACATCCTTGGCGGCTTCGTCGCTGGCACCCTGGAGCACGGTCAGCACGCCGATGCGGCCGCCGTGGACATAGGCGCCCACGCGGTTGCCTTCACCGGCCTCGACCAGCACGGCACGACGCACGGAGATGTTCTCGCCGATTTTCTGCACCAGCTGCTGGCGAACGTCTTCCATGTCACCACCCATCAGGGCGGCCACGTCGTCGCTCTTGGACTCGAACAGGGCATCGACGATCTTGTCGGCGAAGGCCTTGAAGTTGTCGTCACGGGCCACGAAGTCGGTCTCGGAGTTGATCTCGACCATCACGCCGTAGCTGCCGTCGGCGGCCACGCGGGTGACCACGGCGCCTTCGGCGGCGGTGCGGTCGGCCTTCTTGGCGGCCTTGAGGCCAGAGCTCTTGCGCAGGTTCTCGATGGCCAGTTCGATGTCGCCGCCGGCTTCGGTGAGAGCCTTCTTGCACTCCATCATGCCGAGCCCGGTACGCTCGCGCAGTTCCTTGACCTGTGAGGCGCTGATAGCTGCCATGGTAATAACCTCTGAATGATTCGCGTCGGTAATCGGGGCATTTCCCGCCGTACCCGCAGGTAGAACGGGAAAAAAGGGGGCGCAGGCCCCCTCCTTATCCGCCGACCCTGGTGGGGTCTGCCGGCCTGCGACCCAGGGTCGCAGGCTTAGATGACACTCAGTGTCGGCGGTACGGCATCACTCGGCGACTTCGTCGGACTCGGAGACCTCGACGAACTCGTCGGGACGACCTTCCTTCGCCTTGGCGCAGGCGCCGGCGATGGCCTGGACGTAGATCTGGATCGCGCGGATGGAGTCATCGTTGCCGGGGATCACGTAGTCCACACCGTCCGGGTTGGAGTTGGTGTCCACCACGCCGATGACCGGGATGCCCAGCTTGTTGGCTTCGTTGATGGCGATACGCTCGTGGTCGACATCGATCACGAAGAGCGCATCGGGCAGGCCACCCATCTCCTTGATACCACCGATGGAGCGGTCCAGCTTCTCCTGCTCGCGGGTGGCCATCAGGACTTCCTTCTTGGTCAGCTTCTCGAAGGTGCCATCTTCATGCATGGCTTCGAGTTCGCGCAGACGCTTGATGGAGACGCGGATGGTCTTGTAGTTGGTCAGCATGCCGCCCAGCCAACGGTGGTTCACGAAGGGCATGCCCACGCGGTTGGCTTCTTCCTTGATGATCTTGCTGGCGGCACGCTTGGTGCCGACGAACATGATCTTGTTGTTGGCGGCAGCCATCTTCTCGACCACGGCCACGGCGTCGTTCAGGGCCGGCAGGGTGTGCTCGAGGTTGATGATGTGGATCTTGTTGCGCGCACCGAAGATGAACTTGCTCATCTTGGGGTTCCAGTACTTGGTCTGGTGACCGAAGTGAGCACCCGCCTTGAGCAGGTCACGCATATTGACTTGAGACATGAAAGACTCCTGAAAACTCGGGTTAGGCCTCCATGCACCCCAGGGATCCGACCGCTCGACCGTTGGTCGCCACGGCACCCGGGACCCTGTGTCGGTGCATGTGTGTTTTAGGCGTTTGGATCACGCCCTCTCTATTATCGCCGCCGGGCCCGGGGGCCACAAGGGCGGACGATTGCAGGAAAGCGCGCGGCTTTATACCATAGAACGATGCCAAGATGAAGCCGCCCCTCTGCCGAGGCCACCTCCTTGAGAGTGACCCAGGGGCGCCACCCTCCCCATGATCGAGATTCCATGAACGTTCCCATCAAGACGCCCGACGAGATCGAGAAGATGCGCGAGGCCGGTCGCCAGGCCGCCCTGGTGCTGGAGATGATCACCCCCCATGTGCAGGCCGGCGTTACCACCGGCGAGCTCGACCGCCTATGCCACGACTTTATCGTCGACGAGCTGGGCTCGGTGCCGGCGCCCCTCAACTATCACGGCTTCCCCAAGTCGATCTGCACCTCCATCAATCATGTGGTGTGCCACGGCATCCCCGACGCCGGCAAGAAGCTCAAGAAGGGCGACATCATGAACCTGGATGTCACCGTCAAGACCGCCGATGGCTACCATGGCGACACCAGCAAGATGTTTATCGTCGGCGAGACCATCCAGGGCGAGCGGCTGTGCCGCATCACCCAGGAGTGCCTCTACAAGAGCATCGCCCTGGTCCGCCCCGGGGTGCGCCTGTCGGCCCTGGCCCGGGTAATCCAGCAGCATGCCGAGGCCAACGGTTACTCGGTGGTACGCGACTTCTGCGGCCACGGCATCGGCGCCGGCTTCCACGAGGACCCGCAGATCCTGCACTACGACGGCTACGCCCCCGAGGCCGATATCGAACTGGCCGAGGGCATGTGCTTCACCATCGAGCCGATGATCAACGTGGGCGACTACCGCACCAAGGTACTGCGCGACAACTGGACCGCGGTGACCAAGGATCGCAGCCTCTCCGCCCAGTGGGAGCACACCCTGCTGGTCACCGCCGACGGCGTCGAGGTGCTCACCGCCCGCAGCGAGGAAGACCTCGGCTTCCTGGCAGTCAGTCGGACTTAACGCTGATCTACTGCGAATCCCGGACTTTCGGCCAATTTCATTCGATCCATTTCGTTAAATAGCACGCTATTCGCCTCAATCGATCGATAAACTTGACTCGAAAGCCGTGATTCTCGTCACGATCGGTCAACCCCGACAGACTGCTAGAGCACTGACATGTTGCTACATCATCATCGCTTTCGCCCCGACCCCGGCCTGTTCGACGGCGAGGCCTTCGCCGCCGAGCTGGCCACCCACCGCTCCCCCATCGCCCCCTTCAAGGCGGAGCTGAAGGCGATCCAGGCGCGCCTCGACGAGCGCTTTCGCAGCGGCGCCGATATCCGCGACCTGGTGCGCGGCCGCGCCTGGTGCCTGGACCAGTTGCTGGCCATCGCCTGGGCACGCCACCCCTGGCCCGAGGAGGGCATCGCCCTGCTCGCCGTGGGTGGCTATGGTCGCGGCGAACTGCATCCCCACTCCGATATCGACCTGCTGTTTCTGCTGGAGGAGGACGACGACGCCCCCTACCGGGAGTCGCTTACCGCCTTTATCACCTTCCTCTGGGATATCGGCCTGGAGATCGGCCATAGCGTGCGCTCGCTGAACGACTGCGAGCGCGAGGCCCGCGATGATGTCACGGTGATCACCAACCTGCTGGAGAGCCGCACCCTGGCCGGCCCCGAGCCGCTGCGCCAGGCCATGCGCCGACGCCTGGCCACCGAGCGGCTATGGCCCGCGGATCGCTTCTTCGAGGCCAAGTGGCAGGAGCAGATCGCTCGCCACTACCGCTACAACAACTCCGAGTATCACCTGGAACCCAATATCAAGAGCTCCCCGGGCGGGCTGCGGGACATCCAGATGATCGGCTGGGTCGCCAAGCGTCACTTCGGCCCCCTGGGCTACGAGGAGCTGGTGGCCAACGGCTTCATGAACGATGCCGAGCTGCGCATCCTCAGCCAGGGCCAGGCCTTCCTGTGGCAGGTGCGCTATGCCCTGCATATGCTCACCGGACGCGCCGAAGATCGCCTGCAGTTCGACCACCAGCGCACCATCGCCGAGCTGTTCGGCTACCGCGACACCCCGGAGCGCCTGGCGGTGGAGCAGTTCATGAAGCGCTACTACCGCCATGTGACGGCGCTGGCCGGCCTCAACGACATGCTGCTGCAGCACTTCGACGAGGTGATCCTGCGCGGCGAGGAGCGCCTCGAGACCCGCCCCCTCAACGACCGCTTCGAGGTCACCGGCGGCTATATCCAGGCCCGCAGCCCCGGCGTCTTCCGCTATCGCCCGGCGGCGCTGCTGGAACTCTTCCTGCTGATGGCCCAGCACCCGGAGATCGAGGGGGTACGCGCCGACACCATCCGGCTGATTCGCGACCATCGCCACCTGATCGATGACCTCTACCGGGACGACCTGCGCCACCAGAGCCTATTCATGGAGCTGCTGCGCTCCTCCGGCAACGTGGCGCGCCAGCTGCGGCGCATGAATCGCTACGGGGTGCTCGGCAAGTACCTGCCGGAGTTCGGCCAGGCGGTGGGGCTGATGCAGCACGACCTCTTCCATATCTACACCGTCGACGCCCATACCCTGCGCCTGCTCAAGTGCATCCAGCGCTTTCGCGAGCCCGAGGCCCGGGAGGAGTTTCCGGTGGCCTCGGTGCTGGTGCACCAGCTGCCCAAGCTGGAGCTGCTGTGGATCGCCGGCCTCTACCACGATATCGGCAAGGGCCGCGGCGGCGACCACTCCATCCTCGGCGCCCGGGATGCCGAGGCCTTCTGCGAGCGCCACGGCCTCTCGCCCCGGGACACCCGGCTGGTGAGCTGGCTGGTGGAGAACCATCTCTTGATGTCCAAGGTGGCCCAGAAGCGCGATATCACCGACCCGGACGTGATCCGCGACTTCGCCCGCCTGGTGCGCGACGAGATCCACCTGGACTACCTCTATGTGCTCACCGTGGCGGATATCAGCGCCACCAATCCGGCACTCTGGAACGGCTGGCGGGCCTCGCTGCTGCGCCAATTGCACGGCGAGACCAAGCGCGCCCTGCGCCGCGGCCTGGAGAACCCGCCGGACCGCGAGGACTGGGTGCGCGAGACTCGCGAGGAGGCCTTCTCGCTGCTGCTGGCGGTGGGGGCCGACGGCCAGCGGGTGGCCCAGCTATGGGACTCCCTCGGCGAGGAGTACTTCCTGCAGTACGCGCCCAGCGAGATCGTCTGGCAGACGCAGGGCATCCTCGCCCACGAGGGCTCGGAGCTGCCGCTGATCCTGATCAGCGCCCCCACCGAGGACATGGCCGAGGGGGGCACCAAGGTGTTTATCCACACCCGTTCCGCGGACGACCTCTTCGCCGCCACCGCTGCCGCCATGGATCAACTGGGCCTCTCCATCCACGACGCGCGTATCGCCACCTCCAGCAGCGACTGGACCCTCAACACCTTTATCGTCCTGGATCACCAGCACCAGGCGATCCGCGACCGCGCCCAGTTGGAGGAGATCCGCGCCCATCTGGTGGAGGAGCTGGACGACCCGGAGGACTACCCACAGATCGTCACCCGCCACACCCCGCGCCAGCTCAAGCACTTCCAGGTGCCGACCCGGGTCGCCCTGGAGCAGGACCTGGCCAACGAGCGCACCATGCTGGAACTGGTCGCACCGGACCGCCCCGGCCTGCTGGCCCGGGTGGGGCGCATCTTCATGGAGCAGGATATCGCCCTCTCGGCGGCCAAGATCGCCACCCTGGGCGAGCGGGTCGAGGACGTCTTCTTTATCACCACCAAGGCCGGCGAGCCGCTGACCGACCCGGCGCGCCAGGAACGGCTGCGGGCACGCCTTATCGAAGTATTGGACGTCTAAGCCGCACCGGGTTTGAGGCCCCAGGGCCGCTTCCCTATAATCGCTTGCCTAGATGCACCCGGGGCCGCGGTATCCGCGGGCCCGTGCCAATAACGATATCTCGCCCGCGCCGGGCGGCCAGGACACCCATGAATCCCGATCTCGACGCCCTCCAGCCCTACCCCTTCGAGAAGCTCGCCGCCCTGCGTGCCGGCGTCACGCCCCCCGCGGGCCTCGAGCCGATTCCCCTGACCATCGGCGAACCGCAGCACGCCCCCTATGCGGCGGCGCTGGAGAGCCTCAGCGCCCATCGCGACGAGATGGCCCGCTACCCGGCCACCACGGGGCTGCCCGAGCTGCGTCGCGCCATCGCCGATTGGGCGAGCCGTCGCTTCGCCCTGGCGGGGCTGGATGCCGAGTCCCAGGTGCTGCCGGTGAATGGCACCCGGGAGGCGATCTTCGCCTTCGTCCAGGCGGCACTCGACCGCACACGCCCAGCCAAGGTGGCGGTGCCCAACCCCTTCTACCAGATCTACGAAGGCGCCACCCTGCTGGCCGGCGGCGAGCCCCTCTATCTGGACTGCACCGCCGCGAGCGGCTTCCGCCCCGATTTCGAGGCCGTGCCCGCCGAGACCTGGCGCGACGTCCAGATCGTCTTCCTCTGCTCGCCGGGCAACCCCACCGGGGCGGTCACGCCGCTGGAGGAATTCAAGCAGCTGATCGCGCTCGCCGACGAGCACGATTTTATTATCGCCTCCGACGAGTGCTACTCGGAGCTCTACCTGGACGAGGCCGCCCCGCCCCCCGGGCTGCTGGAGGCCTGCGCGGCCCTGGGACGTCACGACTACCACCGCTGCCTGGTCTTCCACTCGCTCTCCAAGCGCTCCAACCTGCCGGGGCTGCGCTCCGGCTTCGTGGCAGGCAGTGCCGAGCTGATCGCCCCCTTCAAGCGCTACCGTACCTATCACGGCTGCGCCATGTCGCTGCCCCTGCAGCACGCCTCCATCACCGCCTGGCACGACGAGACCCATGTGCGCGCCAACCGCGACGCCTACCGGGAGAAGTTCGCCGCGGTCACCGAGATCCTCGCCCCGGTGATGGACTTCCCCACGCCGCAGGCCAGCTTCTACCTGTGGCCGGCGGTGCCCGGCGGCGACGACGAGGCCTTCACCCGCGAGCTGTTCGCCGAGGAGCACGTCAGCGTGCTGCCGGGCAGCTATATGGGCCGCCCCGGCGCCGACGGCACCAATCCCGGCAGCGGGCGCCTGCGCCTGGCCCTGGTGGCCGAGGTGGAGGCCACGGTGGAAGCGGCCCGGCGCCTGCGCCGCTTTATCGAGAGGAGAGGCTGATGTTCACCCTGTACGGCATCAAGAACTGCGATACCTGCCGCAAGGCCCGCAAGGCCATGGACGGGGCCGGCATCCCCTACCAATTCCACGACCTGCGCGAGGATGGCCTCTCGGCGCCGCTGCTCGAGCACCTCCTCGAGCGGGTGCCGGTGATGACCCTGCTCAACAGGCGCAGCACCACCTGGCGCCAGCTCGATGAGGCCGACAAGGCCGATATCGATGCCAACAAGGCGCGGGAACTGATGCTGGCCCACCCCACCCTGCTCAAGCGCCCGCTGCTGGATACCGGCGACGAGATTCTGGTGGGCTACCGCGACGGCGACTACGACAATCTCCCGGGCTGAGCCACGGCTCGGCCCCTATTTTTCAAGAGGACACCCCCCATGCTGAGCTTTGCACTCGGAATCGGCACCCAGAACACCCAGGGCGACTGGCTGGAGATCTACTATCCGGCGCCCCTGCTCGACCCCGACGATAGCCTGGTGGCGGCCGCCGCCAAGGCCCTGGACGCCCCCGCCGGCAAGGCCGCGGTGAGCTTCCTGCCCGAGCAATGCGCCGCCCTGGCCAGCGCCCTGCGCGACGCCGGTCATGCCGACCAGGCCGAGCTGGCCGAGGCCTTCGCCGCCAGCACTCGCCCGCTGGTGGCGATGTTCCTGGCCGAGGATAGCGCCCCGGAGTCCGCCCCCGAGGTCTACCTCAAGCTGCACCTACTCTCCCATCGCCTGGTCAAGCCCCACGGCCTGGACCTCACCGGCATGTTCGGCCTACTGCGTAACGTGGCCTGGAGCAGCGAGGGCGCCATCGATATCGAGGAGCTGCCGGCCCGCCGTCTCAAGGCGCGCCTGGAGGGGCGCCCCCTCTCGGTGGACTGCGTCGACAAGTTCCCCAAGATGACCGACTACGTGGTACCCGGCGGCGTGCGCATCGCCGACACCGCCCGGGTGCGCTTGGGCGCCTACCTGGGCGAGGGCACCACCGTGATGCACGAGGGCTTCGTCAACTTCAATGCCGGCACCGAAGGCCCCGGCATGATCGAGGGGCGTATCTCCGCCGGCGTCATGGTCGGCAAGGGCTCCGACCTCGGCGGCGGCTGCTCCACCATGGGCACCCTCTCCGGCGGCGGCAATATCGTCATCAAGGTGGGCGAGGGCTGCCTGATCGGCGCCAATGCCGGTATCGGCATCCCCCTGGGCGATCGCTGCACCGTGGAGGCGGGCCTCTATATCACCGCCGGCGCCAAGGTGGCGGTGCTCGACGACCAGGGCCAGGAGGTCCAGACCGTGGCCGCCCGCGAGCTGGCCGGCCAGGATGACCTGCTGCTGCGTCGCAACTCGGTCAATGGCCGCATCGAGTGCCTGACCAACAAGAGTGCCATCGCCCTCAACGAAGCGCTGCACGCCCACAACTAAGCGTCTCCGGGCCCGCCTCGGCGGGCCCGGTCGTCTTCCCGACCAGGAATGCCCATGTCCGCCAGCCCCACCCCCGCCGACCGCTCCCCCACCCTCGACCTCGCCATGGAGCTGATGCGGCGCCCCTCGGTGACCCCCGATGACGCCGGCTGCCAGGCGCTGATGATCGAGCGCCTGGAGCGGCTCGGCTTCCATATCGAGTCGCTGCCCTTCGGCGATGTGGAGAACTTCTGGGCGGTGCGCGGCCACCACGGTCCGGTGCTGGCCTTCGCCGGCCATACCGATGTGGTGCCCAGCGGCCCGGAGATTCATTGGCAGCACCCCCCCTTCGAGCCCTGTATCGATGAGGAGGGCATGCTCTGGGGGCGTGGCGCCGCCGACATGAAGGGCAGCCTGGCGGCCATGGTCACCGCGGTGGAGCGCTTCGTGGCCGCCCACCCGGAGCACCATGGCAAGATCGCCTTCCTGATCACCTCCGACGAGGAAGGCCCCGCCGTCGACGGCACCCGAGCCGTGGTGGCCCACCTGCGCGAGGCCCACGAGCGCCTCGACTACTGCATCGTCGGCGAACCCTCCTCCACCGAGGAGCTCGCCGACGTGATCAAGAACGGGCGTCGCGGCTCCCTGGGCGGCGTGCTGCATATCAAGGGCAAGCAGGGCCATGTGGCCTACCCCCACCTGGCTCGCAACCCCATCCACGAAGCGGCGCCGGCCCTGGATGTCCTGGCCAGGGAGCACTGGGACGACGGCAACGCCTTCTTCCCGGCCACCAGCTTCCAGATCTCCAATATCCGTTCCGGCACCGGTGCCACCAACGTGATCCCCGGCGAGCTGGAGGTGGTGTTCAACTTCCGCTACTCCACCGAAGTGACCCACGAGCAGTTGCGTGAGCGCACCGAGGCGATCCTCGCCGCCCAGGGCCTCGACTTCCATATCGACTGGACCCTCAACGGTGAACCCTTCCTCACCGCCGAGGGCGAACTGGTGGAGGCCGCGGTGGATGGCGTCGAGGCGGTGCTGGGGCGGCGCCCCGAGCTCTCCACCGCCGGCGGTACCTCGGACGGCCGCTTTATCGCCACCCTGGGAACCCAGGTGGTGGAGCTGGGGCCCCTGAATGCCACCATCCACCAGGTCAACGAGCGCATTCGCGCCGCCGACCTGGATACCCTGAGTCAGATCTACGAGGCGATCCTCGAACGTCTCTTCGTCAATGCCTGAGGCACCCATGGATCATTATCCGCTGGATAACCTGAGCGAAATCTACGAGGCGATCTTCGAGCGCCTCTTTATCAACGCCTGAGGCGATCATGGAACACTATCCAGATATCGAGATCTACCTGGCCGAGCCCGACCGCGAACGCCTCGACGCCTGGCTGGGTGAACGCCTGGATGCCCCGCCCCTGGCCCCCGCGGGTCGTGGCAAGTGGCGCACCCGGGGGCGTTGTCAGGGCGACTGCGTGCCGGTGCTGCTGGTGGAAAAGGCCGCCGACGGCTTCGCCAGCCTGTGGTTCGACAGCCCCGCCACCCCCTGGGCGGATGACCGCGCCTGCGCCCGGGAGGCCGCCGACGCCCTCGGCTGCGAGGTGCGCTGCTCCCTGGGCGGTTGGCAGCCCGGCGACGACCCGGATCGCTTCTGGCGGGTGCGCCCCGGCCAGGAGGGGGAGGTCTTCCACTGGCCCGACTCCGGCCAGTGAGCGATGCCCTACCCCGGATACGACAATGCCCCGCCGAGGCGGGGCATTGTGTTCGAGACCCTGGGAAGGGTGCCAGATAAAACGCGCCGAGCGATGGCCAGGCGCTTCGATTCAAGTAATCACGGTGACATCGTCAGCCTGCAGCCCCCGCTCATTCTCGATCACCTGGTAACGCACTTTCTGGCCCTCGGCCAGGGTACGGTGCCCCTTGCCGCGGATGGCCCGGAAATGCACGAAGACATCCTGGCCGTTGTCGCGGGTGATAAAGCCATACCCTTTGTTGACGTTAAACCATTTCACCTCGCCGATCTCGCGATCGTCGGCCTCCACCTCGGCCAGGGTCGCCAGCCGGGGCGTCAGCAGGTTGACCGCCAGGGTGGCCACCAACAGCGAGAGGAAGACCGCGGCGGCCGCCGCCAGGTAGGTGGCCGCCACCTCGCCGGAGGCGAGCAGCTCGCCGAGCAGAGCCGCCAGCTCGGCATTGGCCTGGGCCACCAACACGGCCACCAGCAGCGGGGCCGGAGTGGCGAGCAGCAGGCTGATCAGGCTACAACGAAGTAATACCTTTTGATTCATGGACCTCGACTTCTCTTGTTATGAAGACAGTAAAAGCGCCAGCACGGCGGCGACGAGAAGCGGTGTTCGGTAACAACCACGATGGAAGGTGCCGCTATGCATGACGAGACAGACCCGAGCGATTCTAGCACGTCAAATCCAGGCCCGCTCGCCCGGCTGGAGGCACGCCTGGAGGCCCTGGAAAGCCGCATCGCCTACCAGGAGCACTGGCTGGAAACCCTGGATGGGGCGGTGGCCGACAAGGAGCACCGGCTGGACCAGCTGGAGCGCCTGAGCCAGCTGATGCAGGCCCGGCTACGCGAGCAGCACCGCACCCTGCAGGAGCAGGAGGGCGGCGGCTATTCCCCCGCGGACGAGGTGCCGCCGCACTACTAATTAGTAGCCGCGTCGCGCAACAGGGTGTACTCCAGGCCAGGAGAACGGCAGTTATTCCGCCGAGGGCGAAGTGCCGCCGCACTATTCGCCGCTAGCCGCTTCGCGGAAGCTGGAAGCCAGCCTAATGTTAATCGCCCCCATGGCCTTGCCATGGGGGCGATTTTTCTTCCGGCTTCAAGCTGCGGGCGCAGCCCGATCACTGCCCGTCGAGATAGCGCTCGGCGTCGAGGGCGGCCATGCAACCGGTGCCGGCGGAGGTGACCGCCTGGCGGTAGACATGGTCCATGACGTCGCCGGCGGCGAAGACGCCGGGCACGCTGGTGGCGGTGGCATTGCCGCCGAGGCCCGACTTGACCTGGATATAGCCGTTGTTCATCTCCAGTTGCCCCTCGAAGATGCCGGTGTTGGGGCTATGGCCGATGGCGATAAAGAGCCCCGGCGCCTGGATCTCCCTGGTGCTGCCATCCAGGGTGGACCGGATACGCACCCCGGTCACGCCGCTGTTGTCGCCCAGCACCTCGTCCAGGGTGTGGTTCCACTCCAGCACGATATTGCCGTTCTCGGCCTTCTCGAACAGCTTGTCCTGGAGGATCTTCTCGGCGCGCAGGCTATCGCGGCGGTGCACCAGGGTCACCTTGGCGGCGATATTGGAGAGGTAGAGCGCCTCCTCCACGGCGGTGTTGCCACCGCCCACCACCACCACTTCCTGGTTACGGTAGAAGAAGCCGTCGCAGGTGGCGCAGGCGGAGACCCCCTGGCCCATGAACTTCTGCTCGGATTCGAGCCCCAGGTAGCGGGCGCTGGCGCCGGTGGCGATGATCAGGGCATCGCAGCTGTAGGTGCCGCTGTCGCCCTTGAGGGTAAAGGGGCGCTCGCCCAGGCTCACCTCGTTGATATGATCGAACAGCACCTCGGTATCGAAGCGCTCGGCATGACGCTTCATGCGCTCCATCAGTTCCGGTCCCTGGACGCCGTTCTCATCGCCGGGCCAGTTGTCCACGTCGGTGGTGGTGGTCAGCTGCCCCCCCGCCTGGATGCCGGTGATCAGCAGCGGCTTGAGGTTGGCACGGGCCGCATAGACGGCAGCGGTATAGCCGGCCGGGCCGGAACCGAGAATGATCAGGCGTTCATGGCGTACTTCGCTCATCGGAAACCTCGTCGCTTCATCAAAGGCGGGATGCTCTGGTCTGGGTCCTGACAGGGCACAGACCACAACACCGGCAGCATTGTAACACCGCCCAGAACGTAAAGAGGCGGCCCGCAGGCCGCCTCCTCACATCGGGGTCGCTTACAGGGCTTCTGCGTTAGCGCCCAGGTACTTGGCGACGCCTTCGGCGTCGGCCTGCATACCTTCTTTACCCTCTTCCCAGCCAGCCGGGCAGACTTCGCCGTGGGTCTGGTGGTGCTTGAGGGCCTTGACCATGCGCACCATCTCGTCGACGTTGCGGCCCAGCGGCAGGTTGTTGACCACCTGGTGCTGGACGACGCCATCTTCGTCGATCAGGAAGGAGGCGCGCAGGGCAACGCCGGCTTCCGGATGCTCGATGCCGTAGGCCTGAGCGATGTCGTGCTTGACGTCGGCCACGATGGGGAAGCCGACTTCGCCGATGCCGCCGGCCTCCGGAGAGGTCTTGCGCCAGGCGTAGTGGGTGAACTGGGAGTCGATGGAGACACCGATCACCTCGACGCCCAGGTCACGGAAAGCGGCCAGACGGTTGTCGTGGGCGATGATTTCGGACGGGCACACGAAGGTGAAGTCCAGCGGCCAGAAGAACAGGACGCGGAGCTTGCCGTTGCTGTCGGAGAGCTTGAAGTTCTCGACGATCTCACCGCTATCCAGAACGGCTGCCGCTTCGAAATCAGGGGCTTGACGACCAACCAGTACGCTCATGCAAATCTCCTTAACGAGAGTGGGTGTTGCTGTCGTGAACTCGAACGGGGACTAGACTAAGGGGGGTGCCCCCCATATGGCAATTTAATAAGCCCAATAGGACATATAGCCGGACCCTATCTGCGACCGATGACGACGCCATGACGACTCGGCGTCGTCCGACACCTCGGCGAGCGCAGCCCGCTTTCGGACATCGCCTAGACGACCTCGTCGTCCCGGCCCAGGGTCACCTCCACCGACTCCCCATCGGCGGCGGCGACCTCCACCCGAACCTGGATCGGCGCGCAACAGCGCGGGCAATCTTCCCAGGTCTGGTGACTGCCCTGACTGGCATCCACCAGCAGGTCGAAGGCGGTGCTACAGTAGGGACAGTGCACGGCCAGAGAATTCAGCATTTCTTCATGCATGCCAGGCTCCCCGCGCACCGCCGGGCGAGTGAAAAGATGGGGGCGATGCGCATTGCCTTCAAGTCTAGCCGCCCCTCGCCTTGAAGACGTCTTCCGTTATGCCCATGTGATACTCATGGATGCTCGACCCCCTCGACAAGGAGGAGCGCATGAACACGACCACGCCGAACTACCGGCAGACCCTGGACGCCGATGGCATCACCTATCACTACTACAGCCTGCCCAAGGCCGCCGAAGCACTGGGCGATATCGATCGCCTGCCCAAGACCCTGAAGATCCTCCTGGAGAACCAGTTGCGCTTCGCCGATGACGACAGCGTCTCGGCGGACGACATGCAGGCCCTGGTCGACTGGCAGCGCCAGGGCCGCTCCGATCGCGAGATCGGCTACCGCCCGGCCCGGGTACTGATGCAGGACTTCACCGGCGTGCCCGGGGTGGTGGACCTGGCCTCCATGCGCGCCGCGGTAGAGGCCCTCGGCGAGGAGCCCTCTCGCATCAACCCGCTGTCACCGGTGGACCTGGTCATCGACCACTCGGTGATGGTGGACAAGTTCGGCAACCCCACCGCCTTCAAGGACAACGTGGCCATCGAGATGGAGCGCAACCACGAGCGCTACGAGTTCCTGCGCTGGGGCCAGCAGGCCTTCGACAACTTCCGCGTGGTGCCGCCGGGCACCGGCATCTGCCACCAGGTCAACCTGGAGTACCTGGGCAGGACGGTGTGGACCAAGCAGGAGAACGGCAAGACCCTGGCCTATCCCGACACCCTGGTGGGCACCGACTCCCATACCACCATGATCAACGGCCTGGGCGTGCTGGGCTGGGGCGTGGGCGGCATCGAGGCCGAGGCGGCCATGCTCGGCCAGCCGGTCTCGATGCTGATCCCCGAGGTGATCGGCTTCAAGCTCACCGGCAGGCTCAAGGAAGGCATCACCGCCACCGACCTGGTGCTGACGGTCACCGAGATGCTGCGCAGCCACGGCGTGGTGGGCAAGTTCGTGGAGTTCTACGGCGACGGCCTCAAGGATTTGCCCCTGGCCGACCGCGCCACCATCGCCAATATGGCCCCGGAGTATGGCGCCACCTGCGGCTTCTTCCCGGTGGACGAGGAGACCCTCCACTACCTGCGCCTGACCGGCCGCGACGACGCCCAGCTGGCCCTGGTGGAGGCCTACTGCAAGGCCCAGGGGCTATGGCGGGAGCCTGGCGACGAGCCGATCTTCAGCGACACCCTGCACCTGGACATGGGCGAGGTGGAGGCCAGCCTGGCCGGGCCCAAGCGGCCCCAGGATCGCGTCGTCCTGCCCGAGGTGCCCGCGGCCTTCGCGCGTTTCATGCGCGACGATGGCAAGGCCCCGATCGAGGCCCCCGCCGACACCTCCAACGAGAACGGCAATCTCGCCTCGGAAGGCGGCCAGACCGCGGTGGGTATCGAGGACAGCTACGAGCACCACGACAGCCAGGCCGTCGACCTGGATGGCGAGGCGTTCAAGCTCCACCCCGGCGCCGTGGTGATCGCCGCCATCACCTCCTGCACCAACACCTCCAATCCCAGCGTGATGATGGCCGCCGGCCTGCTGGCGCGGAAGGCCCGGGAGAAGGGCCTGACCACCCAGCCCTGGGTGAAGACCTCCCTGGCGCCGGGCTCCAAGGTGGTCACCGATTACCTCGAGGCCGGCGGCTTCAGCGAGGACCTGGAGGCCCTGGGCTTCCACTTGGTGGGTTACGGCTGCACCACCTGCATCGGCAACTCCGGCCCCCTGGCGGAACCCATCGAGGAGGCCATCCAGGCCGGCGACCTGGCGGTGGCCTCGGTGCTCTCCGGCAACCGCAACTTCGAGGGCCGGGTACATCCGCTGGTCAAGACCAACTGGCTCGCCTCGCCGCCCCTGGTGGTGGCCTATGCCCTGGCCGGCAATATGCGCCTCGACCTCAGCCGGGATCCGCTGGGCACCGGCAAGGATGGGAAGCCGATCTATCTCAAGGACCTATGGCCCAGCCAGGCGGAGATCGCCGAGGCCGTGGCCAAGGTCAACACCGCGATGTTCCACAAGGAGTACGCCGAGGTGTTCGATGGCGACGACGCCTGGCGGGCCATCGAGGTGCCCGAGAGCCGGGTCTACCAGTGGTCGACGGACTCCACCTATATCCAGCATCCGCCCTTCTTCGAAGGCATGGGACGCACCCCCGAGGCCATCGAGGACGTCGAGGGGGCGCATATCCTGGCCCTGCTGGGCGACTCGGTGACCACCGACCATATCTCGCCGGCCGGGGCCATCAAGCCCGACAGCCCCGCCGGGCGCTACCTGCAGGAGCGCGGGGTCCAGCCGGTGGACTTCAACTCCTATGGCTCGCGGCGCGGCAACCACGAGATCATGATGCGCGGCACCTTCGCCAATGTGCGCATCAGAAACGAGATGCTCGACGGCGTGGTGGGCGGCGAGACCCGCCATGTGCCCAGCGGCGAGCAGATGGCGATCTATGACGCCGCCATGAAATACCAGCAGGAGGGCACGCCGCTGGTGGTGATCGCCGGCAAGGAGTACGGCACCGGCTCGAGCCGCGACTGGGCCGCCAAGGGCACCCGGCTGCTCGGCGTGCGCGCGGTGCTGGCGGAGTCCTTCGAGCGCATCCACCGCTCCAACCTGATCGGTATGGGGGTGGTACCGCTGCAGTTTCCCGAGGGCGAGAACCGCAAGAGCCTGGGCCTGACCGGCGACGAGCGGATCTCCATCGAGGGGCTCGGCGAGCTGAGCCCGGGCGGCAGGGTCAGGGTGACCATCGCCTCCGACAAGGGCGAGAAGCGCATCGAGGCGCTGTGCCGTATCGATACCGCCAACGAGCTGGAGTACTACCGCCACGGCGGCATCCTCCACTATGTGCTGCGCAAGATGATCGGGTCGGCCTGACTCGGTTCGGCCTGACTCGGTTCGGCCTGACTCGGTTCGGCCTGACTCGGTTCGGCCTGAATAGGCTCGGCCTGACAGGCTTGTCACCTCCCTCCCGGCGGCCCATTCCGGGCCGCCTTGCGCAACACCCCGTTCGAGATTCCTCGGCCGACAGGCACCCTCGAATCTGGAATAGTGATAGGGGTTTTCCCCTGTGATCTATTCTCGATTAAAGGAGCGCCGATGAAGGCTCGTCTTACCCTGGCCGCCGCCCTGCTGACCCTGGCCGGCACCACCGCCCACGCCGAGGCCCCGGAGCGGCTCGCCGTCTTCGATCTGGGCAGCCTCGACACCCTCGATGCCCTGGCCCTGGAATCCCGGGTCGCCGGGGTGCCCAAGCAGTCCCTGCCGAGCTACCTCGCGGCCTTCGAGGGCGACGCCTATGCGGATCTCGGCGGCCTGCGTTCCCCCGACCTGGATGCCCTGGCCGGGCTCGATCCCTCGCTGATCGTGATCACCGGGCGCCAGAACGACTGGCGGGAGGAGTTCGAGGCCCTGGCCGAGGTCCAGGACGCCTCCCTCGCCGGCGACGACTACCTGGCCGCGGTGGAAGCCAACGCCCGCCGACTGGCCGAACGCCTGGAGGCCGATGCCGGGCCGGCCCTGGCGGAGCTGCGCGCCCATATCGAGGCGGCCCGGCAGGCCCTGGACGGCGCCCCCGAGGTGCTGGTCGCCACCCATAACGGCGGCAACCTGATGCTCAACAACCATCCGGTGGTACACCAGGTGCTGGGGCTGACCCAGCCGGCCGGGGCCGCTGGGCTAGCCGGCGAGGCCCGTGGTGAGCGCGTCTTCACGCCGCTGTCCCACGACGCCGTGGCGGAACTGGCCCCCGAAATCCTGCTGATCATCGATCGCAGCGCCGCTATCGGCGACGCCCCCCTGGTGCCGGCCGGGCTGGAGGCGGAGTTGGCCGCGGCGGGCGCCGAGGCGACCCGTGTCGCCGTGCTCTCCCCGGCCCTATGGTACCTCTCCGGCGGCGGCCTGCAGAGCCTGCGCCTGCAGGTCGACGAGGTGGTGGCCGCCCTTTCTCAGGGCTAAGCCCCGAGACCGAACCGGCCCCCATAACGCAGCCGGCCCCGCCAAATGGCGGGGCCGGCTGCATTGCGCTGTCGCCACCCTTAGAAGGCCCGGCGGCGGTACTCGCGATAGCGGGGGTACCAGAAGTTGGCCTCGATGGCCGCCTTCAGGGTGTCGTCATCGCTGCGCAGCGCCACGCCTTCGGCCTGGGCCTGCTTGGCCACGTCGAAGGCGATGGCCAGGCTGACCTCGCGGATCTCCGACAGGGACGGCAGCAGGGCGCCCTTGCCCTCCTTGACCATGGGGGCGCTCTTGGCCAGGGCATTGGAGGCGGCCATCAGCATGCCGTCAGTGATTCGGCTGGCCCCGACGGCGATCGCCCCCAGGCCGATGCCGGGGAAAATATAAGCGTTATTGCACTGAGCGATGGGGTAGGTCTGCCCCTCGAGTTCTACCGGCGCGAAGGGGCTGCCGGTGGCCACCAGGGCCTGCCCCTTCGTCCAGGTCAGCACCTCCTCGGGGGTCGCCTCCACCTTGGAGGTGGGGTTGGAGAGCGGCATCACCAGGGGCTGCGCGCAGCCGGCGTGCAGCGCCTCGATCACCTCCCGGGTAAAGAGGCCGCGCTGGCCGGAGACCCCGATCAGCACCGTGGGCCTGGCCTGAGTGATCACCCCCAGCAGGCTGGTATCGGCGAAATCGGCGGCATCGTGGGCCAGACGCGCCTGGAAGTCGTGCAGCCCGCTCATGTCCTGGGTCAGCAGGCCGTGGCGATCCACCATGAAGATCCGCGCCCGGGCCTCGGCCTCGGCGAGGCCCTCGCTCTGCATGGCCAGCACGATCTGCTCGGCGATGCCGCAGCCGGCGGAGCCGGCGCCCACGAAGGCGACCCGTTGCTCGCTGACCTTCTCGCCCTTGGCCTTGCAGGCGGCCAGCAGGGTCCCCACGCAGACCGCGGCGGTGCCCTGGATATCGTCGTTGAAGCAGCACAGCTCGTCGCGATAGCGCTCCAGCAGCGGCATGGCATTGGTCTGGGCGAAGTCCTCGAACTGCAGCAGCACCTTGGGCCAGCGGCGTTTCACCGCGGCGATAAAGTCGGCGATAAAGGCGTCGTACTCGGCCTGGGAGACCCGCGGATGGCGCCAGCCCATGTACATGGGGTCGTCGAGGAGCTGCTGGTTGTTGGTGCCCACGTCCAGGGTGATGGGCAGGGTATAGGCGGGGCTGATGCCGCCACAGGCGGTGTAGAGGGAGAGCTTGCCGATGGGGATGCCCATGCCACCGATGCCCTGATCGCCGAGGCCCAGGATACGCTCGCCATCGGTGACCACGATCACCTTGACGTTGTCCTTGGTGGCGCTGCGCAGCATGTCGTCCATATGCTCGCGATCCGGGTAGCCGATAAAGAGCCCCCGGTGGTTGCGATAGATATTGGAAAATTCTTCGCAGGCCTCGCCAACCGTGGGGGTATAGATGATCGGCAGCATCTCCTCCAGGTGCTCCTCCAGCAGCCGGAAGAAGAGGGTCTCGTTATCGTCCTGGATGGCGCGCAAATAGATATGCCGGTCCAGGTTGGTCTGGCACTGCTGGTACTGGCGGTAGGCCCGCTCCGCCTGCTCCTCGATGGACTCCACGTTCTGCGGCAGGAGCCCCACCAGATTGAAGGCGATGCGCTCCTGGAGGGTGAAGGCACTGCCCTTGTTGAGCAGCGGCATTTCCAGAAGCGAAGGGCCGGCATAGGGTACATAGAGGGGACGCTTGGTATCGTTCATCTCTCGTCTCGCGCTGTTCTGTATGGGGTCGTGGGCCGTTGGGCGCTCTGCCGGCGCCTTCTCTGCTGGCTGCGAGCTTAGCATGTCCGTATACAAAATCACCCACCCGGGCCGGGGGCGCGAGTGGGTGAAATCGCGGCTACCCGAAACGATACCGCTGTCGAATAAAGCGCGCTCCGATAGCACCCTACACTTTGTTTGAAAACTGTCTTCGCTCGCCCATACGGCGTTAAAAATCGGCTAAAAGTGCTCATTTGCACCGTATTTTCGCCGATTTTTGCCTTGTCTGGCCATTGCTCGCCGACTTTTCAGACAAAGCTTAGCAACCCTTAGCCGTCGGTTGCCGCCCCGCCTCACCGTCGAAGAAGAAGGGGCGCAAACGCACACCGAGCATATTGCCGGCGAAGGCCGCCACCAGCCATAGCCAGCCGTGCAGGCTGCCGGAGGCGATGCCACCGAAATACGCCCCAATATTGCAGCCGAAGGCGAGCCGGGCGCCGTAGCCCAGTAGCAGGCCGCCGATGACCGCCGCCACCAGGGAGCGGGCGGGAATCCGCAAGCTGGGGGCGAAACGCCCAGCCAGGCTGGCCGCCGCCAGGGCCCCCAGCATCACCCCAACGTTCATCACCGTGGTGATATCGCCCCACACACTGGCCTCAAGCGCCACCGCATTGCCCGGCGACCGCCAGTAGCCCCAGGCGGAGACGTCGCCACCGAGGAACTCGAAGCCCTTGGCGCCCCAGAGGGCGAAGGCGGAGGTGACGCCCCAGGGACGCCCGGCCAGGGCCAGGGTCGCGAAGTTGAGCAGCGCCAGGGCCACGGCACCGGCCAGCAACGGCCAGGGGCCGGTCAGCCAGCGACCGTTACCGGCATCGACACGTGGCACCCGCTCCAGTTGACCGTAGCGCCGCCGCTCCATCACCACGGTCAGGGCGGCGATGGCGGCGAACAGCGCCAGGCTGACGGCGATACCACTTGCCGCCCCCAGCTCCACCAGGGAGGTGGGGCGGAAGGCGGGCAAGCCCTGCCACCAGGTGAAGTGGGCGGTGCCGATCAGCGAGCCGACGATAAAGAAGAACAGGGTGACCAGCATACGGGCATTGCCGCCGCCCACGGTAAAGAGGGTCCCGGAAGCGCAGCCACCGCCCAGCTGCATGCCGATACCGAAGATAAAGGCGCCCACCAGCACCGAGACGCCGATGGGCGCTACATACCCGGAGACCGGGTTGCCAAACAGGCTACCGTCGACCAGGGCCGGGAAGAAGAGCACCACGGCGATGGCCAGCATCACCATCTGGGCACGCAGCCCGCGGCCGCGGCGTTCGGTGATAAAGACCCGCCAGGCAGCGGTGAAGCCGAAGGCGGCATGATAGAGCACCATGCCCAGAGCACCGCCCACCAGCATCAGCAGCCCCAGTCGCTCCCCCTGTGTCGCGAAGATAGTCAGGATGGCCAACGCCAATAGCGCCAGGGCGCCTCCCACCAGGGGGCGGGAAACGCGCGGCGCGGTCGTGTCTTGCATGATCGACTCCGATAAAATTAACAGCCTAACGACTAGGCTACCCGCCTCCCGCCGGACCGTGAAATAACTTCTTCCAATAGACAGGCCCCGCCGGGTGGGCCGACGGGGCCGTCTCTCGAGGCGAGGCCCTGGCAAAAGCCTTAGATAAAGCGTCCCAGCCCCATCGCCTGACGCAGGCGATCCATGGTGGGCGCCGCCTCGCCCCGGGCCCGCTCGGCGCCCTTCATCAGCACCGACTCGATATAGCCGGGATCCTCCATCAGCGCCTGATAGCGCTCCCGGGGCTCGCGAAGCTGCTCGTTGAGGTACTCGAAGAGGCGGTTCTTGGCGTCGCCCCAGCCGATGCCATTGGCATACTCCTGGCGCATCGCCTCGGCCTCCTCGGCGCTGGCGAAGGCGGAGTAGATCTGGAACAGGGTGCAGGCGTCCGGATCCTTGGGCTCGCCGGGCTCCAGGGAGTTGGTCTTGATCTTGCGCACCAGCTTGAGCAGCTTCTTCTCGGCGACGAACAGCGGGATGGTGTTGTTGTAGCTCTTGGACATCTTGCGGCCGTCCAGGCCATTGAGCACCGCCACCTTGTCGTCCACCACCGCTTCGGGGAGGGTAAAGAAGTTGCCCTTGAAGAGGTGGTTGAAGCGCCCGGCCATGTCCCGGGCCATCTCGATATGCTGGATCTGGTCGCGACCCACCGGCACCTTGTTGGCGTTGAACATCAGGATGTCCGCGGCCATCAGCACCGGATAGCCGAACAGGCCCATGGTGATGCCCTTGTCCGGATCCTGGTTACCGGCCTCCTCGTTCTCGGCCACCGCCGCCTTGTAGGCGTGGGCGCGGTTCATCAGCCCCTTGGCGCAGACGCAGGAGAGCATCCAGGTCAGCTCGGGAATCTCGGGAATATCCGACTGGCGATAGAAGATGGCGTTATCGGTATCCAGGCCCAGGGCCAGCCAGGTGGCGGCGATCTCCCGCCGTGACTCCTGCACCCGCTTGGGATCCTGACACTTGATCAGGGCATGGAAGTCGGCGAGGAAGTAGTAGGACTGGACGTTGGGGTCCTGGCTCGCCGCGATGGCCGGGCGGATGGCCCCCACATAGTTGCCGAGGTGGGGCGTGCCGGTGGTGGTGATACCGGTAAGAACGCGTGTCTTGGTCATGAAATCGATGGGCTCTGTCGGGATCGTTGACGAATGGGCCCATCTTAACGCGGCGCCCCGATCAAGGCGACCGGGGTGCCGACTGCACCACGGCTGTTGTAGACAATTCATTCCTTATTGAGGCTCGGGGCTAACCTGGGGGCGGGCCTTCACAAGGCGCAGTAAACCCTTCCCTGGGCGCTACATTTGCCCTGCTGCGCTCTCGCATCCTGCTTCACTTGCAGGGCCGGTGCTGGCCATCCTTGGCCAGCCCGTTCGGAGCGGTACTCCTCACCCCTGGCAAATGACCCTTGTTCCGCCCCACCCCCAGCGCCCCTCAGCCATTCCAACTGCGGTGGCCCTTCCAAATCCCCTGTCTATTCAACTGACCACGGAAGCGGGATCGACACTCTCCAGGCCGAAGGCCTCGGCCACGGCGGCATAGGTGACCCGGCCCTGGTGCACGTTGAGCCCCGGCAGGAAGTGGGGGTCGTCGGCCAGGGCCCGTTGCCAGCCCTTGTCGGCCAGGGCGATCACGAAGGGCAGGGTGGCATTGGTCAGCGCCTGGGTGGAGGTGCGCGCCACCGCCCCGGGCATATTGGCCACGCAGTAGTGGACGATCTCGTCCACCACATAGGTGGGCTCGGCATGGGTGGTGGGTCGACTGGTCTCGAAGCAGCCGCCCTGATCGATGGCCACGTCCACCAGCACGCTGCCCGGCCTCATGTCGGCCAGCATGGCGCGGGTGATCAGCTTGGGGGCGGCGGCCCCGGGGATCAGCACGGCGCCGACGATCAGGTCGGACTCGTGCACCACCTCGTCGATGGCGTCGGCGGTGGAGAAGCCCGTTTTCATGCGTCCCTGGTAGCGATCGTCCAGGGTCTCCAGGCGCGGAATCGACTTGTCCAGCACCGTCACCTCGGCGCCCAGCCCCAGCGCCATGCGGGCGGCATTCTCGCCCACCACGCCGCCGCCGATCACCGCCACCCTCGCCGGGGCCACCCCGGGCACCCCGGGCAGCAGGATGCCGGCACCGCCCTGAGCCTTCTCCAGGCTATGGGCGCCGGCCTGGATGGCCATGCGCCCGGCCACGGTGCTCATGGGCGCCAGCAGCGGCAGGCCGCCCTGACGATCGGTGATGGTTTCATAAGCGATGCAGGTGGCGCCGCTGCCCATCAGCCCCCGGGTCAGGGCCTCCTCGGCGGCCAGGTGCAGATAGGTGAAGAGAGTCTGGCCGGCGCTCAGGCGTTCCACCTCCTCGGGCTGGGGCTCCTTGACCTTGAGGATCAACTCGGCCTCCGCCCAGAGACTGGCCACCTCGGCTTCCAGCTCGGCCCCGGCGGCCCGGTAGGCGGCATCGGGGAAGCCGGCCCCCTCCCCGGCCCCGGCCTGTACCGTTACCCGATGCCCTCGGGCCACCAGCTCGCGAGCCCCGGTGGGGGTCAGGGCCACTCGGTATTCGTGGTTCTTGATCTCCTTGGGAAGGGCGATCTTCATGGCACCTCCTGATCGACATCGGTGACTGGCGTGAGATCATGCTCTCATTACAGCACAGCCATGCCATCACGATAGTTCCACGGAGATATTCAGCAATATCTCCGGAATCACAGGATTGGCACAGAAGGTTCGTCCGAAATCAGGGCACTTCACAGACCAGGGCGGCGCCGTAGCGCTCGCGGAAGGCCGTCGGCAGGCGCCGGGGGCGTCCGCTGGAGAGCTCGATACAGGCGAAGCGGGTGCGGGCCCGCAGCAGGGTCCGGTCATCGGCGGGGCGGCGCAGTTGGAAGCGCCGGGTCAGGGTCAGGCGACCGTCGCTGGCGACGATCCAGGTGGCCAACGCCAGGCGCTCGCCCTCGAAGGCCGGGGCCAGGTAGTCGATCTCGTGACGGTGCACCGCCATGCCGCGATCCAGGGCCCGGTAGTCCTCCAGGGTCAAGCCCAGGGAGGCGGAGTGGGCCCAACTGACCTTCTCGATCCAGCGCAGGTACTCGGCGTTGTTGACGTGGCCATACTCGTCGATGGCGGCGGCCTCCACCTCGAGCTCGAGGATAAAGGGCCCGGTCAGGTCCCAGCTCATCTCTGGCCTCCTTCCCTGGGGGTGCCACACTTCCAGCAGGTATCGAAGACGCCCTCCAGATGCTCGCCGCAGCCCGGGCAGTGCCAGGCGGGACGGCGTGAGGTGCCCTCCAGGGCGTCACGAATCAGCCCCTCGGCCCGGGCGGCGTTATGGGGCGCCACCCAGACCTCCGGCTCGCACTCTCCCAGGGGCAGCTCGCCGGCGCCGCCGCCCAGGGTCATATTGCGCAGCTCCGCGGGGATACCGGCGGCCGTCAGCAGGTTATGCAGATGGCTCACCAGCAGCGCATTGCTATGGGCAAAGACCCGCACATAGGAGGGTGCCGTCATCGAACCTCAGTCCCGGAAGACCCGGACGCCCAGGGCCTTGAGGTAGCTGGTTTCCGGAATCGCCGGATGCACCGGGTGATCCGGCCCCTGGTGGCCCTGGTAGATCACCTGGCCGTGGCGGTCCTGGTGACGCACCGCCCCGCGCACCACCTCCACCAGCCGCTCGGGGGCCAGGTGCATGGAGCAGGAGGCGGAGAGCAGCAGGCCGTCGCGGCCCAGCAGGCGCATCGCCTCGCGGTTGAGCCGCGAGTAGGCCCGCTCGCCGTTGGGGATATCCTTGCGCTTCTTGATAAAGGCGGGCGGGTCGAGAATCACCACGTCGAACTGCTCGCCATCGGCCTTGAGGGCGGCCAGGGCCTCGAAGGCATCGCCCTCGCCCACCGCCACCTGGTCGGCCAGGCCATTGAGGGCGGCGTTCTCGGCGACCCGCTCCAGGGCCTGGGCGGAGGCATCCACGCAGAGCACCTCGCTGGCGCCATGGGCCGCGGCCTGCACGCCCCAGCCGCCCACATAGCTGAACAGGTCGAGCACCCGCTTGCCGGCCACCAGGCCATTGAGCCAGGCGCGGTTGCTGCGGTGATCATAGAACCAGCCGGTCTTCTGGCCATCCAGCACCGGCGCCACGAAGCGCACGCCGTTCTCCTCCAGCAGCACCTGGTCGGGCAGCTCGCCGTGGACGACCTCCACCTGGGCCTCGAGCTGCTCCTGGCGACGCCCGGAGGAGTCGTTCTTGAAGACGATGGCCCGCGGCGAGAGGACCTTGTCCAGGGCCGCCACCACCTCCTCGGCGAGGCGCTCCATGCCCAGGGTGTTGAGCTGCACCACCAGCACATCGTCGAAGCGGTCCACCACCAGGCCCGGCAGCAGGTCGCCCTCGCCGTGAACCAGGCGATAGAAGGGCTTGGCATAGAGGCGCTCGCGCAGGCCCAGGGCCTGCTTGAAACGGTGCACCAGCAGGGAGCGGTCGAGGCGCACCTCGGCGTCACGGGAGACCACCCGGGCGCAGATCAGCGAGTGGGGGTTCACGTAGGCGATCCCCATGGCCTTGCCATTGGCCGCCTCGATCACCGCCTGGGCGCCGGGCTCGATGCCCTTGAGGGGCGTGGCCTCGATATCGATCTCATTGGAGTAGAGCCACAGGTGGCCCGCCTTGAGGCGGCGGTCGGCATTCTTCTTCAGGCGCAGGCGTTCGGTCACGGGGCTCTCCGTCAAGCAGACGTTTGGTTCATAGGGGCATTGTACCCCAGGAGGGGCCGTCAAGCGGCCCTGGATCAGTGTTGGCAGGCGGCGCAGTAGACGCTGGCCCGCTGGCCGAGGGTCACCAGACGCAGCTCGGCGCCGCAGCGTTGGCAGGGCTGGCCGTCACGTCCATAGACGTTGAGCCGCTGGGCGAAGTAGCCCGGCTCGCCGGTGCCGCTAACGAAGTCGCGCAGGGTGGTACCGCCCTGGGTGATGGCGGCGGCGAGCACCTCGCGCACCGCCGCGGCCAGGCGCTCATAGCGCTCGAGCGAGATACGCCCGGCGGCGCGCCGCGGATCGATACCGGCCATAAAGAGCGCCTCGCTGGCGTAGATATTGCCCACGCCCACCACCACGGCATTGTCCATCAGGAAGGGTTTCACGCTCAGGCGACGCCCTCGTGACAGTCGATGGAGGCGCGCCCCGTCGAAGGCCTCGGAGAGGGGCTCCGGTCCCAGGCGCGTCAGGCGCGGGTCGCTCTCGGGACCGCCCTGGAGCCAGTCGACGAAACCGAAGCGGCGCGGGTCGTGATAGCGCAGCACGCCGCCATCGTCGAGCACCAGGTCGATATGGTCGTGCTTGCGGGGCAGCTCGCCGAGGCGGACGATACGCAGGCTGCCGGACATGCCCAGGTGCCAGATCAGGCTACGAGCGTCATCCGCCAGCGGCATCAGCAGGTACTTGGCGCGACGCCCCAGGGCGCCGATACGCGCCCCCACCAGGGCATTCTCCAGCCCCTCGGGCACAGGGGTGCGCAGGCGCCGCTCGCGCACCCGCACCTCGCGGATCTCGCGCCCCTCGACATAAGGAGCAATCCCTCGCCGCGTCGTCTCGACCTCGGGCAATTCCGGCATTTCTCGATCGCCTCCTTATCGGCTGATGGCTAGCGGCCTGCGGAGGGGCGCGAGCCTCGCGCCCCTCCCTCTCTATCATGCGGCGCGATTCCCCGCCGCGTCGTCTCGACCTCGGGCAATTCCGGCATCTGGCGCCTCCTCGCTGCCTGTCAGATACGCAAGAACCCGGTCGTGACCGGGTTCTCGGGGCAGGCCGACTCGCCTGCGGTGGAAGCGATCAAGACTTACTTGATCTTGGCTTCCTTGTACATCACGTGCTTGCGGACGACCGGATCGTACTTCTTGAATTCGAGCTTGTCCGGAGTGTTCCGCTTGTTCTTGTTGGTGGTGTAGAAGTGGCCGGTACCGGCGCTGGACACCAACTTGATCTTGTCACGCATGACAGCTTCTCCCAGGAGTTAAGACTTAGATGCTTTCACCGCGCTTGCGGATATCGCCGAGCACCGCTTCGATGCCCTTCTTGTCGATGATGCGCATGCCTTTGGAGGAGACGCGCAGCTTGACGAAGCGCTTCTCGGACTCCACCCAGAAACGGTGGCTGTGCAGGTTCGGCAAGAAACGACGACGGGTCTTGCGCTGGGAGTGTGAAACGTTATTACCAGTCACCGGGCGCTTGCCGGTAACCTGACATACTTTGGACATGGGAGCCTCCAACCGCGTGGCGAGTTGTTCAAAACCTGTCGGGCAAACCGGGAAGGGCGAACGGCAGGTCACCGCCTCATGCCCCCTACATTTAACCCAAGGGAATTCAAAGGCTGCACTTTATACCAGACGCGGCAAGACACGGCAAGCGCCGTGCGTTGTTCCGCCCCGGGCGGCAGCTCGGGATTCGCACTCGGAGCCGGCAATTGCCGGCAAAATTGTCGGGGACAGCGAGGCCATCGAGGCGCCATCCTACCCCAAGCGGGGCGGGCGTTCCAGCGTTACAGCCAGCCCCGCTCGGCGAAGGAGACCACCTCGGCATCGCCCACCACGAAATGGTCCAGCACGCGGATCTCGAAGAGTTCCAGGGCCGCCTTGAGACGCTCGGTGATACGCCGGTCCGCGTCGCTGGGCTCGGCCACCCCCGAGGGGTGGTTATGGGCGAAGATCAGCGCCCCGGCGCCCAGTTCCAGGGCGCGCCTGGCCACCTCCCGGGGATAGACGGAGGCGCTGTCGAGGGTGCCGCGGAACAGCGACTCGAAGCGGATTACCCGGTGCTGGCTGTCCAGGAAGAGGGCCGCGAACTCCTCATGGCCCAGGTGGCGCAGCCGCGAGGCAAGATAGGCACGCACCAGGGTCGGCGAGGTCAGGGCCGCCTCCCGAGCCAGTTGGCTGGCCAGATGCCGCCGGGAGAGCTCCAGGGTGGCCTGGAGCTGCACGAATTTGGCCATGCCCAGGCCCCGCTCGGCGCAGAAGCGCGTCTGATCGGCCTCCAGCAGCGGCCTCAATCCACCGAAGGCGCTCAGCAGGTCCCGGGCCAGGTCCACCGCCGAGCGCCCCGCCACCCCCACCCGCAGGAAGATCGCCAGCAACTCCGCATCGGAGAGCGCCTCGGGCCCCAGCGCCAGGAGCTTTTCCCGGGGGCGCTCCCCCTCCGGCCAGTCACGAATCGACATCAGGTGCCTCCTTGCACGGCCTGGACCTCCTCCCAGTGTAGGCCAGAGCTATCGCGGTCCGGGGCTATCCTGGGGGCAGGCCGTCGCGGGGCGCTGTAAACCCCTCCCTGGGCGCTACTTTTGCCATCCATGGCAACCCCCCCCCCGCTCCATCTTGCTCCCAGCGCCCCTCAGCCATTTCAACTGCCTTTGACCTGCGGTGTAGGCGCCATAACTACGCAAGGCGGGGCGCCGGTGGTAAGGTAGGCGCCTGGATTTTTCGCGCGGATACCGCCATGTCTTCACTCCTCGGCACTCCCCTCGCCGGCCGTCGCGTCCTGCTGGGCATCAGCGCCGGCATCGCCGCCTACAAGAGCGCTCACCTGGCCCGCTTGCTGAAGAAGGCCGGCGCCGAGGTGCGCGTGGTCATGACCGACGGCGCCCAGGCCTTTATTACGCCCCTGACCCTCCAGGCCCTGACCGGCGAGCCGGTGCGCACCTCCTTGCTCGACCCCGAGGCCGAGGCGGGCATGGGCCATATCGAGCTGGCCAAGTGGGCCGAGCTGATCCTGATCGCCCCGGCCACCGCCGACCTGATGGCGCGCCTGGCCCAGGGCATGGCGGATGACCTGCTGACCACCCTGTGCCTGGCCAGCGAGGCCGAGCGGGTGATGGCCCCGGCCATGAACCAGGCCATGTGGCGCCACCCGGCGACCCAACGTAACGCCCAGCGCCTGCAGGCCGACGGCTGGCGCCTGCTGGGCCCGGAGGCCGGCGACCAGGCCTGCGGCGACGTGGGGCCGGGGCGCATGCTGGAGCCGGAGGAGATCATCGCCGACCTGGAGGCGGCCACCAGCCAGCCCGCCGCCGGGCGCCATGTGGTGATCACCGCCGGCCCCACCCGGGAGCCGCTGGACCCGGTGCGCTACCTCTCCAACCACAGCTCCGGCAAGATGGGCTACGCCCTGGCCGAGGCCGCCGCGGCCCTGGGCGCCAAGGTCACCCTGATCAGCGGCCCGGTCACCCTGGCCACCCCCGCCGGGGTGGAACGCCTCGACGTGGAGAGCGCCGCCGAGATGCATTACGCCGCCCAGCGCCTGGCCGGCGAGTGCGACCTCTTTATCGGCTGCGCGGCGGTGGCGGACTACCGCGCCGAGCAGGTGGCCGAGCACAAGATCAAGAAGAGCGATGACGATGACGGCCTGACCCTCAAGCTGGTCAAGAACCCGGATATCATCGCCGCCGTGGCGGCCCGCGCCGATCGCCCCTATGTGGTGGGCTTCGCCGCCGAGACCCGCGATGTCGAACGCTATGCCCGGGACAAGCTGACCCGCAAGAAGCTCGATATGGTGGTGGCCAACGACGTCTCCCAGGCCGGCCTCGGCTTCGGCGCCGATGACAACGCCGCCCTGCTGCTTTGGCACCAGGGCAACCAGGAGGCCCGCCGCGAGCTGCCGGCCCAGTCCAAGCGCGACCTGGCCCGGGCGATCCTCGAGACCGCCCTGGACGCTCAGGCGGCGCCCCCGACCTCCCCTCGATAAGCACAGGTTTGCTCATGACCCATCACGCTTCCCGCCCGCGCCTGGCGGTCAAGATTCTCGACGAGCGCGTCCGCGAGTTCGGCCTGCCCCACTACGCCACCGGCGGCTCCGCGGGCATGGACCTGCGTGCCCTGCTCGACGCCCCCCTGACCCTGGCCCCCGGCGAGTGCCAGCTGGTACGCACCGGCCTGGCCATCCATATCGCCGACCCGGGCCTGGCCGGGGTGATCCTGCCCCGCTCCGGCCTGGGCCATAAGCACGGCATCGTGCTGGGCAACCTGGTGGGGCTGATCGACTCCGACTACCAGGGCGAGCTGATGATCTCGGTGTGGAACCGCGGCCAGGCCGACTTCATCCTGGAGCCCTTCGAGCGCCTGGCCCAGTACGTGCTGGTGCCGGTGGTGCAGGCCGAGCTCGAGGTGGTCGACGACTTCGCCGCCAGCGACCGTGGCACCGGCGGCTTCGGTAGCTCCGGTCGTCGCTGAACGCCTCCCCGTCAGTCAAGGAATCGACCCCATGACCCAGGTCCCCGCCTCCATCTTCCGCGCCTACGATATCCGCGGCATCGTCGACGACAGCCTCAGCGAGGCCAATGTGACCCGTATCGGCCAGGCCATCGGCAGCGAGGCCCGCGCCCGCGGCGAATCCACCCTGGTGGTCGCCCGTGACGGCCGCCTCTCCGGGCCGCGCCTGCAGGCCGCCCTGATGCAGGGCCTGACCCAGGCCGGCTGCGACGTCATCGATATCGGCATGGTGCCCACCCCGGTGCTCTACTACGCCACCCATGTGCTGGAAGGCACCGCCTCCGGGGTGATGGTCACCGGCAGCCATAATCCGCCGGACTACAACGGCTTCAAGATCGTGCTGGGCGGCGAGACGCTCTCCGGCGAGGCGATCACCGCCCTGCATACCCGGCTTCAGGAAGGGGACCTAGCCTCGGGCCAGGGCAGCGTACGTGAAGAGGACGTGCGCGAGGCCTATCTGGCGCGCATCCTCGGCGATATCCGCGTCGAGCGCCCCCTCAAGGCGGTGGTGGACTGCGGCAACGGCGTGGCCGGCGAGCTGGGGCCGCAACTGATCGAACGCCTGGGGGTGGAGACGATTCCGCTCTATGCCGAGATCGACGGCACCTTCCCCAACCACCACCCGGACCCGGGCAAGCCGGAGAACCTGGTGGACCTGATCCGCAGCGTGCGGGAGAGCGGCGCCGATATCGGCCTGGCCTTCGACGGCGACGGCGACCGCCTGGGCGTGGTCACCCCCGCCGGCGAGCTGATCTACCCGGATCGCCTGATGATGGCCTTCGCCGAGGCGATGCTCGAGGAGACCCCCGGCGCCCGGGTGATCTTCGATGTGAAGTGCACCGGCAACCTGGCCCGGGTGATCGAGGCCGCCGGCGGCACCCCGGAGATGTGGCGCACCGGCCACTCCCTGATCAAGGCGCGCATGAAGGAGACCGGCGCTCAGCTTGCCGGCGAGATGAGCGGCCATATCTTCTTCCAGCAGCGCTGGTACGGCTTCGATGACGGCCTCTACGGCGCCGCCCGCCTGCTGGAGCTGCTCTCCCGCCAGGCCGCCGACGCCGATGCCTTCTTCGCCCGCTACCCCCAGGACCTGGGCACCCCGGAGCTCAATATCACCGTCACCGACGAGTCCAAGTTCGCCCTGGTGGCGCAACTGGCCCGGGAGGGCGACTTCGGCGACGACGGCGTCAAGACCACCCTGGACGGCATCCGCGTCGACTACCCGGACGGCTGGGGGCTGTGCCGCGCCTCCAACACCACCCCGGTGCTGGTGCTGCGCTTCGAGGGCAAGAACGAGGCGGCGCTGACGCGTATCCAGGCGCGCTTCGGCGCGGCCCTGAAGGCGGTCGCCCCGGAGCTGGCCCTGCCCTTCTGAATAACGATGATCGACACCAAGGACACGCCCATGACCGACCAACAGACCCGCGATCCCCAGCTCACCGTGGAGGTACTCTCCGAGGCGCTGCCCTATATCCAGCGCTTCTCCGGCAAGACGGTGGTGGTCAAGTACGGCGGCAATGCCATGACCGAGGACACCCTGATCGACTCCTTCGCCCGGGACATGGTGTTGCTCAAGGAGGTGGGCATCAATCCGGTGGTGGTGCATGGCGGCGGCCCCCAGATCGGTGACCTGCTGGCCAAGCTCAATATCGAGTCGCGTTTCGTCAACGGCATGCGGGTCACCGATGCCGAGACCATGGACGTGGTGGAGATGGTGCTGGGCGGCCTGGTCAACAAGGGCATCGTCAACCTGATCAACCAGTGCGGCGGCAAGGCCATCGGCCTGACCGGCAAGGACGGCAGCCAGATCCGCGCCCGCCAGCTCAAGGTGGAGCACCAGTCCCCGGAGATGACCGCCCCGGAGATCATCGATATTGGCCATGTGGGCGAGGTGGAGCATGTCTCCACCGACCTGATCGAGATGCTCGCCGAGCGTGACTTCATCCCGGTGATCGCTCCCATCGGGGTGGATGCCGAGGGCCATAGCTACAATATCAACGCCGACCTGGTGGCCGGCAAGGTGGCCGAGGCCCTGGGCGCCGAGAAGCTGATGCTGCTGACCAATGTGGCCGGCCTGATGAACGGCGAGGGCGAGGTGCTGACCGGCCTCTCCACCCAGGATGTGGACGCCCTGATTGCCGACGGCACCATCCATGGCGGCATGCTGCCGAAGATTCGCTGTGCCCTGGAGGCCGTCAAGGGCGGCGTGCAGAGCGCCCATATCATCGATGGCCGGGTGCCCCACGCCACCCTGCTGGAGATCTTTACCAATGCGGGGGTCGGCACGCAAATTCTCGACGCCGAGTGAGGCACGGCTGGGCGGCACGATTTGCGCCGCCTCCCAGGCCTGATTAGGATGAGCCCATCGCACGGAATAACCAGAAGAAGCTCATGACGCAGGAAGCTACCAAAATCAATCGCCGCGAGCAGATCCTCCAGGCCTTGGCCCTGATGCTCGAAGAGGACAGCGGCAAGCGCATCACCATCGCCTCCCTGGCACGCCAGGTGGGCGTCTCCGAGGCGGCCCTCTACCGCCATTTCCCCAGCAAGGCGCGGATGTTCGAGGGGTTGATCGAGTTTATCGAGGAGAGCCTCTTCGCACGGATTCGCCGCATCCTCGACGAGACCCCGGAGGCCCTGCCCCGCTGCCAGCAGATCCTCACCCTGCTGCTGGGCTTCGCCGAGAAGAACCCCGGGTTGTCGCGGCTGCTGGGGGGCGACGCCCTGACCGGCGAGACCGCCCGGCTGCGGCTGCGCATGCACCAGTTGTTCGAGCGCCTGGAGACCCAGTTCAAGCAGATCCTTCGCGAGGCGGAGATCCACGAGGGGCGGCGCCCGGTGCTCGGTGCCAGCAGCGCCGCCAACCTGCTGCTCTCCCACGTGGAGGGACGCATCAGCCAGTATGTGCGCAGCGACTTCCGGCGCCGCCCCACCGAGTTCTGGGAGGATCAGTGGCAGCTGCTCTCCGCCGGCCTGCTGACCGAGACGCGCCAGGCGCAGACGGCCTAAGGAAGGCAGGAGCAAGGCGGCCCTCTCGGGATGCCAATAAACAAGAGCCCCCGCCGGCGTACCGGCGGGGGCTCTTGGTTTCAGGCGCCTTCGGCGCCAATCGCGCACTGAAGTGCGCTCCTACATTGATAGCGATCAGGCCACCAGGGCGTCGCCGATCTGCTGCTTGATCTTCTTCATGGCGTTCTTCTCCAGCTGGCGGATACGCTCGGCGGAGACACCATAGATATCGGCCAGGTCGTGGAGGGTCGCCTTGGGCTCGCTGAGCCAGCGCCGATGGAGGATATCCCGGGAGCGCTCGTCGAGGCCCTCCAGGGCCTGCTGCAGGCGCCGGGTGGCCCCCTCCTCCCAGTCGCTGTCCTCCAGCTGCACGGCCGGGTCGTAGCGGCCATCCTCCAGGTAGTGCACCGGCGCCTGGTAGCCCTGATCCTCCTCCTCGGCGGGGGAAGCGTCGAAGCCGGCATCATAGGCGGCCAGGCGCCCTTCCATCTCGCGCACCACCTCCGGCTTGACATCGAGGTCCTTGGCGATGGCATCGACCTCGTCGTTGTTCAACCAGGCCAGGCGCTTCTTGGCGCTGCGCAGGTTGAAGAACAGCTTGCGCTGGGCCTTGGTGGTGGCCACCTTGACGATGCGCCAGTTGCGCAGCACGTATTCGTGAATCTCGGCCTTAATCCAATGCACGGCGAAGGAGACCAGGCGTACCCCCTGATTGGGGTCGAAGCGCTTGACCGCCTTCATCAGGCCCACATTGCCCTCCTGGATCAGGTCGGCCTGGGGCAGGCCATAGCCGGAGTAACTGCGAGCGATATGCACCACGAAGCGCAGATGCGCCAACACCAGGCGGCGCGCCGCTTCCAGGTCGCCCTCGTCATAGAGGCGATAGGCCAGCTCGCGCTCCTCCGCGGCGGAGAGCACGGGAATGCCGTTGACGGCCTGGATATACCCGTTCAGATCATGGCCCGGTGATAACTGGCCAACAGGCAGAAGACGAGTGCTCATAGGGTGCGTGTCTCCAAGATGCCCTTAACTCACGATAACGTTAGGTAACTAATGACTGTCCGCTTTGACCCCGGTGTGACCACGGAGTTCCCGAGCGGGCCGATAACCTTCTCGGCTTTACCGAAACCGCCGGCGCCGGCCGCCGATCATCGGACCAGCCTAGCGGGGGCGGATACTCGCCAGGTGGCGTCCCACGGCGATCCAGGCCCCCAGCCAACCCAAGAGTGTACTGCAAAGCAGCAGCGTTGCCGAGCCCGCGACATCCAGTCGCGGCATGGCGAAACTGGCCCCGTAGCTGGCAGCCAGGGCCGAGACCGGCGCGGCCAGCCAGTGCCCGCCCAGGTTGAGCAGGCCCAGCGCCAGCAGGCCGCCGCCCAGCCCATACCAGGCGCCGCTGTAGAGGAAGGGCCTGCGCACGAAGGCGTGGGTGGCGCCGATCAGGGTGACCACCTCGATCTCCTGGCGGCGGCTCTCCACCGCCAGGCGGATGGTATTGCCGACGATCAACAGCACCCCCAGGCCGAACAGCAACGCCAGGGCCAGGGCGACGCGGCGCCCCAGCTCGGCCAGTTGGGCCAGACGCTCCACCCAGGCCAGGTCCAGGCGCACCTCCTCCACCCCGGTGATCGCCTCCAGCTCGGTGGACAGGGCCTGCATGGCCGCCGGCGCCTCCTGACGCGGCATCACCACCACGCTGGCAGGCAGCGGGTTGGTCTCGAGCCGTCCCAGGGCGTCGCCCAGCCCCAGGGCCTGCTGGAACTCCGCCATGCCCTCGGCGGCGGTGATCAGGCGCACCGCCACCACCTCCTCATGGGCGCCCAGGGCCTCGGCGATGCGCATCGCCTCCCCCTCGCCCACCCGGGGCTCCAGGTAGGCGGTGAGGGTGGCGCTCTCGGCCAGCTCGGCATCCAGCAGGCGGGCGCTGTCGAGCATCAGCCACAGGCCCGCCGGCAGCACCAGGGCGATGGCGATGGCCAGCATGGTCAGCAGGCTGCCCAGGGGCTGGCGTACCAGGCGCCGAGCGCTGTCCAGGCCCATGGCCCGATGGTGGCGTCCCCAGGCGCGCAGGCGACTGGAGGCCTGGGTCCGCTGGCTGCGGGCACCGCGCCGGGCGGGCGTATCGTCACGGCTCATGCGGCCTCCTCATCGGCCACCAGGCGCCCCTCGCGCAGGCGCAGGATGCGATGGCGCAAGCGGGCGATCAACGCCAGGTCGTGGCTGGCGATCATCACCGTGGTGCCGATGCGATTGAAGTCCTCGAACAGCGCCATGATATCGGCGGAGAGCTGGGGATCCAGGTTGCCGGTGGGCTCGTCGGCCAGCAGCAGGGCCGGCTTGTTGACCACCGCCCGGGCGATGCCGATGCGCTGTTGCTCGCCCCCGGAGAGCTCGATGGGCAACGCCTTCTCGCGGTAGAGCAGGCCCACCTTGTCGAGGGCGGCGCGTACCCGGCGGGCGACCTCCCAGGGCTCCATGCCCTGGATCTCGAGCGGCAGGGCCACATTGGCGAAGACGCTGCGATCGAAAAGCAACTGGTGATCCTGGAAGACCACGCCGATCTGGCGACGATAGAAGGGCAGCTGGCTGGCGTGCAGGCGCTCGATATCGTGGCCGGCCACCAGCACCCGGCCGCGACTGGGGCGCTCCAGGCGCATGATCAACCGCAGCAGGGAGCTCTTGCCGGCCCCGGAGTGGCCGGTCAGGAAGACCATCTCGCCGCGGCGCACCCGGAAGTCGAGATTGGCCAGCGCCTCGAAGCGCCCGCCGTAGCGCTTGCCCACATGCTCGAAGACGATCATCGGCAGGCTCAGGCGTCGCCACGCCGGGCGTCGTCGCGCCGGGCGTCGTCGCGCCGGGCGTCGTCACGCTCGAAGAGCGCGCCGACGAACTCCTCGGCGGCGAAGGGGCGCAGGTCGTCCAGGGACTCGCCGACGCCGATATAGCGGATCGGCGTACCCAGTTGCTTGGCCAGGGCGAAGATGATGCCGCCCTTGGCGGTGCCATCCAGCTTGGTCAGGGTGATGCCGGTGACCGGCACCGCCTCGTTGAAGGTACTGGCCTGGGCGAGGGCGTTCTGGCCGGTACCGGCGTCGAGCACCAGCATCACCTCGTGAGGCGCCTGGGCATCCAGCTTGCCCATCACCCGCTGCACCTTCTTGAGCTCCTCCATCAGGTGACCCTTGTTGTGCAGGCGGCCGGCGGTATCGGCGATCAGCACGTCCACCTGGCGGGCCTTGGCGGCGGCCAGGGCATCGTAGATCACCGAGGCGCTGTCGGCGCCGGTATGCTGGGCGATCACCGGCACGCTGTTGCGCTCGCCCCACACCTTGAGCTGCTCCACCGCGGCGGCGCGGAAGGTGTCACCGGCGGCCAGCATCACGCTGCGCCCCTCGGCCTGGAAGTGCTGGGTGAGCTTGCCGATGGTGGTGGTCTTGCCGACGCCGTTGACGCCCACCATCAGGATCACGAAGGGGCCCTCGCCCTTGGGCGGCAGGTCGAGCGGTCTGGCCACCGGCGCCAGCAGGGCGGCCAGCTCCTCCTGCAGGGCCTGGTAGAGGGCCTCGGCATCCTTGAGCTCCTTGCGGGAGACCCGGTCGGTGAGGCTGTCGATGATCTCGGTGGTGGCCTCGATGCCCACATCCGCCAGCAGCAGTTGGGTCTCCAGCTCCTCCATCAGGTCGTCATCGATCTGCTTCTTGCCCAGGAAGAGGTCGGCGATGCCGTCGGTCAGGTTGGCGCGGGTCTTGCCGAGCCCCGCCTTGATCCGCGCGAACCAGCCCTTCTTCCTGGGCGCCTCTTCCGGCTCGGCTGCCGCCATCGGCTCGGGCTCAGGCTCAGGCTCAGGCTCAGGCTCAGGCTCAGGCTCAGGCTCAGGCTCAGGCTCAGGCTCAGGCTCAGGCTCAGGCTCAGGCTCAGGCTCAGGCTCAGGCTCAGGCTCAGGCTCAGGCTCAGGCTCAGGCGAGACAGTCTCTTCGACTGGCGCAGGTGCCGCTACCTCGGGAGCGGTCTCAGCGACCGGCTCGTCCGCCGCCTGGGGCGACTCTGACTGATTTGCCTCGGCGCTTGCCTCGGGGTCGCTAGCGGCGGCCTTCTCGGGGTGCTCTGACGCCTCGGCAACGGGTGCCGCCGGCTGCGGCTCGCGATGGCTTGCCTCGTCTGCCGAGGCCTTATCATCCTGGCCGTCGACGTCGGGTGCCTGGGACTCCTCCAGCCGAGTCTCCTCGGCCTGTGGCTTCTGCTCTTCCTGTTTCTTCTTGCGCTTGAAAAATCCGAACATGGGGTGATCTGACCTCGAGGTCTGAAGAATCGGCTCATCCTACCACTGCCGACCATTACTGTGGATGCGGTTAAGCCCGGAGAGATACGCTCGCCCCTGACACGACGAACCACATCCTCCTCTCGCCGCCGCCGACCATTACTGTGGATGCGGTTAAGCCCGGAGAGATACGCTCGCCCCTGACACGACGAACCACATCCTCCTCTCGCCGCCGCCGACCATGACTGTGGATAAGGCCGGGGGTGCGACCCCAGCCATGACTATGGAGAAGGCCGGGGGTACAATCCCGGCCATGACACGACGCTCCTCTTCCCCCTCTCGCCACCGCCGCTCCTCGTCCCGGGGGGCTGCCCCAGGGCCTGGCCCGAGTGGCCGCGGCAAGCTGCGCATCATCGGCGGCGACTATCGCCGCCGCCAGCTGCCGGTGCCCGATAGCCCCGGCCTGCGCCCCACCCCGGACCGGGTCCGCGAGACCCTGTTCAACTGGCTGACCGGGGTGACGCCCGGCGCCCGGGTGCTGGACCTCTATGCCGGCACCGGCGCCCTGGGGCTGGAGGCGCTCTCCCGGGGCGCCCGGCAGGCCTGCTTCGTGGAGCGTGAATCCCGGGTGGCCCAGGGGCTCGGCACCAACCTGGAGACCCTGGGGGCTAGCGACCGGGGCCGGGTCCTGACTCAGGCCGCGGAGGCCTTCCTGGTCGGCCCCGCCACGCCCTTCGACCTGGTCTTCCTCGACCCGCCCTTTCGTCAGGGGTTGGCCGAGGCGGCCTGTGTCGCCCTGGAGGAGAACGGCTGGCTCGCGGCCGAGGCGTGGATCTATGTGGAAGTGGAGCAGGAGCTGGCACTGAGGGTGCCGGCCCACTGGCAGCTGCATCGGGAGGTCAAGGCCGGCGATACCCTGGGGCGCCTCTACCGACGCCAGGCGCGCCACGCCTCCCCGTCGCCGGCCGGCGACGCTTGCTGAGCCGCGCCAGCCATCGTACGCTGCGCCCTGTAGGCCCATGCCACACGCTCAGCGATCAGGAGAAACAGGATGAGTATCGAACTCTTCAACCAGCTCGAACAGAAGGTATCCCAGGCCGTGGAGGCCCTGGAACTGCTGAAGATGGAAGCCGAGGAGCTGCGCGAAGAAAACAGCCGCCTGAAGCAGGAGCACGACGAGTGGCAGCGTCGCCTCAGTGGCCTGTTGAGCAAGTTCCAGGAGCTGGACGGCGGCAGTCAGTCCTAAGCCGTCTCCTTTGCGGACGCCAGCGCGAGCGACATCAGCACGGCGTCCTCCCGGGGCGCCCCCGCCTCACCGGGATAGTAGCCCCGGCGACGCCCATCCTCGCTGAAGCCGGCGGCCCGATAGAGCGCCAGGGCCGGCGCATTGCCGGCCCGCACCTCCAGCAGCAGCCGCTCGCTCTCCCACCCTTTCGCCGTCGCAATCACCTCCGCCAGTAGCCGCCGGGCCAGGCCACGACGCCGCGCCTGGGGCGACACCGTGATGGCCTGCAGCTCCGCCTCGAAGGGCAAGCGGTAGACGATCGCCTGCCCCAGCAGTGCCTCCCCATCACGAATCCCCCAGACCCGGGCCGCCTCGTCCTCCAGGGCCGCGGCCAGCTGGTGCTCGCTCCAGGGATGTGATTGCCCGACCCGTTCCAAGGCCAGCAGGGCCGACAGGTCCGCCCGCGCCAGGCGTACCGGCTCAGGCATCGCCGCCCTCCCCGGCCGACCAGGCCTGGCCCAGGGCCCGCAGCCGCGGCCAGAGGGCCCGCTTGGCCTCGCCGTCCCCGGCCAGCTCGGCGAGACTCGGCCCCTGCCAGGCCGGCAATGCCAGGCCCTCGCTGCGCTCGGCGTCGATGGCCAGCACCCGGCTCAGTTCCGGCGAGGGCCCGAAGACCAGCAGTCGCTCCGGGTGCCAGCCACGCCCGGCGATAAAGGCCTTGAGCCCTTCCCGGGCCTCCTCCAGGGGGGCTTCCACCGGCAACCCCTCCATCATTGGCCAGTCGAAGCGCTGGAAGGCCGGCGCCGCCAGGGGCAAGCCGGCGGCGCGCCCCAGGTTATTCAGTAGTCGCTGCTGCATGGCATCCGGGGCCTCGGGCAAGAGCACCAGCCAGCGTCCCTCCAGGGCCATCAGCTGCACGGAGAAGCGCAACGCCCGTTGCGGCTCCGCCGCAGGAGCGGGCTCGGCGGGCTGGGGCTCCGACGGCTTGGCCGCCGGGGCCTGAGGGGCCTCGCCCAACAAGGCCTTGGCCCGCCCCGGCCCGGCCGTCGTTTCGGGAGATGCCTTGGGCGTCGCCTCGGGGGACTCGCGACGTGGCGCCGCGGGCTCCTGCAGCAAAGCCTGCAAACGGGCCTGGGGCGCCTGAGCCGGGACCGGCGCCTCCTCGGGCCAGTCGCAGGCCGGGGTTTCGGCCGCCCCGGGCAGCCGATAGCGGGCCGTCCAGGCGGTCAGCCCCATGGCCTCCAGGTACTGGAGGCGCTGCGGTTCGTTGATCACCGGCCGCCGCCGCGACAGTTCGGAGAGTCGGGCCGCTCGCCGCCCCGGGCGGCCCACTCCTCCGGGGTGTAGGGATGCAAGGCCAGGGCATGCACGGGCCCGGCCAGCTCATCGGCCAACAGGGCATAGATCTGCTGATGGCGCTTGACCGGCAGCATGCCGCCGAAGCGCTCGGAGACCAGGGTCACCTTGAAGTGGGTCTCGGAGTTCGGCGGCACATGGTGCTTGTGGCTCTCGTTCTCCACCACCAACACGCTGGGCTCGAGGGCCTGGAGTTTCGCTTCGATGGACGCCTGTACGCTCATGGGAGCCTCGCTTGGGGAGATGGAAAGGACCTCCATTGTACTCATTCGGCCAGGCTCCGACGATGGGCCTCGCGACGCGCCGTACCACTCAGGGGCAGGCGCCGCAGGCTGGCCAGCAGCGCCAGCAGGCAGGCCAGGCAGCCCAGCCAGAGGGTGGTCTGCACCGAGGCCAGCCAGCCGGTGGCCAGCACCAGGCCGACCACGGCGACCCCCAGGGACTGCCCCAGGGTACGGGTGGTGCTCATCACCCCGGAGGCGTTGGCACTGCGCGCCCGAGGCACGCTGCTCATCAGTTCACGGTTGTTGGGGGCCTGGAAGAGGCCGAAGCCCAGGCCGCACAGCGCCATGCGCCACAGGCTGTCGGCGAGGCTCGCCTCGGGCCCCAGCAGCGCCAGGGCCGCCAGGCCGCCCATCAGCAGTCCCAGGCCGGTGCTGGCCAGCAGGGCCGGATTGAAGCGGTCCGCCAGGCGTCCGGCCAGGGGCGCGGTCAGCATGATGGTCAGCGGCCAGGGGGTGAAGAGCCAGGCGGTCTGCAGGGGCGAGTAACCCAGCTCCTTCTGGTAGTAGAAGGAGAGCGCCACGAAGACCAGCCCCTGGGCGATAAAGGTCAACCCTTGGGCCTGGATCCCCAGGGCGAAGCGCGGCTCGCGGAAGAGCCCCAGCGGCAGCAGCGGGTGGCGGGCGCGACGCTGGCGAACCAGGAAGCCGCCGCCACAGGCCAGGCTCAGGGCCAGCAGCGCCAGGCCCCAGGCGTCGCCATGGCCCAGGGCATCCATGGCCAGGAAGAAGCCCACCAGCATGGCCGCCGAGAGCAGCGCCCCGGCCAGGTCGAAACCGCCCTGCCGGCGCGGCTCGGCAGGCAGCGCCCGCCAGGCCACCGCGGCGGCGATCAGCCCCAGGGGCACATTGAGGGCGAACAGCCAGGGCCAGTCGGCGATGGCCAGCACCAGCCCGCCCAGGGCCGGCCCCGAGGCATAGCCCACCGCCACCACCATGGCGCTGAAGCCCATGGCCGCCCCCAGCAGCCGCGAGGGGAAGACCTGGCGATAGAGGGAGGGACCGATGGAGAGGGTGGCAGCGGCACCCAGCCCCTGCAGGGCGCGGAACAGCAGCAGGGCCTCCAATTGGCTGGAGAGGGCGGCCCCCAGGGAGGCGGCGGAGAACAGCAGCAGCCCCAGGATATAGAGCCGGTGGCGACTGAGCAGCTCGCTCAGGGCGGCGCACACCAGCAGGCTGGCGCCACACACCAGTTGGAAGCTGGTCACCACCCACACCGCCCGGGCCTCGGAGATGGCCAGGTCACGGGCGATGGAGGGCAGGGCCACGTTGATCATAGTGACATCCACCACCGTGATCAGGGTGCCCAGTACCAGGGTCAATACGGCCAGGCGGCGCTCGGGCCCCGGCAGGCCGTCGTCGCCGGGGCGGGTGGAGAAGAGTCGGCTCATGGGCTTCCGTTTATGCCAGCGCAACGAAAAGACCGGCCGCGGCCGGTCTTGGAAGACGGTGAGACGACCCGCTTAGGAGGCTGTCTCCTAGTCCGGGTCGGTCTCCATCAACAGGGCATCGTCGAACTCGGAGATCTCCAGGGGCGCCTCGTCGTCCAGGTCCATGGCCAGGTAGCTGTGCTCGACCCGCAGGAAACGCTGGAAGAGCGCCCAGTCGAGGGTCTCGGGCCAGAGGCGCTCGTCCTCCTCCCAGGCCCGCAGCTCGGTCTCGAGGATCTCCAGGTAACGCTCCCGCACGAAGGCCTGCAGGGCCTCCGGGGTATCCATCTCGGGGATCAGGTAGACGGTGCTCTCCCGATCGACATCATCGAGGGTCAGGTCATCCTCGCCCACCGTGGGCTCCAGGGAGTTGATCCAGTCCAGGAAGGGCTGGGTCGGCTTGACGCTCAGGGCGGAGCGGTTGAGCAGTTTCATCGCACTCTCCTCGATGACGATTCCTGGGCATTATGGGCGCAAGGCCCCCCGGTTACCAATACTTCCCCTTAGCCCGGGGCCATCACAGTAAATGCACTTCCGGCTCGGCGGCACGGGGCTACCCTGGGGGCAGGTCCTCGCGGGGCGCTGTGAACCCCTCCCTGGGCGCTACTTTTGCCCTCCATGGCAAAAAACCCCCGCTCCATCCTGCCCCCAGCGCCCCTTAGACGCTCCGATGCCAGCGACCTGTGATCGGCCAGCTCCTTTTACTCCACTTCGGGGCGCATGGCCGGGAACAGCAATACATCGCGGATCGAGGCGCTGTCGGTGAGCAGCATCACCAGGCGATCGATACCGATGCCCTCGCCGGCGGTGGGCGGCATGCCATACTCCAGGGCGCGCACATAGTCGGCGTCGTAATACATCGCCTCGTCGTCGCCGGCCTCCTTCTCGGCCACCTGCTCGCGGAAGCGCTCGGCCTGGTCCTCGGCGTCGTTGAGCTCGGAGAAGCCGTTGGCGATCTCGCGGCCACCGACGAAGAACTCGAAGCGCTCGGTGACGAAGGGGTTCGAATCCTTGCGCCGCGCCAGCGGGCTCACCTCGGTAGGATACTCGGTGATAAAGGTGGGCTGCTGGAGGCGGTGTTCCACGGTCTTCTCGAAGATCTCGATCTGGATCTTGCCCAGGCCCCAGCCATCCTTGACGTCGATATCCAGGCGCTCGGCGATCTGGCGGGCGGCGGCCTCATCGGCCAGCGCCTCGGCGTGGATCTCCGGGTTGTACTCGAGAATCGAGTCGAAGACGCTCAGGCGGCGCAGCGGCCGGCCGAAGTCATACTCGAAGGTCTCCAGCACCTCGCCGTCGCGGCTACGCACGGTGTTGACCAGGGTGGTGGTACCCAGCACCTCCTGGGTCAGGGTGCGCAGCATCGCCTCGGTGAGGTCCATCAGGTCGTTGTAGTCCGCATAGGCCTGATAGAACTCGATCATGGTGAACTCGGGATTGTGCCGAGTGGAGAGGCCCTCGTTGCGGAAGTTGCGATTGATCTCGAAGACCCGCTCGAAGCCCCCCACCACCAGGCGCTTGAGGTAGAGCTCCGGGGCGATGCGCAGGTACATGTCCTGGTCCAGCGCATTGTGGTGGGTGATAAAGGGACGCGCCGTGGCGCCGCCGGGGATCGGCTGCAACATGGGGGTCTCCACCTCCATGAAGCCGCGGGCCTCGAAGAAGCGACGCATGGCGCTGATCACCCCGGCACGGGTCTCGAAGACCCGCCGCGAGTCGGGGTTCATGATCAGGTCCACGTAGCGCTGGCGGTAGCGCGCCTCCATGTCGGTGAGGCCGTGGAACTTGTCGGGCAGCGGGCGCAGGCTCTTGGTGAGCAGCCTGGCCTCTTCCATCATCACATAGAGGTCGCCCTTGCCGGACTTGTGCACCGGCCCGCGCCCGGCAACGATATCGCCGATATCCCAGCCCTTGACGTCTTCGAGCACCTCGGCCGGCAGCCCCTTCTTGTCGACATAGAGCTGGATCTGCCCGGAGACGTCCTGAATCACGATAAAGGGGCCGCGCTTGCGCATGATGCGCCCGGCCACCGCCGCCCGGCGCCCCAGCGCCTCGAGTTCCTCCTTCGCCTTGTCGCCGAGCTCGGCCATCAGCTCGGCGGCCTGGCTGTCGCGGCGAAAGTCATTGGGGAAGGCACTCGCCCCCTGGGCAACGGCCTTCTCGCGGCGCGCGGCCAGCTTGGCGCGGCGCTCGGCGATCAGGTGATTGTCATCCTGTTGGGGGCTATCCGAAGAGGGGCTCTGGTTGGCCATATCGCTACCTGTAGTCGAGTTAAGCAAAGAGGGCGGCGGAGCGGTGAAACGGCCGATCACGGCGAGGCCACCGCCCCGCCGCGATGGGCGAGGGTCAGAGACCCTGTTTAAGGCTGGCTTCGATAAACTGATCCAGGTCGCCGTCCAGCACCTTGTCGCAGTTGCTGGTCTGCACCCCGGTGCGCAGGTCCTTGATGCGCTGATCATCCAGCACATAGGAGCGGATCTGGCTGCCCCAGCCGATATCGGCCTTGGACTCTTCCGCTTCCTGCTTGGCGGCGTTGCGCTTCTGCATCTCATGTTCCCACAGCTTCGCCTTGAGCTGTTTCATGGCGAAGTCGCGGTTGGCGTGCTGGCTGCGCTGGCTCTGACAGGCCACCACGATGCCGGTGGGCTCGTGGGTGATGCGTACCGCCGAGTCGGTGGTGTTGACGTGCTGACCGCCGGCACCGCTGGAGCGATAGGTATCGACGCGCAGGTCCGCCGGGTTGATCTCCACCTCGAAGCTGTCATCCACCTCCGGCGACAGGAACACCGAGGCGAAGGAGGTGTGGCGGCGGCCGCCGGAGTCGAAGGGACTCTTGCGCACCAGGCGATGCACCCCGGTCTCGGTGCGCAGCCAGCCGAAGGCGTAGTCGCCCTGGACATGGATGGTGGCCGACTTGATACCCGCCACCTCGCCGGCGGAGGCCTCGATGATCTCGGCCTTGAAGCCGTGATGCTCGGCCCAGCGCAGGTACATGCGCAGCAGGATATTGGCCCAGTCCTGGGCCTCGGTGCCGCCGGAACCGGCCTGGATATCGAGATAGGCGTTGTTCTCGTCCATCTCGCCGGAGAACATGCGCCGAAACTCGAGTTTCTCCAGGGCCGCCTGGAGCCCCTCGAGCTCCTTGCGCACCTCGTCGACGGTGGCCTCGTCCTCCTCCATCTCGGCCAGCTCGAGCAGGTCACGGCTATCGCCGAGGCCCTGGTCGAGCTCGTCGATGGTCTGGACGATCTGCTCCAGGGAGGCGCGCTCCTTGCCGAGCTTCTGGGCGTAGTCCGGGTCGTTCCAGACGTTGGGGTCTTCCAGCTCGCGGGAGACTTCTTCTAGCCGATCCTTGCGTTCGGCATAGTCAAAGATACCCCCTCAGGACGTCTGTCCGCTCGGACAGGTCCTTGATCAGGTTATGAATGGGATTGGTTTCCAGCATAGGGGCGTCTCGCCTGAATCTGCGGTGAACAAGCGGCCACCCGGCCCGGCGGGTGGCCAGGGCCGGGTGGCGCGGAAAGGGCATTATTGTAGCGAACCTGCCGTCAGGCCGCACCCGTCAGGATACCTCAGACGCGCGAAACCCGGCCGAGGCCGGGTTTCGCTTGCTGAACTAGCAGACCTTAGAATCGGTAGGTCAGCTGGGCGCCGAAGCCATGGGCCTCGTTCTTGTAATCTGCCGCATAGGTGGCCCCGCCCAAACCACTATAGAGATCATCCCGGGACTGACTGATTCGGGTACTCCGCTCGGTCAGGTAGGAGTAGGCGAAGTCCAGGGTCAGGTCCTCGATAGGCGTCCAGCCGGCGCCGATAGAGAAGATCCGGCGATCGTCCGAAGGAATCCGCACGCTGCGATGTTGATCGCTGGTAGGCGTATTATCCAGGCTCACCCCGGCTCGCAGCGCCAGCTGAGGATTCAGCTGATACTCGCCCCCCACGGCGAAGGCCCAGGCGTTGGAGTAATCCTGCGTCTCCTGGGTGATCTGCTGGCCCTGGCTGCCGGTGACCAGGATCTGGTCGAAGCGGCTCCAGCGGGTCCAGGAGGCGCCAAACATCAGCTTCAGGCGATCCGACATCTGCTGGGTCACCGAGAAGTTGACGGTCTCCGGCGTGGTCAGATCCAGGCTGGCACTATCCTGCAGCGGGACACCTGTATTGGGATCCAGCGCAATACTCCCATCTGGCGCCGTGGCGCGGAAGTCACCGGTCAGGGTGTAATCCACCTCGGAACGATAGGTCAGGCCCAGGGTGGTCTCGGGGACCGGTTGATAGATCACCCCCAGGTTATAGCCCCAGCCATCGTCGTCGCCCTCGACCCGGGAGTCGATATCGGCGGAGGGGTCGAAGGGCTGGGCGGGATTCCCCGGCACCCGCCGCCGCAACTCCCCCTCGACCCGGTTATAGGTGATCCCGGCCCCGACCGACCATTGCTCATTGATGCGATAGGAGAGGGTCGGCTGGGCGCTGACCACCCGCACCTCGGTATAGTCGCCGAAGTAGCGCCCCTGGAAGCCCTCCTCATACTCGGTCATGGAGCCGAAGGGCGCATAGACGCCGAAGCCGAAGGCCAGGCGCTCGTTCAGCGGCTGAGCATAGAAGGCGAAGGGAATCAGCTTGCCGGGCACCATATCGCCCTCGCTGGTGCCGGGAATCGTCCCCACCGGCACCTGCTGGCCGGTGGCGTTAGCCGGATTGCCGGTCGCGGCGAACCCGCTATCGAGCATGGCATTGGCCTGCACATTGCTGATATCGCTGCTGACGTCGAGATAGGTTCCGCCGGCGGTGACCTGGGCCCGGTCCAGGAAGGACATGCCCGCCGGGTTGCCGAAGACGATGGTGGCATCATGAACATTGGAGCTGCGCCCGGCATGGCCATAGCCCTGGCCACTGACACTCTGTTCGTTGATCTGGTACCCGCCGGCACTGGCCTGGCCGGCGAAGGTGGCGGCGGCGATGGCCACGGCCCAGGAGAGCTTGTTGAACTTGTTCTGCATGATCACGACATCCTGTTCAGGGGTGAGCTGTGCGTTGTTATAAACCCGCGCCGGCGGGCGATGACGTGCCCCAGTGTTGGCGCAACCCCGGGGGCAGATCAAGGCCAAACGTTCGTTTTAATGCAATATTTGCTAATACTTTGGTCGCACGATCGTTTGACTCCCTGAACTTTCAATCACTTGCCGAGTCGGTGCCGAGCGCCTCGCCCTGCCCCGGAAAGCGCTGCTTGACCTAGGTGTTACTCACAGGTTCTAAACTCTCCGGTAACCTTCGACCCGCGAGAGACATCATGAAAGTCATCGAGCTGGCCCGGGCCGCCGGGGTCACCGGCGAGACCGTGCGCCACTACACCCGCGAGGGACTGCTGTACCCCGCCCGCGATCCGGACAACGGCTACCAGCGCTATGGTCCCCGGGACCTGGAGCGGCTGCGCTTTATCCAGCGTGCCCGCACCCTGGGCTGCAGCGTCGCCGAGATTCGCGACATCCTCGCCCATGCCGACCAGGGCGACTCCCCCTGCCCCCTGGTGCGCGACCTTCTGGCCAGCCGCCTGCCGGAGATCCACGCCCGTATCGCCGAGCTGCAGGCCCTGGCCGAACGCATGGAGCAGGCGCTGTCGACCTGGGAGGCGATGCCCGACGGCACCCCGGATGGTCATAGCCTGTGCCGCCTGATCGAGAGTTTCCCCGAGCCCCTCAGCGATACCACGGCCGACGCCTCGCCCGACGCCCCCTCCAAGAAGGAGACACCATGAACGCCCAGACATCACTGCAGCGCAGCGTCCCCGGCATGAGCTGCCAGGGCTGCGTCAAACGCATGCGCGAGGCGATTCAGGACCGGGATCCCGAGGCCGAGGTAGTGGGCGAGCCCGCCGAGAAGCGCCTCACCGTCACCTCCTCGCTGGATGGTGAGGCCCTCGATGCCATCCTCGCCCAGGCCGGCTACCCGACCGGCGAGATCGCCCACGCCGACGAAGCGCCCGACGCCGCGACAGCCGACGAAGACGAGGCACCCGGCGCCGCGGATACCAAGGACGCCGAGGCCCCGTCGGCGGCGGAACATGCCATCACCCAACGGCTGGCGATCGGCGGCATGACCTGCGCCAGCTGCGTGAAGAGCGTCCGGCAGGCCCTGGAGCGCACCCCAGGGGTGGCCACCGCCAGCGTCAATTTCGGCACCCGCACCGCCCAGGTCCATGGCAGCGCCGAGGCCGAGGCCCTGATCCAGGCCGTGCGCTCGGCGGGCTACGAGGCCGAGCCGATCGTCGACCTGCGCCAGGCCGAGGCCAGCCGTGCCGAACAGGACGCCAAGGAGTATCGCCGTCGCCTGCACGGCAGCTTCTGGTCGCTGGCGCTGGCGGTGCCGCTGATGGTCAGCATGGTCTTCTTCCACCCCCACCCATCGGGTCCGGGGCGGCTCTTCTGGCTGGCGATCGGGCTGCTGACGCTGGCGGTGATGGCCGGCCCCGGCCGCCACTTCTTTATCAACGCCTGGAAGAACTTCCGTCACCACCAGGCCAATATGGATACCCTGATCGCCATGGGCACAGGTACCGCCTGGGGCTACTCCATGGCAGTGGTGGCCTTTGCCCCCTGGCTTCCCGAGGTGGCCCAGGGCATCTACTTCGAGGCCTCGGCGATGGTGATCGGCCTGGTGCTGCTGGGCAATGCCTTGGAGCTGCGTGCCCGGGGCCGCACCAGCGAAGCCCTCAAGCGCCTGCTCGACCTGCAGAGCCGCACCGCCCGGGTGATCCGCGACGGCGAGGAGCGGGAGGTGGAGATCGACGCGGTGCGCGAGGGCGACCGGATCCGCGTGCGCCCCGGCGAGCGCCTGCCGGTGGACGGCCTGGTGGTGGAGGGCGCCAGCCATATCGACGAATCGATGCTGACCGGCGAGCCGGTCCCGGTGGCCAAGGGGGTGGATGACGAGGTCAGCGCCGGCACCGTCAACGGCAAGGGGGGGCTGGTCTACGAGGCGACCCGGGTCGGTGCCGATACCCGGCTGGGGCAGATCACTGAGCAGGTGGCCAGCGCCCAGAACTCCCGCCCGCCCATCGGCGCCCTGGCCGACAGGATCTCCAGCATCTTCGTGCCCTCGGTGATGATCATCGCCGTGCTGACCGCCCTGGCCTGGTTCAACTTCGGCGCCGAGCCGCGGGTCATTCATATGCTGGTCACCGCCACCACGGTGCTGATCATCGCCTGCCCCTGCGCCCTGGGCCTGGCCACGCCCATCTCCACCATGATCGGCGTGGGCAAGGCCGCCGAGCGGGGCGTGCTGGTGAGAAACGGCGCAGCCCTGCAGACCGCCAGCAGGCTCACCACCCTGGTGGTGGACAAGACCGGCACCCTCACCGAGGGCAAGCCACGGGTAACCGAGGCCCACTTTTTCTCTGGCACGGGGCTCGACGGCGATGAGGCCCGGCTGCTGGGCCTGGTCGCGGCCCTGGAGCGGGGCTCCGAGCATCCCCTGGCCAGCGCCTTGGTGGGCTATTGCGAAGCGCGGGCACAGGAGCGGATCGGCGACACGGCCGCCGAGATCCGCGACTTCACGAGCATTACCGGCGGCGGCGTCCGGGCTACCAATGGCGACAGCAAGCCGCTGCTGCTGGGCAATGCCCGCCTGCTGGAGGAGGCCGGCGTCGACCTGGACGCCGCCGCCGAGCGGGCCACCCAGTGGGAAAAGCAGGCCCGCACCGTGGTCTACCTGGCCGTGGGCGGCGAGCTGGCCGCGCTATTCGGTATCAGCGACCCGCTGCGCCACGACACGGTCAAGGCGGTGAAGCGCCTGCAGGCCGACGGCCTCAGGGTGGTGATGCTGACCGGCGACAACCGGCACACCGCCGCCGCCATCGCCGCCGAGCTGGGTATCGACGACTTCCGTGCCGGCCTGCTGCCCGAGGACAAGCACGCCGAAATCGCGCGCCTGCAGGGTGAAGGCGAGGTGGTGGGCATGGTCGGCGACGGCATCAACGACGCCCCGGCCCTGGCCCGGGCCGACGTGGGCTTCGCCATCGGCCAGGGCACCGATGTGGCCATCGAGAGCGCCGGTATCACCCTGATGCGCGGCTCCCTGCACGGCGTCGCCGATGCCATCGAGATCAGCCGGGCGACGCTGGCCAATATCAAGCAGAACCTGGTGGGGGCCTTCGGCTACAACGCCCTGTGCATTCCCATCGCCGCGGGGGTGCTCTACCCCCTCACCGGCATGCTGCTGTCGCCGATGATCGCCGGCGCCGCCATGTCGCTCTCGTCCATCACCGTGGTCAGCAACGCCAACCGCCTGCGGCTGCTCAGGCTCGGCGCGCCGAGTGACCACCCCACCGAAGCGACTCCGCGGGAGGCAACCCCATGAGCTGGCTGATCAATCTGGCGGGCCTGGCGCTGATCGCCGCCATCGTCTGGTGGTTCTGGCTAAGCTAGGCCCGGAGCGTCACTCAAGAGCCTATCGGCTCGGCATGCTCCACCATCAGTTGCAGCGACTCGCGGCCCTTCCAGCGGTTGCGGTTGAGCTTGTAGGCACAGCGCAGGCGGTCGCCCAGGCCGAAGGCGGGCAGCTCGCCGGGGGTCAGGGCGCGGAACCAGATCGCCCGGTGGCTCATGCGCCCCAGAGAGAGGTCCATCATCAGGTGGCTGCCATCGGCGCCCACCGGGCGCAGCGACTCCACCAGGAAGTCCCCCTCGAAGAGCGGCGCCTCGAACTCCCGGCCATAGGGGCCCAGGGCGTCGAGGGTCTCCAGGGTGGTGAGGCTGAGCTGCTCGGGCGATAACTCCCCGTCGGTCAGCACCCTGGGGTAGAGTTCGGCGCCGCCGAGCCGCTCCGCCACCGCCGTCAGCACGGCCTCGCGGAAGGCGTCCAGTCGCTCCCGGGGCACGCCCACCCCGGCGGCGCCGCGATGCCCGCCGAAGCGCGGTAGCGCCTCGGGGGCCAACTCATAAGCGCGCTGCAGGGCATCGCGCAGGTGCAGCCCCTCGATGGAACGCCCGGAGCCGGTCAGCATGCCCGGGGCCGCGGCGGGGGTCAGCACCAGGGCCGGCCGCCCGTAGGCCTGCACCAGCCTCGAGGCGACGATGCCCTGCACCCCCGCATGGCCCTGCTCCAGGAAGATCACCAGGGCCGGGGCGTCCTCGGCCAGTGGCGCCTGGGCCAGGGCCTTGGCCTGCTCGGTCATCTCCGCCTCGATCGCCTTGCGGGACTGGTTGTCCTGGTCGAGGGTCTCCAGGTGCCGCGCCGCGGTGGCGTCATCGGCGGCCAGCATGAAGTGCAGGGCCGCATAGGGGTCGTCGAGCCGCGAGCGGGCATTGATGCGCGGGCCCATCTGGAAGGCCAGGGTCTCGGCGTCGAAGGGCAGGCTGTCGGGGCCCAGGCGCGCCGCCATGGTGCGCCAGCAGGCGGCCTCCAGGCGGTTGATCAGGGTCAGGCCATGGCTGACCACGGCGCGATTGGCGGGGCTGCCGCCCAGCGACACGCAATCCGCCACCGTGCCCAGCGCCACGTAGGAGAGCCAGGGGGAGAGCTTGGGGGTCGCCTCGGGCAGCACGCCCCAGTCGATCAGCACGCCGCGGGCCAGCGACATGGTCAGCCAGGCGACCATGCAGCCGGCGATGGTGGGGTCCGGGTAGTCGCAGTCGTCCCGGGTGGGGTTGACGGTGGCATAGGCCGAGGCCGGGGGCCCCTCCAGGGGCAGGGCGTGGTGATCGGTGACCACCACCTCGACCCCTTCGGCGGCCAGGCGGGCGATACGCGGCTCGTCGCTGCTGCCGCAGTCGGCGGTGATCACCAGGCTGGGGCGCGGCGCGAGCGAGAGGGTGCGCTCCACCAGGGGCAGGCTGATGCCGTAGCCGTCATGGATACGGTGGCCGATCAGGCTATGCAGCTTGGCTTCGGGCACCCCGAACAGCTCGTGCAGGGTCCGGCGAATCACCACATGGGAGGTGATGCCGTCCACGTCGTAGTCGGTGAGGATGCCGATATGCTCGCCCTCGGCCACCGCCTGGGCGATGCGCTCGGCGGCGCGGCGGCCATCGGCCAGCCGCTCGGGATGCGCCAGGTGGCGCAGGCTGGGCGAGATCAGCGGCGCCAGCTCGCCGCGGTAGTCGTCGAGGCGCCCGGCGAGGATCCGCGCCTGGAGCTCCGAGAGGCCCTCCTGCTGGGCCCGAGCATAGAGGGCCCGATTCAGGGGGCGCGGCTGAATCCGCGGCCGTAGCCGCTCCTGAAGATCCACGACGGGGGGCTGAGTATCCACTCCAACTCCTTGGTCTCGCTGTAATTAGGCTCGAGGCATGACTTACCATGCCGGCCAAGCGAAGGGCACCGGGACTGGGCAGCCAGCTCGATCCCCCCACTGAAGCCCGGGGCTAACCTGGGGGCAGGCCTGCGCAAAGACGCTGTGAACCCCTCCCTGGGCGCTCGACTTTTTCGTCCCTGAAAAAGACGCTTTGCTCCGCCCTACCCCCAGCGCCCCTCAGCCATTCAGCGACGATTGCCCTGAGCCGAAATAACTACTGACTTAGCGGCGGTTCTCGGCGACAAACTGCTGCACCGCGGAAAGCTCCGCCGGCAGCACGCTATAGCGTTCCTCGCGCTCCAGCAGGTCGTCCATATGCGGCGGCAGCGGCACGCCGGGGAAGCCCGCCTTGACCACCGCCTCGGCGAACTTGGCCGGGTGCGCGGTGGCCAGGGTGATCATCGGCACGGCTTCGTCGCCACGCTCGCGCTCGGCGGCGCGGTAGCCGGTGGCGGTGTGCGGGTCGAGGATCTCCTGGGAGCGATGATGCGCCTCGCGGATCACCTCGAGGATGGTGGCGTCATCGACGCTATGGCTGGCAAACATCTCGCGCAGCTTGGCCAGGGGCGCCTCGGCGAGCGCCGCGGGTTCGGCCTGGAAGCGCTCCAGCAGCGCGGCCACGGCGGCGCCATCGCGATCATAGGCCTCGAACAGCAGCCGCTCGAAGTTGGAGGAGACGACGATATCCATCGAAGGCGCCAGGGTCGCCACCAGCTCCTTCTTGGAGAAGTCGTTGTCGGCGAGCGTGCGGTGCAGGATGTCGTTGGCGTTGGTGGCGATCACGAAACGCTCCACCGGCAGCCCCATGCGGTAGGCCATAAAGCCGGCGAAGACGTTGCCGAAGTTGGCCGAGGGCACGCAGAAGCTCACCTGGCGATGCGGGGCGCCCAGGGCCACGCCGGCGGCCACGTAGTAGACGATCTGGGCCATGATGCGCGCCCAGTTGATGGAGTTGACCGCCACCAGCCGGGTGCCATTGAGGAAGCCCTGATCGGCGAAGCTCGCCTTGACCATCGCCTGGGCGTCATCGAAGTTGCCCTCGATGGCGATATTGAAGATGTTGTCCGCCAGCACCGAGGTCATCTGGCGACGCTGCACCTCGGAGACCCGGTTATGCGGGTGGAGGATAAAGATGTCGAGGTTGTCGCAATGGCGGCAGCCCTCGATGGCGGCGGAGCCGGTGTCGCCGGAGGTGGCGCCCATGATCACCGCCCGCTCGCCACGCTTCTTCAGGAAGTGATCGAGGATACGGCCGAGCAGCTGCAGGGCCACGTCCTTGAAGGCGAGCGTCGGGCCGTGGAACAGCTCCAGCAGGAAGTGGTTGGCGTCGAGCTGATTGAGCGGCACCACGGCATCGTGACTAAAGGTGGCGTAGGCCTCGGTGACCAGGCGACGGAAGGTCTCGTCATCGATCTCGCCGTTGACGAAGGGCTTCATCACCCGGAAGGCGATCTCGGCATAGGAGAGCCCGGCCATCTCGGCCAGCTCCTCGCGGGAGAACTGCGGCACGGTCTCGGGCACATAGAGGCCGCCATCGCTGGCCAGGCCGGTGAGCACCACGTCCTCGAAGGAGAGCGCGGGCGCCTGCCCGCGGGTACTGATATAGCGCATGATTCGGTTCCCTTGCCGCCATGGCCCTGGCCATGACGGTCTCTATCCAGCGAAAGCTCGGGTTATTCGTGTTCGTCGAGGGATTCCACGCGGATCCGCGTCACCGGCCCGGCGATATCGGCCATGGACTCGATCAGGCGAATCGCCTCGTTCATCTGCTGCTCGCGGGTGCGATGGGTCAGCAGGATGATCGGCACCAGCTCGCCTTCGGTGGCCTCCTTCTGGATCAGCGCCTCGATGGAGATACCCTGCTCGGAGAGGATGGTGGCCACCCGGGCCAGCACGCCGGGACGATCCACCGCCAGCAGCCGCAGGTAGTAGGCGGTGCTGATCTCCTCCATGGGCAGGATCGGCAGCTGGCTGACGTCCTCGTCGATGCCGCTGAAGGCCAGGTAGGGCACCCGGTAGTGGTGGGCGGTGGTGATATCCCGGGCCACGTCGAGCAGGTCGGCCACCACCGCGGACGCGGTGGGCTCGGCGCCGGCGCCGGCGCCGTAGTAGAGGGTCGGACCCACGGCGTCGCCCATCACCGCGATGGCATTCTTGACGCCGTGCACATTGGCCAGCAGGCGCTCCTTGGGAATCAGGGTCGGGTGGACCCGCAGCTCCAGGCCCTGCTCGGTGCGCTTGGAGATGCCCAGGTGCTTGATGATATAGCCCAGGTTATCGGCCTGCTCCACGTCCTCGGCGGTGACCCGGGAGATGCCCTCGGTGTAGGCCTTCTCGAACTGCAGCGGCACGCCGTAGGCGATGGAGGCGAGGATGGTCAGCTTGTGGGCGGCGTCGATCCCCTCCACGTCGAAGGTGGGGTCGGCCTCGGCGTAACCCAGCGCCTGGGCCTCGGCCAGGACGTCCTCGAAGGCTCGGCCCTCGTCGCGCATATGGGTAAGGATATAGTTGCCGGTGCCGTTGATGATGCCGGCCACCCACTCGATGCGGTTGGCGCCCAGGCCCTCGCGCAGCGACTTGATCACCGGGATGCCGCCGGCCACGGCGGCCTCGAAGGCGACGATCACGCCCTTCTCATGGGCGGCCTGGAAGATCTCGTTGCCGTGCACGGCGATCAGCGCCTTGTTGGCGGTGACCACGTGCTTGCCATGTTCGATGGCGGTGAGCACCAGTTCGCGGGCCACCTCGTAGCCGCCGATCAGTTCCACCACCACGTCCACATCGGGGTTGCGGGCCACTTCGAAGATATCGGAGGTGGTCTTGACGCCGGTGGTGTCGCAGTCCGGGTTGTCGCGACGCATCGCCACCTGCTCGATCACGATGGGCCGCCCGGCCCGCCGGGCGATCTCGTCGGCATTGCGCGTCAGGACATTGAAGGTACCGCCACCGACGGTACCCAGGCCACAGATTCCCACTCTCACCGGTTTCAACGTGATATCCCCTTGCTTTAGTGTTCGGTGTCCGCCCGGGTCGTCGGGCGGCGGTCCAGCGGTGGCGGTTCCGGCCCGGGCCTGCGCCCGCCACTCGTCATCGTCTTGCGTATGCTTCGTCGTCGAGGCCCAGCATGGCGGCCAGGCGCTCGGCGGGCACATAGCCCGGCACCAGGCGCCCGTCGGGCAGCACGATGGCCGGCGTACCCTGGACGCCAAGCTCCATCCCCAGATGATACTGGGCCTCGACCGGATTGTCGCAGTCCGCGGGCCCTTCCAGGGGCGCGCCCCCCTTGACCCGGCTCATCGCCTCGCTGGGATTGGCGTCGCACCACACCTGCTGCAGCTCCCGGGCGCCCCGGGAGCCCATGCCGCTGCGCGGGAAGGCCAGATAGTGTACCTCGATTCCCATCGCATTGAGCGCCGGCACCTCCTCGTGGAGACGCACGCAGTAAGGGCAGGTGGTATCGGTGAAGACGGTCACCGTGGCCCGGCTCTCGGCGCCGCGGAAGATCACCCGCTCGGCCTCGGGAATCATCGCCAGGCGTCCGGCGCGCTCGGCATTGCGGGCCTGCTCGGTGAGATTGACCAGCCCCTGGTCGCCATTCTCGTAGAGGTCCCCCACCAGGAAGAAGCGACCGCTGCTGTCGCTGTAGAAGGTCTCGCCATTCTCCAGACGCACCTCGAAGAAGCCGTCCAGGGGCGTGGTGGTGACGCTCTCCACCGGCATCGGCTCGCCACCCACGCTCAGTTGCCGGGCCAGCTCATCGGCGGGGTCGGCCAGGGCCGGGGTGGTCAGGGCGGCGGCCAGCAGGCCGCCCAGGGCGAATCGTGTCGCTCGTTGCATTCTCAGCCTCGCGGGTGATGTTCGGCATGCAGCAGCTCCAGGCGCGCCTGGGCCACATGGGTATAGATCTGGGTCGTCGACAGGTCGCTATGACCGAGTAACAGCTGTACGACACGCAAATTGGCCCCATGATTCAACAGATGGGTGGCGAAGGCGTGGCGCAGGGTATGCGGCGACAGGGGCCGCGCGATGCCCGCGGATCGCGCATGGGCCTTGATGCGATGCCAGAAGGCCTGGCGAGTCAGGCAGGCATCCCCGCGCCCGGGGAAGAGCGCCGGCCGCGTGGGATCGCGCATCAGGGCGCCCCGCCCGCCGCGCAGGTAACGCTCCAGCCAGGCGATGCCCTCCTCGCCCAGGGGCACCAGGCGTTCCTTGTCGCCCTTGCCCAGCACCCGCACCACCCCCTGGCGCAGGTTGACGCTGGCCAGGCTCAGGTTGACCAGCTCCGAGACGCGCAGGCCGCAGCCGTAGAGCACCTCCAGCATGGCGCGATCGCGCAGCCCCAGAGGGCTGTCGGTGTCCGGGGCCGCCAGCAGCCGTTCCACTTCGGCCTCGTCCAGGGTATTCGGCAGGTTGGGCCGCACCTTGGGGAGGCGCACCCCGGCCAGGGGGTCGGCGCTCAGCCGCTCGGTCATCAGCGCCCAGCGGTAGAAGCGCCGCAGGCTCGACAGCAGCCGGGCATTGGAGCGCAGCTGGTAACCCGCCTCGCGGCGCGCCGCCAGCCACTCGGGCAGGGTCTCGGCGCCGGGGGCCAGCAGGCAGGCGCCGTGCTCGGCCAGGCAGGCCGCCCAGGCGCCGAGGTCGCGCCGATAGGCGGCCAGGGTATGCTCACTGGCGCCCTGCTCGAGCCACAGGGCATCGAGGAAGGTATCGATCAGGGTGGTATCGGACATCGACGGGCCTCAAATGCAGGGAAACCCCGCCCCGCGCGAGCGGTGACGGGGTTTCCCGGCGACCTCGGCGGTGCCGGGTCGCGACCTGGCCCGACTTAGGCCAGCTTTTCCTTGATGCGGGCAGACTTGCCGCTGCGCTCGCGGAGGTAGTACAGCTTGGCCTGGCGCACGTCGCCGCGACGCTTGACGCTGATGGAGTCGACCAGCGGGCTGTAGGTCTGGAAGGTCCGCTCGACGCCGACACCGTGGGAGATCTTGCGCACGGTGAAGGCGGAGTTCAGACCGCGGTTGCGCTTGCCGATCACCACGCCTTCGAAGGCCTGCAGACGCTCGCGGTTACCTTCCTTGACCTTGACCTGCACGATCACGGTGTCGCCGGGGGCGAAGGCCGGGACTTCCTTGGCCATCTGCTCGTTCTCGATCGCCTGGATCACCTTGTTCTTGCTGCTCATTGCTAGCTCCTCAATATCTCATCGCCACCCTGGGGTGGCCGTGATCCCGACGCTCGGCGTAGGCACGCGGACGCGGGAATCGGGTGTGTGACGCGAGTCTGCCCTGGCTTATGGGGCCTCGGGGGTGTCTCGCACCTCCGCCTGACTGGCGTATTCGTCGATAAACTCGTCGAGCAGTTGCCGCTGCTCTCGGCTCAATTCGCGACCCTCGAGAAGGTCGGGACGCCTGAGCCAGGTGCGTCCCAGGGACTGCTTGTGGCGCCAGCGACGAATGGCGCCATGATTGCCGCTCAGCAGTACCTCGGGTACCGCCCGCCCGTCGATCACTTCCGGGCGCGTATAGTGAGGGCAATCCAGCAGTCCCTCGTTGAAGGAGTCCTCCACCGCCGAGTCCTGGTGTCCCAGCACTCCCGGCACCAGCCGGGCGGCGGCATCGATCAGCACCATGGCGGGCAGCTCGCCGCCGCTCAGCACATAGTCGCCGATGGACCACTCTTCATCGATATCGGCCTCGACGATACGCTCGTCGATGCCCTCGTAACGGCCGGCCACCACGATCAATGGCCCCGCCGCGGCCAACTCCTGGACACCGCGCTGATCCAGAGGTCGCCCCTGGGGCGACAGGTAGATCACGCGGGCCGGCTGGCCCTGTGTCGCTTCGGCCTCGGCGCGCGCGGCATGGATCGCCTGACGCAGCGTCTCGACCTTCATCAGCATGCCCGGCCCGCCCCCATAGGGGCGATCATCCACCGTGCGGTGCTTGTCGATGGCAAAGTCCCGGGGATTCCAGAATTCCAGTTCCAGCAACCCTTGCTTGACCGCCCGACCGGTCACGCCATAGCGGCCGATCGCATCGAACATCTCCGGGAACAGCGAGACAACACCTATCCACACGGCAATTCATTCCAGGCATCGGCTCTGGGGGTTCCGCCTCGGGCGGTCGACCCTAGAGTCAAAAGTCGGGATCCCAGGCCACCGTCATGCGGCCGGCATCGAGATCCACATCGAGTATCACCTCGTCGGGCAAAAAGGGCAGCAGCCGCTCCTTGCCGTCGGCGGCACCGCGCACGACCATGACGTCGTTGGCGCCGGTCTCGAACAGGCTGGCCACGCGCCCCAGGGCTTGCCCCTCGGCGGTCACCACTTCGAGGCCTTCCAGTTGGTACCAGTAATACTCGTCCGCGGGCAGCTCGGGCAGCGCCGACTTGGGCAGCAGGATCTCCGCCCCGGCCAGCCGCTCGGCGGCATCGCGGTCGTTCACCCCGTCGAGGTTCGCGACCAGTCCCTTGCCGTGGCGACGCCCCTGAGTCAGGCGGTACACCCGTACCTGACCATCGAGACGCACCCACCACTCGGGGTAGTCGAGAATGCCCTCCATGGGGCTGGTGTAGGAGTACACCTTGAGCCACCCCTTCACCCCGTAGGAGCTGGTCAGTTTGCCCAGCACGACATGCTGAGCCTTATCGCGGCCCTGGGGAGAGGTCATGGCGGTTTCCTGCACCGAGCTCACGATCAGGCGTTGGCCTGCTTGCGGGCTTCCTTGATCAGCTCGGCGACACGCTCGGAGAGCTGGGCACCCTGATCCTGCCAGTGGGTGACGCGCTCCAGGTCGACGCGCAGACGCTCTTCCTGACCACGGGCCACCGGGTTGAAGAAGCCGACGCGCTCCAGGAAACGACCGTCGCGGGATTTGCGAGAGTCGGTCACGGTCAGGTGATAGAAGGGACGCTTCTTGGCGCCACCACGTGCCAAACGAATGGTAACCATGGCGTTAAACAGTCCTTCGGTTAGATTGCTGAAATTTGGAGTCTTCAGGGCGCGAGCGGACTCACGACCCAGTCATGAAGACGCGACATTCTACGGAAAGCGGCACCGTTTGGGAACCTTTTTCCTTGACAGCCCCCGGCATCAGCGCCAGGGGAAGCCTCCGGGGCCTCCCATGCCCCCCGGGCCGCCCATGCCTCCGGGCCCACCCATACCGCCGGGGCCGCCCGGGCCACCGCCGCCCATCATGCCGGACATGCCGCGCATCATCTTCTGCATGCCGCCCTTCTTGCCCGCCTTCTTCATCATCTTCTGCATCTGCTTGTGTTGCTTGAGCAGACGATTGAGGTCGGGCACCTGCAGGCCGGCACCGGTGGCGATGCGCCGCTTGCGGGAGCCATTGATGATCTCCGGCTTGTGGCGCTCCTGGGGCGTCATGGAGTTGATCAGTGCCTCGAGCTTGCCGAGCTCTTTCTCCGGCCCGGGGCCCTGGGCCATCTCGGCCATCTGCCCCATGCCCGGCAGCTTGCCGAGCAGGCCGCCCATGCCGCCCATCTTCTTGAGCTGCTGGAGCTGGTCGCGGAAGTCCTCCAGGTCGAAGCCTTCGCCCTTCTTGACCTTCTTGGCCAGCTTGGCGGCCTTGCCCTTGTCGACGGTGCGCTCGGCCTCCTCGATCAGCGACAGGACATCGCCCATGCCGAGGATGCGCGAGGCCACCCGATCCGGATGGAAGGGCTCCAGGGCATCGGTCTTCTCGCCCATGCCCATGAACTTGATCGGCTTGCCGGTGATATGGCGTACCGAGAGGGCCGCCCCGCCACGGGCGTCACCATCGGCCTTGGTGAGGATCACCCCGGTCAGCGGCAGCGCCTCGTGGAAGGCCTTGGCGGTATTGGCGGCGTCCTGGCCGGTCATGGCGTCGACCACGAACAGCGTTTCCTGGGGCGTCACCGCCCGATGCAGGGCCTGGATCTCGTCCATCATGTCGGCATCGACATGCAGGCGACCGGCGGTATCGACGATCACCACGTCATGGAACTGGATCTTGGCGTGCTTGATGGCCGCCTCGGCGATGGCCACCGGACGCTGATCGCTGGACGAGGGGAAGAAGTCGGCCTGGATCTCTCCGGCCAGGGTCTCCAACTGGTCGATGGCCGCGGGACGATAGACGTCGGCGGAGACCACCAACACCTTCTTCTTCTCGCGCTCCTTGAGGTAGCGGGCCAGCTTGGCCACGGAGGTGGTCTTGCCCGCCCCCTGCAGGCCGGCCATCAGGATCACCGCCGGCGAGCCCTTGAGGCTGAGGCCATCGAAGGCCTCGCCCATGACCGCCTCCAGCTCCTGCTGGACGATCTTGACGAACTGCTGCCCCGGCGACAGGCTCTTGGAGACCTCCTGACCCACCGCGCGCTGACGCACCGCGTCGATAAAGGCCTTGACCACCGGCAGGGCGACATCGGCCTCCAGCAGCGCCCGGCGCACCTCGCGCAGGGTATCCTTGATGTTGTCCTCGGTCAGTTTGGCCTGACCGCTGATGGACCTCAGCGTCCGCGATAGACGCTCCGATAGACTTTCGAACATGGGCCTCTCCGGCAACGATGCCTTGGCGTTTGGCGCGATTATACGCCTTGATGGCCTCGGTCTCCATGCATGGCTGGGCGGCGCCCCGGGGCTTCGGTATAGTAGCGCCAGGATCGCGGCCCTTATTTCGCCACTTCGCCGCCCCGGGCGGCCCATGGACAGCAACGCTATGCAGGCGCTTCCCTTTGCCTTAATCGCCATCATCCTCTACTGCGGTGCCGCCTCCTGGCAGGCGCTGGCGCTGGCCCGGCGCGTCCCCCAGCGTCCGCCCCTGGTGCTGACCCTGGGCGGCCTGGCCGTGGTCTGTCACCTGCTGGTACTCGGCGCCCTGATCGGCGGCAGCGAGCCGCTGAGCCTGGGCCTCGGCACCACCGCCACCGCGGCGGGGGCGCTGATCGCCGCCCTGCTGCTGGCCATCAGCCTCTTCAAGCCGGTACTCAACGTGGCGGTGGGACTCTTCCCGCTGGCCGCCGCGACCCTGGTGTTGGCGGTAGGCCTGCCCAGCCCGCCTCCCGGCAGCGGCCTGACCCCGGGCATCGCCCTGCATGTGGTGAGCTCCGCCCTGGCCTTCGCCGTGCTGGCCATCGCCGCCGTTCAGGCGATCCTGCTCGGCGTACAGAACCAGGCCCTGCGCCACCACCATACCCGCGGCATCGTCCAGGCCCTGCCCCCCCTGACCACCATGGAGCGGGTGCTCTTCGAGCTGATCTGGGCCGGGGTGACCCTGCTGACCCTGGCCATCCTCAGCGGCTTGCTGTTCCTCGACAACCTCTTCGCCCAGCACCTGGCCCACAAGACGCTGCTCTCCCTGGCCGCCTGGGTGATCTTCTCGATTCTCCTGGCCGGCCACCACTGGCTCGGCTGGCGGGGCCTCAAGGCAGTACGCTGGACCCTGGGGGGCTGCGCGCTGCTGCTGCTGGCCTATTTCGGCAGCAAGTTCGCCCTGGAAGTGATCTTCCCGGGGCCCTGAGCCGCCTTGACAGGCCACGCGCCACTTCTCTACAAACGTGCCTGATACGCCATAAAGGACCCTTCCATCTTGAGCGACGACTTCCCTCTGGGATTGCTGTTCGGCCTGCTGGTGCTGCTGATCCTGCTGTCGGCCTTCTTCTCGAGTTCCGAGACCGGCATGATGTCCATCAACCGCTATCGCCTCAGCCATCGCGCCAACGGCGGCGAGCGCCGGGCCCAACGGGTGCTGCGCCTGCTGGCCCGCCCGGACCGCCTGATCGGCGTGATCCTGATCGGCAACAACCTGGTCAACAACCTGGCCGCCGCCATCGCCACCGTGCTGGCGATCCACTTCTTCGGCGAGGTGACCGGGCCGGCCATCGCCCCCCTGGTGCTGACCATCGTCATCCTGATCTTCGCCGAGGTGACCCCCAAGACCTATGCGGCGGTCAAGCCGGAGCGCATCGCCTACCCCGCCTCGGTGATCCTGGAGCCGCTGCTCAAGCTGCTCTATCCGCTGGTGTGGCTGACCAACGCCATCTCCAACGGCCTGCTGCGCCTGGCCGGGGTCAAGCAGATCGATGGCGGCGCCGACAACCTGACCCGGGACGAGCTGCGCACCATCGTCCACGAGGCGGGCACCCTGATCCCCCAGCGCCACCAGGCGATGCTGCTGTCGATCCTCGACCTGGAGAATGTCACCGTCAACGACATCATGGTGCCCCGCCACGAGATCGTCGGCATCGACCTGGAGGATGACCTGGAGAGCATCCTCGCCCAGATCCGCACCAGTCAGCACACCCGCATTCCGGTCTACAAGGGCGATATCAACAACATCATCGGCATGCTGCACCTGCGCAACGCGGCACGCTTCCTGGCCAAGGCGGAGGTCACCAAGGCGGCCATCGTCCAGGAGGCCCGGGAGCCCTACTTCATCCCCGAATCCACCCCGTTGCATACCCAGCTGCTCAACTTCCAGAAGCAGAAGCGGCGTATCGGCATCGTGGTGGACGAGTATGGCGACGTGGAGGGCCTGGTGACCCTGGAGGATATCCTCGAGGAGATCGTCGGCGAATTCACCACCGACGTGGCGGGGATGCACCAGGAGATCCACCTCCAGGACGATGGCAGCTACCTGATCGAGGGCACCGCCAATATCCGCGAGATCAACAAGTCGCTGGGCTGGCAGTTGCCCACCGATGGCCCCAAGACCCTCAACGGCCTGATCCTCGAGCACCTGGAGTCCTTCCCCGACGGCCCCGCCTGCCTGCAGGTGGGCACCACCCGCATGGAGATCCTCCAGGTCAGGGACAAGCTGATCACCTCGGCGCGCTGCTGGCAGCATGCCCGGCGACCGGCCCGCCGCCGCTAAGCCTCCTCCCACGACAAACGACCACGGCGCCCCTGGGGGCGCCGTGGTCGTTTCGGATGCCATACCGTCCAGCCGGCTTTTCAGGGCCCTTCGTGGACACCCTGGGGGTGGGTGCGCTCGCCGCGACTGGCCAGGGCATTGAGGGCGTTCACATAGGCCCTGGCGGAGGCGATGACGATATCGGTGTCCGCCCCCAGGCCGTTGACGATCCGCCCGCCCTTCTGCAGGCGCACCGTGACCTCGCCCTGGGAGTCGCTGCCGCTGGTGATGGCGTTCACCGAATAGAGCTCCAGCTCCGCCTGGCTGTCGGCGATCTGCTCGATGGCCTTGAAGACCGCATCCACCGGCCCGCTGCCCTGGGCCTCGACGCGGCGCTCCGCGCCGTCGTGATTGAGCACCACCCGGGCCAGGGGCGTCTCGCCGGTCCGCGAGGTGACCTCCAGGGCCACCAGGCGGAAACGCTCGGCCCGGGCCGCGGCGCGGGTATCGGTGACCAGGGCCTGGAGGTCCTCGTCGTAGATCTCGTGCTTCTTGTCGGCGAGCTGCTTGAACAGCACGAAGGCATCGTTGAGCTCCGCCTCGGAGGCAAACTGGATGCCCAGCTCGCCCAGCCGCGAGCGGAAGGCATTACGCCCGGAGTGCTTGCCCAGCACGATGGCGTTGGTGTGCCAGCCCACGTCCTCGGCGCGCATGATCTCGTAGGTCTCGCGGTGCTTGAGCACGCCGTCCTGATGGATCCCCGACTCGTGGGCGAAGGCGTTCTTGCCGACGATGGCCTTGTTGGGCTGCACCGGGAAGCCGGTGACGGTGGAGACCAGCCGCGAGGTGGGCACGATATGGGTGGCGTCGATGCGAGTCTCCACGTCGAGGATATCCTGGCGGGTGCGCACCGCCATGACGATCTCCTCCAGGGAGGCATTGCCGGCCCGCTCGCCCAGGCCATTGATGGTGCATTCCACCTGGCGGGCGCCGGCATTCACCGCGGCCAGGGAGTTGGCGACCGCCAGCCCCAGATCGTTATGGCAGTGCACCGAGAAGACCGCCTTGTCGCTGTTGGGCACCCGGCGGATCAGCTCCCCCACCATCTCGCCGAAGGGCACCGGCAGGGCATAGCCCACGGTGTCGGGGATATTGATGGTGGAGGCGCCGGCCGCGATGGCCGCCTCGACGATGCGGCACAGGAAGTCCAGCTCGGAGCGCCCGGCGTCCTCACAGGAAAACTCCACGTCGTCACACAGGCTGCGGGCCTTCGTCACCGCCGCCACGGCACGCTCCACCACCTGTTCCGGCGCCATCTGCAGCTTGTACTGCATATGGATGGGACTGGTGGCGATAAAGGTGTGAATGCGCCCCTGGGCGGCGCCGGCCAGGGCCTCGCCGGCGGCCTCGATATCGCGTTCCAGGGCCCGGGCCAGGGAGCAGACGCGGCTGCCCTTGACGCTCTCGGCCACCGCCTTCACCGCCTCGAAGTCACCGGGGCTGGCGGCGGCGAAGCCCGCCTCGATCACATCAACGCGCAGCTTCTCCAGCATCAGGGCGATACGCACCTTCTCGTCGCGGGTCATGGAGGCGCCCGGCGACTGCTCGCCATCGCGCAGGGTGGTATCGAAGATGATCAGCGGCTGCTTGCTCATGGAAGGGCTCTCATCTGGGTCCAGCGTCGGAATCCCGTCGCCCGGCCGAGCCGTGGAGCGCGGGAACTCAGTGTTTTCTAAGGGTAGCCGAGGTCGGCGCCACGCCCCAGGCCTCGGCGTCGGCCTTGAGCTCACGCACCTCGATCTCGAGGCGCGCCAGGCTGGCCTCCCGCGGCGCCAGGGGCGCCCCGAAATGGAGCCCGACCCGGGCGCGGAAGCGGCGCGGGCGCTTGGTCAGGGCGCGACCGCCCTGGTGGGAGGTCCAGGAGCCCCAGAGCCCGGCCAGGCCGGCGGGCACCACCGGTACCGGGTTGCGCGCCAGGATATGCTCCAGGCCTCGCCGGAAGGGGTGGATCTCGCCATCCGGGGTCAACCGCCCCTCAGGGAAGAGCATCACCACCTCGCCGTTATCCAGGGCGCGGCGAACCTCTTCCAGGGCGCGCCGTACGCTGCCCGGGTCGCGACGCTCCGCCTCCACGGGAATCGCCCCCACCAGGCGGAACCACCAGTTGAGCCAGGGCGACTCGTAGATGGGGCGATCCATCAAAAAGCGCAGCGGCCGCGGGCTGGCGCCGCCGAGGATCAGGGCATCGACGAAGCTGACATGGTTGCAGACCACCAGGGCCGCGCCCCGGACCGGCAGGTGCTCGCGCCCCTCGACCCGCAGTCGATAGCAGAGCCGCACCAGCACGAGGATCAGATGACGCGCCAGGCCGAGACAGGGCCCCCGGAGGGGGTGAGGCTCACGACTCATGGAGCATAGGGGCCATGGCGCAGGCCGGCGAGGATGGTGACCAGCAACTGCTCCAGCAGTTCGGTGACCTCCAGGGGCTGGCCCTGCCAGACACCGAGGCGCTCGTTGAGGCCCAACTGCACCAGGCCGTGCACGCTTCCCCAGAGGGTGCGTGCCATGCGCCGCGCCTCCAGGTCGCCGAGCCCCGGCTGGTAAGCCTTGAGCCCGGTCTCCACGCGCAGGAAGAGGGCCTCGATCATGTCGCTCTGACGCCGGTCCAGCTCGCCCTCCTGGGCCAGGGGGTAATCGAACAGCAGCTGCCAGCGATAGGGTTCGTGGCGGGCGAAGCGCCAGTAGGCCAGGGCCAGGGTACGCAGTTGGGACTCCAGGGTCTCGTTGGTATCCGCCGGCACCATGGCCTCCTTGAGCCGCGCCAGGGTCTCGAGGTTGACGTGCTGCAGCAGGTTACCGAAGCTGCCGTAGAGCTTGAGCAGGGTGCTGGGGGCACAGCCCACATCGCGAGCCAGGGCGCGCAGCGACAGCTCATGCACCGGGCGCTCCTGCAGCCAGGCATCACAGGCTGCCATGACCTGGGCATGCAGTGCCTCGGGGGCATGCTGTCTAGGACGTGCCATGGGCTTCCTCGTCGCGATGAGTGGAAGTGCGGAATCGAACACTGTTTCCGACCAGCATATCGCTACCTGCCATAAACGCAAGCCCGGCGCGGGGATAAGCGCTTTTCAGCGCCCGGTGAAGCCGCTACCCTTGAGGCCCTCCGCCGCTCAGGAGCCGCTATGGCAGGCCGCCTGCATATCGCCCCCATGGATCTGGAACGGCTGCTGCCGGGCCTGCGCCTCGAGGCCACTCCGATCACCAGCCCCAATCTGGCGCCACGCCAGCCGCTCTCGATGCTGCGCCTGGCCGGCGGCACCCCGACCCTGGTGACCGCCTTCTGGGGCCTGACGCCCCCCTGGCTCGAGGTGCTCGACCACGCCCCCCACTGTGCCCGGGCGGAGTCCCTGGCGGCACGCCCCATGTTCCGCGAGGCCTTCGCCGCCCGCCGCTGCCTGATTCCGGCCAGCGGGATCTATGTGTGGAAGCCCCAGCCGCGCATGAAGCAGCCCTTCCTGGTCACCCGGGCCGATCGCGGTCCGCTGCTGCTGGCGGGGCTGTGGTGCCGCTACCATACCAGCCTGACCGAGTTCGCCGACTCCTGCGCCCTGATCACGGTGGCCACCCCACCGCTGCTGACGCCCCTCAGCGATCGTCTACCGGCACTGATCGACGCGGCGGCGGCCCGGGAGTGGCTCGACCCGACCACGCCCCTGGAGCAAGCCCGTGCCTTGCTGGCCCCCGCCCCCGGGGAACTGTTGGGCGCCTTTCCGGTATCAAGACGAGTGAATGATCCCAAGCACCAGGAGTGGGCCTGTGGCTACCCCACCGGTCCCATGCTGCGCGCGACCCCCGCTCAGGAGAGTTAATGTCCATCTCGCTTCTCGCCGCCCCCCGCAGCACGCTATCGCTGCTGACCGCCCTATGGATCGGCGTCACCGGGCTGGCCCGGGCCGACTCGCCCGAGCCGGCCATTGCCGAGGTCACCCCCCAGACCAGCCCTCACGACGTGCGGGAGTATCGCCTGCTGAGCCTGGACAACGGCCTGACCGCGTTGCTGGTGCATGACCCCGAGGCGGACAAGGCCGCCGCCTCCATGAACGTCAGCGTGGGCAGCGCCGACGACCCCGAAGACCTGGCGGGGCTGGCCCACTTCCTCGAGCATATGCTCTTCCTGGGCACCGAGCCCTTCCCCGAGGCGGACGCCTACCAGGGCTATATCAATCGCCATGGCGGCAGCCACAACGCCTTTACCGCTCCCCATGACACTAACTACTTCTTCGATATCGAGCCCGAGGCGCTGCCCGGTGCCCTGGATCGCTTCAGCCAGTTCTTTATCGCGCCGCTGTTCAACGCCGACCAGTTGGAGAGCGAGCGCAATATCGTCCACTCGGAGTACCAGGCGCGGATTCGTGACGAGGCCCGCCGTGAGTTCGATGTGCTCGACCAGTTCCTCAATCCCGAGCACCCGGGCACCGGTTTCTCGGTGGGCAGCCGCGAGACCCTGGCCGCTCCCGCCGAGGGGGAGCCCGACCTGCGGGAGCGGGTCATCGACTTCTATGAGCGTCACTACGACGCCAACGTGATGCACCTGGCGCTTATCGCGCCCCAGGACCTGGACGCCCAGGAGGCCCTGGTCCGCGAGCGTTTCGGCGCTATTCGCGACCGCGACCTCGAGGCTCCGCGTATCGACGTGCACCTGGCCCTCGACGAGCCCCTGCCGATGGCGCTGCAGGCCCGGTCGCTGCGCGATCGCCAGCAGGTACGCTTCCTGTTCCCCATCCCCGACCCCATCGATGACTACCCCTTCAAGCCGGCGGACTTCCTGGCCAACCTGCTGGGCCACGAGGGCGAGGGCAGCCTGCTGGCGGCGCTGCGCGAGGCGGGCCTGGCCGACGCCCTCTCCGCCGGCGTGACCCGCAGCGATGGCGAGAACGCCCTCTTCGCGGTGACCCTCAGCCTGACCCCGGAGGGCGCCGAGCGCCTCGATACGATACAGGCCAGCCTGTTTGCCGCCATCGCGGGAATCGCCGAGCAGGGCCTCGAGGCCTGGCGTTACGAGGAGCAGGCCAGCCTGGCGGAGCAGCAGTTCCGTTTCCTGCAACACGGCCCGCCGGTCCGCGGCGTGACCCACCTGGCCATGAACCTGGCCCACTACCCGGAGGAGGACGCCCTCTATGCCCCCTACCGCATGGGCGAGTTCGATGCCGAGCGCCTGGCCCCCTACCTGGAGGCCCTGACGCCGGACAGGCTGATCCGCCTGTATAGCGGCCCCGAGGTAGAGGGCGAGGCGACCTCTCCCTGGTTCCATGCCCCCTACCGGGCCGAGACGCGGGTCGAGTGGCCCGAGGCAACGCCCCTGGGTGGCCTGGCCCTGCCCGAGCCCAACCCCTTTATCGCCCAGGACCTGGAGCTCCTGGGACACCAGGATTCGCGTCCCGAGTTGCGCCTGGAGACCCCGGGGGCGCGACTCTGGCACCAGGCCCATAGCTGTTTCCGCACGCCCCAGGTCGAGTGGCGCTTCAGCCTCCAGCATCCTGCCGCCAGCGAGTCGCCCCGGGAAGCGGCGCTGACCCAACTGCTGGCGGGCTGGCTGGACGACAGCCTCAACGAGGTCTTCTACCCGGCGCGCCTGGCGGGGCATCACTTCGAGGCCTATGCCCACGCTCGTGGCCTGACCCTGAGCTTCTCCGGCTGGCGGGATCGCCAGCCCCTGGTGATGCGCGAGGCCCTGGCCCAACTGATCGAAGGCGAGATCGCCGAGGAGAGCGTGGCACGGGTCAAGCAGCGCCTGGCCCGGGAGTGGCGCAATGCCCCCCAGGCGGCCCTCTACCAGCAGGCCAGTCGCACCCTGGGCGAGGCGCTGATTCGCCCCCAGTGGCCGACCGCCGACCTGCTGGAGGCGCTGTCCTCGCTGGACGGCGAGGCCCTGCACGCCTATCGCCGCGACTTCCTGGATGCCCTGCATATCGAGGCCATGGCCGTCGGCGACCTGGACGCCGCCCTGGCCAGCCAGGAGGCACAGCTGGTCTTCGATGCCCTGGCGCCGCGCCTGGACGCCGAGGCCATTCCCTCCCTGACACCGCTGGCCGCCCGGCAGCTGCCGCCGCTGCGCCCGGATAGCCAGCGTCAGGAGTCGCTGCTGCTGCGCTACCTGCAGGGCCCCGACCGCTCCCTGGCCAGCCAGGCGGAGCTGGCGGTACTGGGCCAGCTATTGAGCACGCCCTTCTATACCCGGCTGCGTACCGAGGAGCAGTTGGGTTATGTGGTCAATGCCGGCTATCGGCCGCTGCTGGATGCCCCGGGCATCGCCCTGCTGGTGCAGTCGCCGGAGACCGGGAGCCAGGCCATCGGCGAACGCATCGACGCCTTCCTGGAGACCTTCGATGCCAGCCTGGCAGACCTGGACGACGCGACCCTGGCCCCCTATCGCCAGGCGGTGCGCGACCAGTTGCTGGCCCGGGACACCTCCCTCGGCCAGCTCACCGATCGCCTGTGGCGCGGCCTGGCCCTGGGTGACGATACCTTCGATCGCCGCGAACGGCTGGCCGCCGAGGTGATGGCGGTGGATGGCGAGCGGCTGCGCCGGGCCTGGCAGGCCCTGCGCCAGAGTGACCCGCTCGACGTGGCCTTCGATCCCGGCGACGAGCCCAGCGATGTACTGGCCCTGAGCCGCTCCCTGGCCCCATTGCCGGAAGATGGCGCCGAGGAGTAGCAAGAAAAAACGCCCGACCCGGGCTCTCTCCCGGGTCGGGCGTTTGTGTGCCCATCCCGCATAAGGCTGCAGCCGAAAAGTCGGCGAGCGAAGATCAGACAAGGCAAAAATCGGCGAGAAGACGGAGTTTACGAGCTGTAAATGAGTATTTTGAGCCGATTTTTAACGCCGTATGATCGAGCGCAGCCAGTTTTCGGAGCAGGCTAGTCGAAGGCCTGGGGCGGTACGATAGCCTCCACATGCATCACCAGCTCCTCGAGGATCTGGCGCTGACGATCGTCCAGGCTGACCTGATTGAGCCGCTCGATCTCCCGGGCGAAGCCCTGCAGGGTCAGGCCACCGAGGCGCGCATCGTTCATGCGGTTCCAGCGATAGGCCTCCCACTGGGCCTGCTCCTCGCTGCTCAGGGTCTCCGGGTAACTGCGCGCCCGATAGCGAAACAGCATCTCCTCCAGGCGCGGATCCTGGAAGGCGAAGCGTGCCGCCACCAGGTCCCAGGGATCGCTGTCCCGCACCCGCTGCATCTGCTGGCGGTCGGCGGGGGAGAAGAAGCCCCCGGAGTAGAGCATCAGATCGGGATCCCGGGGTCCCTCCGGCGGTGCCTCGGCGAATACCTGGGCCGCCTTGCGGGCCGCCTCCGGCGCCTCATGGAGGCGCTTCCAGTGGCGCCGACAGGCCGCCAGGTCGAGCCCCATGCCCTCGACGATATCGCCATACTCGCCGGCCCGGGGCCCATTGACGTCCTTGAGGAAGCTCACCGGCATGATCACCGGGCTGCGATTGATATGGATCACCTTGAGGGGCACCCGGGCCGTGCCTTCCGCCAGCTCATCGGCGGCCACGAAGACCCGCTCGCGAATCGCCTCCGGGCTCAGCGTCAGCAGCGGCTCCGGATCCTCCGCCAGGTCATAGACGATCACCCCGTTGGGGTTGCTGGGATGCTCCGCCAGGGGCATCACCAGGGCCGCGCAGGCGCGGCTGGCCGGGTAGCGCTGGGAGATATGCAGCAGCGGCTTGCGGGACGCCAGGTCGAGGCGGCGCGCCACCTCGCGCTTGTTGCGCAGCCCCAGCAGATAGTCGAAGAGGCGCCCATTGCACTCCCGCAACAGCCGCGCCAGGGCGATGGTGGCGCGCACATCCACCAGGGCGTCATGGGCCCCGGCATGCTCGATGCCGTTGGCGGCGGTCAGATCCTCGAGGCGGAAGCTGGGGGCACCATCCTCGCGCTTCGGCCATTCGATCCCCTCCGGGCGCAGGGCGTGGAAGGCGCGCACCACGTCGATCAGGTCCCAGCGGGAGTTGCCGTTCTGCCACTCCCGGGCATAGGGGTCGAGCAGGTTGCGGTAGAAGAGGTGGCGGCTGACCTCGTCATCGAAGCGCAGGCTGTTGTAACCCACCGCACAGCTGCCCGGCTCACTCATGGCGGCATTGACCCGGCCGGCGAACTCCGCCTCGGGCAGGCCACGACGCTGTGCCGTCTGGGGCGTGATGCCGGTGATCAGGCAGGCCTGGGGGTGGGGCAGGTAATCGTCCGCCGGCTTGCAGTAGAGGGTCAGCGGCTCGCCGATCTCGTTGAGCTCGGCATCGGTGCGGATGGCGGCGAACTGGGAGGGGCGATCCAGGCGCGGATCGGCCCCGAAGGTCTCGTAGTCATGCCAAAGAAAGGTGCGCGGTGCGGCGACGGACTGCGCCATGGACGATCTCCAGACAGGGCCGAAATAAGGCCCAGCCTAGCATAGACACCCGCCGGGCTCAGCCCATGGCCACCCGGCAACGGGACTCTCGCGGCCAACCGCTATGGCTAGCCCTTGGCCAGAATGACATTCAGCTCGAGAATCGGGCCGTCGTCATCTTGGGTCGAAACAAGAGCAGGCTGCTATGGTCAGCCCTGGCAAGGTCACGTTAAGCTCGAGAATCGGGCCGTCGTCATCTTGGGTCGAAACAAGAGCAGGCCGCTATGGTCAGCCCTTGGGCAAGGTCACGTTCAGCTCGAGAATCGAGCAGTCGTCATCTTTGTCCAAGCTGATATTGATCGCGTCCCGATCGACCTTGACGTAGCGGCGAATCACCTCCAGCAGCTCCCGCTCCAGCATCGGCATATAGTCCGGCTGATCGCGCTGGCCACGCTGGTGAGCGACGATGATCTGCAGTCGCTCCTTGGCCACCGAGGCACTCTTCTTGCGTTCACCACGAAAAAAATCCAGGAGTTTCAACGGCGACCTCCTCCGAACATACGGCTCAACAGCCCCTTCTTCTGAGTTTCATGGAAGCGCAGCGGGACTTCCTCGCCCAACAGCCGAGAGACCGTATCGGTGTAGGCCAGGCCGGCATCGCTCTTCTGATCGTGGACCACCGGGATGCCCTGGTTGGAGGCCCGCAGCACCGCCTCGGACTCGGGAATCAGGCCGATCAGGTCGATGGCCAGGATCTCGCGGATATCCTCCAGGGTCAGCATATCGCCATAATCGACCCGCTCCGGGTTATAGCGAGTGATCAGCAGATGCTCCTTGACCGGCTCCTCGCCCCGCTCGGCGCGGCGGGTCTTGGCCGCCAGCAGGCCGAGGATGCGATCGGAGTCACGCACCGAGGAGACCTCGGGATTGGTCACCACGATGGCCTCGTCGGCGAAGTACATGGCCAGCTGGGCACCCCGCTCGATGCCCGCCGGGGAGTCGCAGAGGATATAGTCGAAGTCGCTGGAGAGGGTCTCCAGCACCTTCTCCACCCCTTCCGGGGTCAGGGCATCCTTGTCGCGGGTCTGGGAGGCCGGCAGGATGTGCAGGTTGTCGACCCGCTTGTCACGGATCAACGCCTGGGCCAGGCCCGCCTCTCCCTGAATCACATTGACCAGGTCATAAACGACGCGGCGCTCACAGCCCATGATCAGGTCGAGGTTGCGCAGCCCCACATCGAAATCGATTACCACCGTCTTGTTGCCTCGCAGGGCGAGGCCGGTGGCAATGGCCGCGGCGCTGGTGGTCTTGCCGACCCCGCCCTTGCCTGAGGTCACTACAATGATCTTGGCCAAGTTACGCTTCCTGTTGCAGATTAGGTTCCCGATTGGCTCGCCATCCACTCTGACATCGCCTGACGTCAGCTCAGGGCGGCGATCGCCAGTTGATCATCGCTGAGATGCACTTCCACGGCGGTGCCCAGCAGCCGCGGGTCGATATCCTCGAGCCGCTTGTAGCTACCCGCCACCGACAGCAGTTCGGCATGCAGCTCGCGGCAGTAGATGCCCGCCGCGGCGTTACCATGGATGCCCGCCAGGGCGCGACCCCGCAGGGCGCCATAGACATGTACGCTGCCGGCGGCCAACACCTCGGCACCGGCATTGACCGCCCCGATCACCACCAGGTCGCCTTCCTGGGCGCTGACCTGCTGGCCCGAGCGTACCGTGCCACGGTAGATTCGCCCCACCGGGAGGGACGCACCGCCTTCGACGGGAGCCGGCTCGGCGACCTCGGGCTCACTGGCGGGGACGCTCTCCAGCGGCCGGCCGCGCGCTTCCTGGGGCGGAAACCAACCCAGCCCCAGGGCCCAGGCCGACTGCTTGACCGGATCGCTGCCGCCGCGCACCGCCACCGGCAGCAGCTTGTGGGCACGACATACCGCACAGATACGCTCCAGGGCCAGATGCGGCTCCTCGAGCCGTTCCACGCTGAGCACCACCGGGGTGTGCTGGAAAAAGGCCGGGGACTGGCTGAGTTTCCCCGCCAACTGCTCACGAATGTGTTCGGGGTCGGCACTGGTCAGCTCCATGACCGTCATGGGCAGCATGCCCCCCTTGAAGGAAAAGGCCAGGCTGGCCCGATCCGCCTTCAGACTCATCGCCGGACTCCGCATCGGATAATGGGAGTAAAGCTAAGCGAGTGCGCCGAGTCCTGCAACCGATGATCTCCACGCAATCCGTCGGCAAGCCGCCAAGCCGTTGGTGCGAGGAGACTTTCGCCGTGACATATCGCATGCTTAGATTAAGTGACATTGCCCCTTGATGCGTTGCGGCCTCCTGGCCGCGACCGACTCGTTCAGGAACCCCACCCATTATGTCAGGATGGATTGCTTCGGGTTGGCTGCGCCGCTGGCTGGCGCCACGCTGGCAGCATCCGGACCCCGAGATACGCCGCCAGGCCGCCCTCAGGCTGGAGCCCGGCAAGGACGCCGAACATCAGCAACTGGCGCGACTGGCGCGCGACCCGGATGCCGGCGTACGGCAGGCCGCCCTATCGCGCCTCGTTGCCCCTCGCCCCTTGCTCGCCTGGCTGGGCGACGAGGCCGCCAGCCAGGAGCTGCGCCACCGCCTGGTGGAGCTGCTGAGCGGTCGCGATGGCGACCTCCCCCTGGCCGAACGCCTGCCCCTGGTCGAGACCCTCGAGGATGCCGACCTGCTGGAGGCCCTGGCGCTCGAGGGGGATAACCAGCAATTGCGTCTGGCCGCCCTGGCGCGGATCGACGACGAAGCCCGACTGATTCGCCAGGCCTGCGACAACGGCATCGCCGGGGTGCGGCGTACCGCCGCCGAGCGCATCACCAGCGAGGCCGGACTGACCCGCCTGGCCCGAGAGGCCCGGCGTGACAAGCAGGTGGCCCGTCAGGCGCGCAAGGCACTGGCCGCCTTGCGCGCCAATGAGAGCCAGGCGCGGGAGGCCCTGGCCGCCCGGGAGCGACTGCTGGAGGCCGTCGAGCAGCAGGCCCAGGCGCCCTGGGAGCCCCTCTTCGGCGGACGCTTCCGCCACCTGCAGCGGGAATGGGAAGCCCTCCAGTCACCCCCCAGCCGGGCCCAGGAGCTGCGCTACCAGGAGGCCTGCCTACGTTGCCGCAAGATCCTCAGCGACCATGAGGCACGCCATCAGGCGCATCAAGCCGCCACTCAGCGTCAGGCCGACGCCGACCAGGTCCGTCGCGAGCTGGTCGAGGCCTTGGAAGAGAGCCTTTCGGCCCTCCAGCGCAGCGACCTGCTGACCGCCCAGGATATCGCCAGCCTGCAGTCCCAGAAGCGCCTGCTGGCGACCCGCTGGCAGGCCCTCTCCGATCAGCATGTCCCGGACGCCGATCTACGCCGCCGCTACGACCAGGCGCTGAGCGACTATGACACCATCACCCAGGCCTGGGAGGGGCTTCGAGAGCCGGCCGCCGCCATCGAGGAGGCGCTGACCCAGGCCGACCCGGCGGCCCTGGCCGCGGCCCTGGCCGACTGTCCCTGGCCCGACCACCTCCCCCCCACGCCGCTGCTCAAGCGCGCCCGTGCCGCCCTCGAGCGGAGCGACGCCGTCGAGGCGGACCAACAGCCCTCCCTCGCCTGGCTCGACAAGGAACTGGACGAGTTGCAGCACCTGCTGGAGCGGGGCGCCTTCAAGGGCGCCAGCCGACTGCACCAGAGCCTGCGTCACCGTCTGGAAGGCGTTTCCGGGGAGGCCTACGCTCCTGCCCTGGCACGCTTCAGGCGACTCGCTGCCCAGCTCGCGGAACTGCGCGACTGGCGTGGCTTCGTGGCCGGCCCCAAACGCGATCAGCTCTGCCAGGCCATCGAGGCCCTGGCCGAGGAGACGCAACTCGGCGATCGCGAGCTGGATCACCAGCATCGCCGCCTGGTCAAGGAGTGGAAGGAACTGGGTAGCGCCGCCGCCACCCGTGATCTCGCCGAGCGCTTCCGGGCCGCCTCGGATCGCATCCATGAGCGCCTGGCGCCCTGGAAGTCGGCGCGTCAGGCCGAGCGCCAGCGCAACCTGGAGGCCCGCGAGGCCCTCTGCGAGCAACTCGAAGCCCTGCTGGCGCACCCCGACCCGGCGGCGGATCCGGATGCCCTGCGCGAGATCCGTGACCGGGCCCGAGAACAGTGGCGCCACCATTCGCCGGTGCCCCGGGAACAGGCGGAGAGTATCGGACGGCGCTTCGGGCGTATCCGCCATGACCTGCAGGGGCTGATCGACCGCCGCGCCCAGGAGATCGCCGGCGCCAAGCGCGAGCTGATCGACGCCGCCCGGCAGTTGCTCGATGACGCGACCCCCATCGATCGCCGCACCACCGAGGCCAAGCGCCTGCAGCAACGCTGGCGGAGCCTGGGCCGGGCCCCCAAGGGCGAGGAGCAGATCCTGTGGCGGGAATTCCGCGGTCTTTGCGACCAACTCTTCGCACACCGGGAGGCGGAGCGGGACGACCTCGCCCGGCGCACCAAGGCGCGCCTGGATACCATGCAGACGCTGATCGACCGCCTCGATGCCTGGCTGCCCCAGGTCAGCGGCGATGCCGAGACCCTGGACCGAGCCATCGCCGAGGCCGAGGCCCTGGAACCGCTCCCCCCGGGACGACGCAGCGAAGGCATGCGCCGACGCTGGAGCGGTATCGTGCGCGCCCGCCGCGAGCGCCTGCTGCGCCTGGCGGTCAGCGAAGAGGTGGCGCGCTGGCAGGCCCTGCGCCCACTGCGGGATGCCCACCTGGCGGCGGATGCCCAGGCCCTCGCCGGCGAGTCACCGGCCGAGGTGCCCGAGCCGGCAACCCTGGAAGGCGATATGCGCCAGGCCCATCAGCGCCGCAATGCCGCCCGCCGCCAGCCCTCCTCTACCCAGGAGGTGGAGGAGCAACTGATCCGCCTGCGGGTGCATCTGGCCCTGCTGGCCGGCGAGCCGGTGGGGCAGCAGGACGAGCCGTTGCGCCTGGCGATCCAGGTGGAACGCCTCAACGAGGGGCGCGGCCGCGAGCTCTCCCGGGCCGAGGAGGTGCATGCCGTGCTCCGGGAGCTGCTCGCCACCGGCCCGATCCCCGCCGAGCTCTGGGCCCGGGAGGTCCATGAACTCGATGCGTTGCTGGCCCGGCTGTGGCACCTGCCCCCTCCTTGAATGCTCCCAACGCAAAACGCGAGGCCTGGGCCTCGCGTTTTGTTGACGATCGCCAGCCGGCGATTCAGCCCATAAATTGGCCGCCGTTGATATCCAGGTTGGCGCCGGTGATAAAGCCCGACTCCTTGTCGGCCAGGAAGACCACCGCCCGGGCGATCTCCTCGGGCGTACCGAAGCGCTTGACCGGAATCCCCTGACGGATCCCGTCACGGATCTCGTCGGCAATCTTCATGATCATATCGGTGGCCACATAGCCCGGCGACAGGGTGTTGACGGTGATGCCCTTGCTGGCGGTCTCCTGGGCCAGGGACATGGTCAGCCCATGCATCCCCGCCTTGGCCGCCGCATAGTTGACCTGGCCGAACTGCCCCTTGCGGCCATTGATCGAGGAGATATTGACGATTCGCCCATAGCCCTGTTCCAGCATGTCCGAGATCACGCTGCGACAGGTATTGAAGACGCTGTTGAGGTTGGTATCGATGACCTCGTGCCACTGCTCGGGGCTCATCTTCTTGAGGGTGCCGTCCCGGGTAATCCCCGCACAGTTGACCAGCACACTAATCGGGCCATGCTGCTCACGAATCTCGCGGACCCCGGCTTCACAGGAGGCGTAATCCACCAGATCGATGCCCGACAGGGCGATATTGTCGAAACCGTCGGCCTGCTGCTGGGCCAGCCAGCCCTTGGCCTTCTCGGCGTTATGATAACCCGCCACGACCCGATAGCCCTCCTTGGCCAAGGCGCGACAAATGGCGGTGCCAATACCACCGGTGCCTCCGGTGACCCAAGCGACGGGTGCAGTATCGGTCATAGAATAACTCCCTTGTTTAGTGGCCCTGAATAACGACGCGGTACCTCGAAAGGTGGCCCCAGTGTCGTCGACCCGCGAGTCAAGATGATGACTGCCCGACCAGTATGTGATGCCGCGCCACAACAGGACGAGCGTTTCATTGCATGCGCCCTCTCAACGCTTGACGTGCGTCATAAAATCCGTATAGTGTGCATCACGTTGATGCGGGGTGGAGCAGTCTGGTAGCTCGTCGGGCTCATAACCCGAAGGTCATCGGTTCAAATCCGGTCCCCGCTACCAAATATAGAAAGAAGCCAGTTCCTACGGGAGCTGGCTTTTTCCGTTGTTGAGCTCGAGCAGGCTGGTAGCTCGTCGGGTTCGGCTCTTCACCAGCCCGGGAAGGTCACCGGCTCAAATCCGGTCCCCGCTACCAAACATAGAAAGAAGCCAGTTCCTACGGGGGCTGGCTTTTTTCGTTGTTGAGCTCGAGCAGGCTGGTAGCTCGTCGGGCTCGGCTCTTCACCAGCCCGGGAAGGTCATCGGTTCAAATCCGATCCCCGCTACCAATCCCCCTTGGTTCGTTTATTCCTTGTATACGCTATCCGTGGCGCCCGAGGAGGAGGCCCCGCCACCGAAGCGGCAATCCCCAGGCCCCATGTCGTCGCCAACGAGCATCGCGTCTCGCCTTGGGTTTTCTCGCCATGTCCTCCCTCCGACCTTGAATCCCACCCCCATCACCCGCATCTTGTGAGGAAACCCGTGATTCACAAGGCAGACCCCATGCAGATCGTCGACCCGCGCAGCGGTGCCCCCCTCTCCTCCGAGCCGCAAGCCTCGAGCCCGCAATCTCAGGCCGACCCCAGCGCCTATATCGTCGATATCGACATGAGCAACTTCCAGCAGGTGGTGCTGGAAGGGTCGATGCAGACGCCGGTGCTGCTGGACTGCTGGGCCCCCTGGTGCGAACCCTGCAAGAACCTGATGCCGGTGCTGGAGAAGCTGGCCCGGGAGTATCAGGGCGCCTTCGTGCTGGCCAAGCTCAATATCGACGAAAACCAGGAAATCGCGGCGCAGCTGGGCATCCGTTCGGTGCCGGACGTCAAGCTGATTCTCCAGGGACAGCTCTATGATCAGTTCCAGGGCGCCCTGCCGGAGGGGCAGATCCGCGAGTGGCTGGGGCAGTACCTGCAGCCGCCGGCGGAGGCCCCGGCCAGTCCCGAGGAGCAGGCCAGGGCGGCCCTGGAAGCCGGCGATGCGGCCACCGCTCGGGCGCTCTATGAGCAGCTGGTGCAGCAGCACCCCGAACACCATGACTATCAGATCGACCTGGCCGGCGCCCTGCTCGCCGAGGGTCGCCCCGAGGATGCCAAGGCCCTGCTCGATAACCTGCCCCCCGAACACCGCGACGCCCCCAAGGCCCGCGGCGTGCGCGCCAGCCTGGCATTCCGCGAAGAGGCCCCCGATGACCAGGCCCTCGCCGCCCTCGGCGACCGTGACGATAGCGAGGCACAGTTCCAGCGCGCCCTGCGCCAGGTGGCCGACGGCGACTATGAGGCCGGCCTGGAGGCCCTGCTGGCGCTGATGAAGCGCGACCGCGCCTACGGCGAGGATGCCGCCCGCCAGACCCTGTTGCGGGTCTTCGACGCCCTGGGCGCGGAACACCCCCTCACCGTCACCTATCGCCGCAAGCTCTTCGCCCTGCTTTACTGAGCCCCCGAAGACGCCATGACGGTTGCCCTCGGGTGGCCGTCGTTTATTCTGCCAGCACCTCGTCGAGTCGCTCGATCGCCTGCACCAGTTGCGTCGGCGTGGTGCCGAAGTTGAGCCTGACGAAGCCCGGCCAGCCGAAGTCGGCCCCGTCGGAGAGCGCCACCCCGGCCCGCTCCAGCAGTGCCCGCTGGGGCGAGTCGCCGAGGCCCGCCTCACGCATATCGAGCCAGGCCAGGTAGGTGGATTCCGGAAACGCCATCGACACGCCGGGCCAGCCGGCCACCGCCGCCACCAGGCGCCGGCGATTGTCACGCAGCACCGCCAACAACGCCTGTCGCCAGGGTTCTCCCCGGGTGTAGGCCGCCTCCGCCGCCACCATGCCCAGCACATTCATGTCCGGCTGCAGGCCCCGGCAGCGTGCCACGAAGCGCCGCCGCAGCTCGGCGTCGGGGATCACCGCACAGGCGGTGGTCAGCCCCGCCAGATTGAAGGTCTTGGAAGGCGCCCACAGCGTCACGGTGCGCGTCGCCAGCGCGGGATAGGCCGCCGCCAGGGGACGATGCCGGGCCCCTTCCTCCAGCAGCAGGTCGCAATGCAGCTCATCGGAGGCGACCAGCAGGTCGTGGCGCTCCACCAGCGCCGCCAGGCCCTCCAGTTCCTCGTCGCACCAGACCCGGCCGGTGGGATTATGCGGATGGCACCAGAGCAGCAGCCGCGTCTGGGGGGTAATGGCCGCCTCCAGGGCCGCCAGGTCGAGGCGCCAGGGCTCGCCGGGGGCCGTCGGCTCGGCGAGCCGCGCCTGCTGGGCCAGCCGCCCGCTACGCTCGGCCACCTTGAGGAAGGGCGGGTAGATGGGCGTCAGCGTCAGGATGCCCTCGCCGGGTTCGGTCAGGGCCAGGGCCGCCACTTGCAGGGCCGGCACCACCCCCGGCAGCCAGTGCTGCCAGTCGGGAAGGATCGTCCAGTCATAGTGCCTGGCGCTCCACTCGCAGAGGGCCCGGCGCAGGCTAGCGGGCACCAGCCCATAGCCGTAGACCCCATGGGCGACCCGGGCCTGCAGGGCCTCGATCACCGCCGGCGGCGAGGCAAAGTCCATATCGGCGACCCAGAGCGGCAGCACCTCCTCGCCGTAGCGGTGCCATTTCTGGGACGGCCAGTCGGCGCCCCGGGGATCGGGGTGCCGTCGCTCGATGGGCGTGGCAAAATCGAAGGCCATGTCTGCTCCTCGTCAGTTCACTGCTGGCGCCATTGCACCACTTATAAGGGTTTGACCATGCAGGAAAGTCCCTTCTACGCCAAGGTCCGTCGTGGCCTGCCCGCCCTGATCGACCAATGGCGCCGGCTGGGCCAGGGCGATCCCGAGCGCCTGGCCCTGATCCTCGCCGAGACGGCGCGGGTCGCCAAGCTCGGCGAGCCGGAAGCCACGCCCGGCGCCGATGAGCTGGCCGCCTGGAGCCGCCCCGAGGCCGCCGAGTGTCTTCCGCTCTGGGCCGCCAAGACGGCCACCTACCTGCTGGTGCAGATGCCGGCCCATCCCACCCCGGAGAGTTTCGACGAGGCCTGCGCCTGGGCCTACTGCTGGCTACGCAACCGCGACTTCGCCGACTTCGACAGCGCCCTGGCGGCCCTGCCGGCGCACCTGCAGGAGCCCCTGGCCCAGGCCCTGAAGGCGGCCTGGACCGATCGCCAGGGGCTACGGCTGATCTAGCCGTACCTCAGTCTGATGTCGACTTGACCTAGCGTTTGCTCGGGTTAATGCTGGCACTTTCTTCGCCAAGGAAACCGCCATGTTCACCACCGACCTCACCCCGGCCTTCACCGACACCGATGCCCTGGGACATATCAACAACACCCGGCTGCCGGTCTGGTTCGAGCAGGCCCGCACCGAGCTGTTTCGCCTCTTTACGCCGGACCTGGATCCCCGCAAGTGGCGCCTGATCCTGGCCAAGCTGGAGGTGGAGTACCTGGCCGAGCTCTTCTATGGCCAGCCGGTGGAGATTCGCACCTACCTGACGCGGCTGGGCAACAGCTCCCTCACCGTGACCCAGGAGGCCTGGCAGGGGGGACGGCTCGGCGCCCGCGGCCATACCGTGATGGTGCACTATGACCACGCCGCCAAGCGCTCGCTGCCCATCGAGGGCGAACTGCGCCAGCGCCTGGCAGAGCACCTGCACGACACCCTCGCCGAGGCCACGCCATGACCCCGGCCATCCGTGCCCTGGAGCGCGCCGACATCCCCCATCGGGTATTGAGTTACGCCCATGACCCGCGGGCCCCCGCCTATGGCCTGGAGGCCGCCGAGGCGCTGGACCTTCCCCCGGAGAGCGTCTTCAAGACGCTGCTGGCGCGCCTCGACGACGGTCGCCTGGCGGTGGCCCTGGTGGCGGTAACCGATCAGCTCGACCTAAAGGCCCTGGCCCGGGCCGCGGGGGCCAAGAAGGCCCAGATGGCCAACCCCGAGGAGGCCCAGCGGGCCACCGGCTATGTGGTCGGCGGCATCAGCCCCCTGGGGCAGAAGAAGCGCCTGCCGACCCTGATCGACCGCCGGGCCGAGACGCTCTCGGAGCTGCATATCAGCGCCGGCAAACGCGGCCTGGAGGTGGCCCTGGCGCCCGCCGACCTGGCGCGACTGTGCCAGGCCCGCTTCGTCGACCTGGCGCGGCCTTGAGCCATTATCGGCGCCATGCTGTCATAGGCATATGACCCGGGATGGGAGCCCACCATGGCCATCCGCTACAACCTGTGGCTCGACCCCGACAATAGCGCCACCCATCGCGCCGTGGAGGCGGATCTGGAGCGCTACTTCGTGGAACGTTTCGCCGACTATCCCCATATCCGGTTGTTCGGGGCCGACCCTTACGATTATGATGCCCCCTTCAACCGCCTCTACGATGCGCTGATGGCCCGGGCCCTCGACTACTGTGAACGGCAGTGGCGCTATGTGCCCACGCCGGCCCAGCTCAATCAAGCCTTCTTTCGTGCCGTGGGGCGCTCGAACAAGTTTCTGCGAGACCCCCAAGATGGTGATCCCCACCGATCAGATTCCCGATGAGCGCCAGTTGGCGATCATCACCGAGCAACTCGGCCGCGCCCCCCGCGGCATTCAGGCCGTGACCGCCACCGACGGCGAGGGCACCCCCCTGGTGCTGCGCATGCACTCGCTGGTCGACGGCAAGCCTTTTCCGACCCTCTTCTGGCTCTGCTCCGAGCGCCTCAAGGTGGAGCTCTCGCATATCGAGGCCGCCGGGGTAATCAAGCGCCTGGAGGCGCGCCTCCAGGATGACCACGACTTCCTGGCCGCCTACCACCGCAGCCACGAGGACTATGTGGCACGCCGCTGGGCCTCCATGAGCGCCGCCCAACAGGCCGAGGCGGAGCGCCTGGGCTATGCGGAGCTGCTGCGCAGCCGCGGTATCGGCGGCATCGCCAACTGGGATCAGGTGCGCTGCCTGCATACCCAGTACGCCCACCACCTGTGTGGCGACAATATTATCGGCCAGTGGCTGGACGCCGAGTACGGCGTCGCCGACTGCCTGCCCTGATTTCCCCTCCCCCTGACCCCCTTCGAATGGAGACCCGCCCATGTACTTCGATACCCATGTGATCGCCAGCCTGGCCCTGATCGGCAGCATGCTGGTCATTAGTGTCATTGGCGCCAAGCTGCTGCGCGATGCCATGCGTCGCGACGCCAGCCGCAGCAGTCGCTAAACTCGGCGAGGCGATCGGGAAGGGGCACCGCCGGGTGCCCCTTCCGCGTTTGCGAACACGCCAGACCGTGGCGGCCAGGCGCCGCTTCCCACACGCAAGGAGTGATGCATGGCAAGTATCTGTGTCTATCTGGGCTCGCGGGATGGCGAGGATCCCCGTCACCGCGAGGCCGCCGAGGCCCTGGGCCGGCTGATCGCCCAGCGCGGCCATACCCTGGTCTATGGCGGCGCCCGCGTCGGCCTGATGGGGCGCCTCGCCGATGCGGCCCTGGCGGCGGGAGGCCGGGTGATCGGCGTGATGCCGCGTCACCTGGTGGCCAGGGAGCAGGCCCACCTGGGGCTCAGCGAGCTGATTCGAGTCACCGATATGCACGAGCGCAAGGCCACCATGGCCGCCCATGCGGACGCCTTTATCGCCCTGCCCGGCGGTATCGGCACCCTGGAGGAGCTGTTCGAGATCTGGACCTGGCGCTACCTGGGGCTCCACGACAAGCCCCTGGGCGTCCTGGACAGCGGTGGCTTCTATGCGCCCCTGCTGGGCTTCCTGGACGGCACCGTATCGGCGGGCTTCCTGGATCAGCGCACCCGCGAGCAGCTACTCTCCGCGGCCTCGCCGCAGGCGCTGCTCGACGCCCTGGAGGGGCGCCTGGCGGGTTAGAGAGAGGTCGGTCAGTCGGCGGCCCGGCCCTGGGAGAGGCCCAGGGTGCGGGCATAGGTCTGCTGCAGCAGGCGGGCATCATCGCCGGCACGGTGACGGTGGATGCCCAGCTCCACCACCAGGGTCTCCTTGGTGGCTTGCCATAGCGCCTGCTGCTGCTCGTCGAGCAGGCGTCGCAGGGCTTCGAGGCGAAAGCGCGGCAGCACGCCGGCATGATGGAAAAGCAAGGATAGCCAGGTATTGTCGTAGCCCCAGCTGTCGCTATAGGCCACCCCCACCTGGGCCAACTCATCATTGAGCCAACGCGCCACTTCATCCACCGGATGTCCCTCTCGGGCCAGTCGCGCCCGGGAGATGCCGTGCAGCAGCTCGGCCTTGGGATCCCAGTGCACCCACTCCGGCAATGGCTGGATCAGGAAGGCACAGCTACTGCCATCGGCGCGGGCGATGCCCACCTCGATGGGGTAGCTACCACGCCCGAATCCGGACGCCTCGATATCCAGCAGTGTCGGCAGCGTCACTCGGGCGTCCTCTGGTTAACAAGGGGCGGCCGGGCTCATGGCGAGCCCGGGAATCTTTTCAGCCTACTGGGTTAGCGGCGCCGGGTCGACTTCAGTGGCGCGCGGTGGGAGCATCCGGCAGGTCGGGGGACGACCAGAGGGCGGGCTCCAGCTGACGATCGGCCAGGGATTGCCAATAGGCGGCCTGCTCGGCGTCTACCGCCAGCCCAAGCTCACCCTTGCGATAAGCGTCGGCCAGGCGCTCGGCGGCCAGGGGATGTCCCGCCTCGCCGGCCCGGGCATACCAGGTCACGGCATTATCATCGCGACGCGGGTACTGGGCACAGCCATGCTCATAGATACAGCCCACCTGGTACTGGGCACGCACATCGCCGCCGTGTGCCGCCTCCAGCACATAGCGTGCGCCCCGCGCCTTGTCCTGGGGGGACACCCCGCGGTGAAACAGCATATGTCCATAAAGCGACAGGGCGGCGGGGTGGCCCGCATCGGCACAGCGCTGAAACAGATGCATGGTCAAGCGCTGGGTACGCGGCGAACGCGGCAACCAGCGCATGTGGAAGAGCTGCTCCGCCAGTCGATATTCAAGGCGCGTGAACAGTGAAGATGCCTGCGGCATGGCAAACAACCTTGCATTCCTGGGTAGCGAAGAAATGGGCCGGCCCCTCATATAGCATAGGCCAGCAACCAAGCGTCACTGCATCGCCAGAACCCGCTGTTCTGGCGAACGGGCCGCAAGCATACGCCCCTCGTCAGGGCGACTCAACCCTCAACAGGGCCTGCGCCGCGCCAACTGAGTTTGCCGGCGGCCCGGGGCCTGGCTACCATGCCCTAGATTATCGTGAGATCAGGAGTGGATGCATGCAGACCCGACCGCTTGGCGACACCGGAATCGACGTCAGTCGCCTGTGCCTGGGCACCATGACCTTCGGCGAGCAGAACAGCGAAGCCGAGGCCCACGAGCAGCTCGACCGGGCGGTGGCCTTCGGCATCAATTTCATCGATACCGCCGAGATGTACCCGGTACCACCCCGGGCCGAGACCCAGGGTCGCACCGAGGCCTACATCGGTAATTGGCTCAAGGCCCGCGGCTCCCGGGACGATGTGATCATCGCCAGCAAGATCGCCGGCCCCGGCATGGACTACCTGCGTGATGGCTCACGCCTGACCCGCGAGCAGATCCACCAGGCGGTAGAGACCAGCCTGCAGCGCCTGCAGACCGACTATATCGACCTCTATCAGTTGCATTGGCCCGACCGCCACACCAATTTCTTCGGCCGCCTGGGCTACGAACCCAAGGAGGAGGAAATCAGCACGCCCCTGGAGGAGAGCCTCTCGGCCCTCAAGGAGCTGGTGGAAAGCGGCAAGGTGCGCGCCATCGGCCTCTCCAACGAGACCCCCTGGGGACTGATGCAGAGCCTGCGCCTGGCCGAACGCCTGGGCCTGCCCAGGGTGGCCAGCATCCAGAACCCCTACAACCTGCTCAACCGCACCTTCGAGATCGGCCTCGCCGAGATCGCCCACCGCGAGGAGGTGGGCCTGTTGGCCTACTCGCCGCTGGCCTTCGGGGTGCTCTCCGGCAAGTACCTCGACGGCCACTGGCCCCCCAAGGCGCGCCTGACCCTCTATGAGCGCTTCCAGCGCTACAATTCGGAGAGCGCCGCCGAGGCGACCCGCGCCTATGTGGAGATCGCCCGGGAGCACGGCCTGGATCCGGCCCAGATGGCCCTGGCCTTCGTCAACTCCCGCCCCTTCCTGACCAGCAATATCATCGGTGCTACCACCATGGAGCAGCTGGAGAGCAATCTGGCCAGCGAGTCCCTGAAGCTCGAGCCCGCCGTGCTGGAGGCCATCGAGGCGGTGCACCGGCGGTTGCCCAACCCCTGCCCCTGAGCCCACCGGGGCTATCGCCGCGATAGCCCCCGGCATGGCGGACGCCTGATATACTCGATGGCACCTTCACCAGGACCCAGGAGCGCCCCATGTTGAGCGTGATCTCGCCCGCCAAGACGCTGGATTTCGAGACCCCGGCCACCACCCAGATCCATACCCGGCCGGACCACCTCGAGCGCAGCCAGGAATTGATCGAGATCCTGCGCGATTACTCCCCCCAGCGCCTCAGCGAGCTGATGGGCATCAGCGACAAGCTGGCCGGCCTCAATGCCGCCCGCTTCGCCGACTGGGCGCCGCCCTTCACCCCCGAGAACGCCAAACCCGCCGCCCAGGCCTTCCAGGGCGACGTCTATGTGGGCCTGGAGGCGGCGAGCTTCGACGACGACGACAACGCCTTCGCCCAGCAACACCTGCGCATCCTCTCCGGCCTCTATGGGCTGCTGCGCCCCCTCGACCTGATCCAGCCCTATCGCCTGGAGATGGGCACCCGACTGGAGAACGCCGCCGGCAAGGACCTCTACGCCTTCTGGAAGCCGCTGCTCACCGCCGAGCTGGACAAGGCGGTGGCCGAGAGTGGCACCCCGGTGCTGGTCAACCTGGCCTCCAATGAGTATTTCAAGGCCATCGATACCCGCAAGCTGCAGGCCCGGGTCATCACCCCGGTGTTCAAGGACGAGAAGAACGGCAAGCTGAAGATCATCAGCTTCTATGCCAAGAAGGCCCGCGGCCTGATGGCCGCCTGGATGATTCGCCAGCGCCTGGAGGATCCCGAACGGCTCAAGGCCTTCGACGTGGCCGGCTACCGCTTCGATGCCGGCCTCTCGCAGGGCGACACCCTGGTCTTCACTCGCCCGGAAGGGGCGGCCTGAGGGCACTCAGAAGAAGCGCAGGGAGCGGTCCGCGCGTTCGCGGAGATAGCCCCGATGCACCGCCTTGAAGCGCTCGTCATCACAGCGCTGCAGCCACTCGTAGGCCACCATATCGGCGCTCACCGGGATGGCCCCCATGGCGGTGACCCGCTCGCGGGCCAGCCGTGCCTCCTCCGGGCGCCGGCTGGCGGTGGCCTCCACCAACCAGTAGACCTCATAGCCGGCATCCAGCAAGCCCAGGGCACTCTGCATCACGCAGATATGCGCCTCGCTGCCGCAGATCACCACCTGGTGCCTGCCGCTCTCGCGCAGCGCCTCGGCGACGCTCGCCTCATCGTGGGCGCCGAAATGCACCTTCTGGAAGTAGCGGGCCTTCGGCAGACGCTCCACCAGGCGCGGGTCGGTCCCCCCCAACCCCTCGGGATACTGCTCGGTGACCCACACCGGAACCTGTAACTCCTGGGCCACCTCACCCAGCCAGCCAGCCTCCGCTACCGCCTGTTCGCCCCCGTGGACCACCGGCAGCAGGCGACTCTGCAGGTCGATGATCAAGAAAAGGCTCTCCTCATGCTCCAGCCGCATGGTCTCTCTCCCGATAATTGGTTCCGTCGCAACGCCTAGTGGCTAGAATAGAGGGCCCAAGACTTTCTGACACCTCACTAGCCTTCAACCCTGGAGACACCCTATGCGCCATCTCTTCGTCATGCTGCTGGTCGGCGTGCTCGGCTTCGGCCTGGCCGTCGACTACGCCGAGGCCCGCCGCCTGGGCGGCGGCGGCAGTATCGGCAGCGTTTCCCGCTCCGCCTCACCGCCCACCACTGCCAAGGCCACCCAGGGCCAGACGCCCAATCAGGCCGCCGGCACCTCGCGTGGCCGCGGCATGGGGGGGATGCTCGGCGGCCTGCTGGCCGGGGGCCTGCTGGCCGCCCTGTTCTTCGGCGGCGCTTTCGATGAACTGCGCATGATGGATCTGCTGCTGATCGCCGGTATCGCCTTCCTGCTGTTCCGGCTGCTGGCCCGCCGCCGCACCGCCGTGGCAGGGGCAGGGGCAGGGGCAGGGGCAGGGGCAGGGGCCGCTCAGCCGACGCCGGGCCAGGCGCAGCCCCAAGCCTTCCAGAGCGATGCCATGCCGGCCCCGGGTAGCCTCGGCGGGCTGGCCGGCGAGCCCGAGTGGTTCGACCGGGAGCGCTTCCTGGGCGGCGCCAAGGAGCACTTCATGACCCTGCAACGCGCCTGGGACAATAACGACTTCTCCCAGGTCCAGGAGTATGTCACTCCGGAGCTCTACAACCTGCTACGCCAGGAGCGCGCCCAGCACCCCGCCAATAACCGCACCGAGATCGTGCGATTGTTCGCCGAGCTGGGTAGCGTGCAGGAGATCGGCAATCAGGCCGAGGCCACGGTGATCTTCCACGGCATCATCGACGAGAACGGCGAACACAACGAATTCAACGAGACCTGGCACCTGATTCGCGAACTCCGCGATGAGGCTCCCTGGTACCTCCAGGGCATCGAACAGAACACCGGCACCTGAGGACAATACCTCACGGGTAGAAACGACCAAGGCCGGGCAAATGCCCGGCCTTGGTCATGCTGCTTGCTACAGTCCTGAATCAATACCCCCCGGAGCCCCCCTCGGCGCTCTCCTCAAGACTTTCCCCCATCTCTTCGACACCCTCTCCGGCATCTTCCATGGCCTCGTCGATATTCTGTCCTGCCTCTTCCGCCGGGCCCGGATCATCCTCGCAGGCCGCCAGGCCCAACCCCATCATGGCCACCAGGGCCGCCATCGCCAAGTAACGCATCATGCCTGTCATCGCCTCCTCCTGAGATCTCACTACGGATAGCACCGCCATTTACCATAGCAGAGCCCCCGACTCGTCGAGGGTGAGCCTTTGTATGGGTTTGTAAGCCAGCCACACCAGTGCATACCTTCCATGAAGATCCACAGGGCCTCAAATGACGAAGCCCCGACCTCTGTCGAGATCGGGGGCTGAATACGAAAAAACCCCAGCCTCTTTCGAAGCTGGGGTTGTCTCTGAATAAGTGCCTGACGAGGATCCGGCCGGCGCTCCGGCGGGCGGCGTTCCGCTACTCGACTCGTCTCATCCTGAGACTCGCCCTTTGGGCCCGCCGAGGCGGTTTCCGCCGGTTCCCGACAGGCGGGATCCATGGGAGGCCCCAAACGACGAAGCCCCGACCAATGGTCGGGGCTTCTGAATAAGTGCCTGACGATGACCTACTCTCGCATGGGGAGACCCCACACTACCATCGGCGCTGAGCGGTTTCACTGCTGAGTTCGGCATGGGATCAGGTGGTTCCCACTCGCTATGGTCGTCAGGCGTAAACGGTGGCCGGCTGCGTTTGTGTCGCAACCCGCCTATGAATCATGCTGTTGAGGATCGTCTCACGTATCCGGCGCGTACCATCGCGCAAACCCCTTGGGGTTATATGGTCAAGCCTCACGGGCCATTAGTATCGGTTAGCTCAACGCCTCGCAGCGCTTCCACACCCGACCTATCAACCAGCTAGTCTTGCTGGACCCTTTAGGAGGCGCAAGGCCTCAGGGAAGTCTCATCTTGAAGGGGGCTTCCCGCTTAGATGCTTTCAGCGGTTATCCTGTCCGCACATAGCTACCCGGCAATGCCACTGGCGTGACAACCGGAACACCAGAGGTGCGTCCACTCCGGTCCTCTCGTACTAGGAGCAGCTCTTCTCAAACTTCCGACGCCCACGGCAGATAGGGACCGAACTGTCTCACGACGTTCTAAACCCAGCTCGCGTACCACTTTAAATGGCGAACAGCCATACCCTTGGGACCGACTTCAGCCCCAGGATGTGATGAGCCGACATCGAGGTGCCAAACACCGCCGTCGATGTGAACTCTTGGGCGGTATCAGCCTGTTATCCCCGGAGTACCTTTTATCCGTTGAGCGATGGCCCTTCCATACAGAACCACCGGATCACTAGAACCTACTTTCGTACCTGCTCGACGTGTCTGTCTCGCAGTCAAGCACCCTTATGCTCTTGCACTCAATGCACGATTTCCGACCGTGCTGAGGGTACCTTCGTGCTCCTCCGTTACTCTTTGGGAGGAGACCGCCCCAGTCAAACTACCCACCACACACTGTCCTCGCCCCGGATGACGGGGCTGAGTTAGAACGCCAATGATGCCAGGCTGGTATTTCAAGGTTGGCTCCACCCGAACTGGCGTCCGGGTTTCCAAGCCTCCCAGCTATCCTACACAAGCAACATCAGCGTCCAGTGTGAAGCTATAGTAAAGGTTCACGGGGTCTTTCCGTCTAGCCGCGGGTACACAGCATCTTCACTGCGATTTCAATTTCACTGAGTCTCGGGTGGAGACAGTGTGGCCATCATTACGCCATTCGTGCAGGTCGGAACTTACCCGACAAGGAATTTCGCTACCTTAGGACCGTTATAGTTACGGCCGCCGTTTACCGGGGCTTCGATCAGGAGCTTCGGCCGGAGCCTAACACCATCAATTAACCTTCCGGCACCGGGCAGGCGTCACACCCTATACGTCCGCTTGCGCGTTTGCAGAGTGCTGTGTTTTTAATAAACAGTTGCAGCCACCTGGTATCTTCGACCGGTTCGTGCTTCCACCGTGGGGTGTTCACACTACGCCGGCGTGCCTTCTCCCGAAGTTACGGCACCATTTTGCCTAGTTCCTTCACCCGAGTTCTCTCAAGCGCCTTGGTATTCTCTACCTGACCACCTGTGTCGGTTTGGGGTACGGTCTCACAGAATCTGAAGCTTAGAGGCTTTTCCTGGAAGCGTGGCATCAATGACTTCCAGACCGTAGTCTGTTCGTCTCGTCTCTCGGCCTTGAGATCCCGGATTTGCCTAAGATCTCGGCCTACTGACTTTCACCAGGACAACCAACGCCTGGCTCACCTAGCCTTCTTCGTCCCCCCATCGCAATTCTGTGAGGTACGGGAATATTGACCCGTTTCCCATCGACTACGCCTTTCGGCCTCGCCTTAGGGGCCGACTCACTCTGCTCCGATTAGCGTCGAACAGAAACCCTTGGTCTTCCGGCGGGGGAGTTTTTCACTCCCCTTATCGTTACTCATGTCAGCATTCGCACTCGTGATACCTCCAGCGGGCTTCTCAACCCACCTTCATCGGCTTACACGACGCTCCTCTACCGCTCGTCATTCGACGAACCCGTAGCTTCGGCACCTGGTTTGAGCCCCGTTACATCTTCCGCGCAGGCCGACTCGACTAGTGAGCTATTACGCTTTCTTTAAAGGATGGCTGCTTCTAAGCCAACCTCCTAGCTGTCTAAGCCTTCCCACATCGTTTCCCACTTAACCAGGATTTTGGGGCCTTAGCTGACGGTCTGGGTTGTTTCCCTTTTCACGACGGACGTTAGCACCCGCCGTGTGTCTCCCACGCTGCACTCACCGGTATTCGGAGTTTGCCTCGGGTTGGTAAGCCGGGATGGCCCCCTAGCCGAAACAGTGCTCTACCCCCGGCGGTGATACGTGAGGCGCTACCTAAATAGCTTTCGAGGAGAACCAGCTATCTCCGGGCTTGATTAGCCTTTCACTCCGATCCACAAGTCATCCAAATCTTTTTCAACAGATCCTGGTTCGGTCCTCCAGTTGATGTTACTCAACCTTCAACCTGCTCATGGATAGATCGCCCGGTTTCGGGTCTATATCCAGCGACTGGTCGCCCAGTTAAGACTCGGTTTCCCTACGCCTCCCCTATACGGTTAAGCTCGCCACTGAATATAAGTCGCTGACCCATTATACAAAAGGTACGCGGTCACAGAACGAGTCTGCTCCCACTGCTTGTACGCATACGGTTTCAGGATCTATTTCACTCCCCTCTCCGGGGTTCTTTTCGCCTTTCCCTCACGGTACTGGTTCACTATCGGTCAGCCAGGAGTATTTAGCCTTGGAGGATGGTCCCCCCGTCTTCAGTCAAGGTTTCTCGTGCCCCGACCTACTCGATTTCACTGGATCAGGTTTTCGGCTACGGGACTATCACCCCCTATGGTCGAGCTTCCCAGCTCGTTCGCCTAACCAGTCACCAGCTTAAGGGCTGGTCCCCGTTCGCTCGCCGCTACTTGGGGAATCTCGGTTGATTTCTTTTCCTCGGGGTACTTAGATGTTTCAGTTCCCCCGGTTCGCCTCCTGCACCTATGGATTCAGTGCAGGATACCCAGCTTGTGCTGGGTGGGTTTCCCCATTCGGAAATGTCCGGGTCACAGGTTGTTTGCCACCTCACCGAACCTTATCGCAGGCTACAACGTCCTTCATCGCCTCTGGCTGCCAAGGCATCCACCGTATGCGCTTAATCGCTTGACCATATAACCCGAAGGGGTCTGGTCGCGATTGGTACGATAATTGCCGGATACGCTTGAGACGTATCTTCAATTTGTCAGCATGATTCATATTGTTAAAGAGCGACTGTCAATCGACAGTCATAAACCGGTCATCATGGTCGATGATGATGGCTTATGACTGTGGATCCGATCAGAAATTGACTGTTTGGTGGGGCGTGGGGAGATGGTGGAGCCTAGCGGGATCGAACCGCTGACCTCCTGCGTGCAAGGCAGGCGCTCTCCCAGCTGAGCTAAGGCCCCGATAAAATGTCATTTCTTCGGAGACAAGGCGCTTTGTTCCGACGCATAGCCTGCTATGCGAGGGTCAAAGCAACGCCGTATCCGGCGAAATTGGTGGGTCTGGGCAGATTTGAACTGCCGACCTCACCCTTATCAGGGGTGCGCTCTAACCAACTGAGCTACAGACCCGGCACTGTACCTATGCAAGCTTGCTGGCGATCCTCTGGCTGACCTCACCCGCTTTCCATTTAAGGTCAGGGGGTGCGCTCTAACCAGCTGAGCGACAGACTCGGCTTACAACAACAGTCATTTGCTCTGGTCGATCAGGTAATTCATTGTGGACACTTGCCGGCAGGCGGCAGTCGTCGTTTAAGGAGGTGATCCAGCCGCAGGTTCCCCTACGGCTACCTTGTTACGACTTCACCCCAGTCATGAACCACACCGTGGTGATCGCTCCCCCGAAGGTTAAGCTAACCACTTCTGGTGCAGTCCACTCCCATGGTGTGACGGGCGGTGTGTACAAGGCCCGGGAACGTATTCACCGTGACATTCTGATTCACGATTACTAGCGATTCCGACTTCACGGAGTCGAGTTGCAGACTCCGATCCGGACTGAGACCGGCTTTATGGGATTAGCTCCACCTCGCGGTATCGCAACCCTTTGTACCGACCATTGTAGCACGTGTGTAGCCCTACCCGTAAGGGCCATGATGACTTGACGTCGTCCCCACCTTCCTCCGGTTTGTCACCGGCAGTCTCCCTAGAGTTCCCGACCGAATCGCTGGCAAATAGGGACAAGGGTTGCGCTCGTTACGGGACTTAACCCAACATTTCACAACACGAGCTGACGACAGCCATGCAGCACCTGTCTGTGCGTTCCCGAAGGCACCAATCCATCTCTGGAAAGTTCGCACGATGTCAAGGGTAGGTAAGGTTCTTCGCGTTGCATCGAATTAAACCACATGCTCCACCGCTTGTGCGGGCCCCCGTCAATTCATTTGAGTTTTAACCTTGCGGCCGTACTCCCCAGGCGGTCGACTTATCGCGTTAACTGCGCCACAAAGTTCTCAAGGAACCCAACGGCTAGTCGACATCGTTTACGGCGTGGACTACCAGGGTATCTAATCCTGTTTGCTACCCACGCTTTCGCACCTCAGTGTCAGTGTCAGTCCAGAAGGCCGCCTTCGCCACTGGTATTCCTCCCGATCTCTACGCATTTCACCGCTACACCGGGAATTCTACCTTCCTCTCCTGCACTCTAGCCTGACAGTTCCGGATGCCGTTCCCAGGTTGAGCCCGGGGCTTTCACAACCGGCTTATCAAGCCACCTACGCGCGCTTTACGCCCAGTAATTCCGATTAACGCTCGCACCCTCCGTATTACCGCGGCTGCTGGCACGGAGTTAGCCGGTGCTTCTTCTGCGAGTGATGTCCTTCCTGAAGGGTATTAGCCCTCAGGCCTTCTTCCTCGCTGAAAGTGCTTTACAACCCGAAGGCCTTCTTCACACACGCGGCATGGCTGGATCAGGGTTTCCCCCATTGTCCAATATTCCCCACTGCTGCCTCCCGTAGGAGTCTGGGCCGTGTCTCAGTCCCAGTGTGGCTGATCATCCTCTCAGACCAGCTACGGATCGTCGCCTTGGTGAGCCGTTACCTCACCAACTAGCTAATCCGACATAGGCTCATCCGATAGCGCAAGGTCCGAAGATCCCCTGCTTTCTCCCGTAGGACGTATGCGGTATTAGCGTGAGTTTCCCCACGTTATCCCCCACTATCGGGCAGATTCCTATGCATTACTCACCCGTCCGCCGCTCGACGCCTGGAAGCAAGCTTCCATCGTTTCCGCTCGACTTGCATGTGTTAGGCCTGCCGCCAGCGTTCAATCTGAGCCATGATCAAACTCTTCAGTTTAAAATCATTGCGGTTCTTACTTGTCACCCGAAGGTAACAAAAGCGAACCAAACTTGGCTCAAGGTTCAAACGTTCTCAAAAAGACCCGAAGATCTTTGACGAGTCGCTTGCCTTGATGATTTGGTGACTTCTCACCACCTCACCGACAAGCGCCCACATGAATTACCTGATCGATTGTTAAAGAGCGGCTCCGGGCTCTCTAAAGAGCGGAGCGTCTCGCTTTGGTCGCTGTTGCGACGCCGCTGCGAGGAAGCGACATTCTACCGATTCGGCCGCTGCTGTCAAGCCCTGCTCGGCGACCCTGAGGCGTGCTGCGAGGCAGCGACCCGTGGTCATCCGAGCCGGCGACGGGCCGGTCGGTGTGGCGATGCATTCTACTGCATCCGGCCGTTCTGTCAATCGCGTTTTTCGCGAGAGGGATTCGAAAACCCCAACAGAAACAAGCACTTTTGCCACTCATTGCCGCTGGCCACGATGTCCGTCGCCGGCAGCGGATGCGTACTTTACGGATTAACCCGCGTCCCTGCAAGTCCTTTGTGTCAGAAAGTTTATCCACAACCAAAATCGCCGACTCGCTGTGGACAAGGAAGGTGCCGGAGACGACAACGCCCGCACTAAGGCGGGCGTTGATCGCGACGGCCTGATCGACGTCATCAGGCGATGGTCACCCGGGCATAGCGTTTCTTGCCGGCCTGGATCACATAGCTCTTGCCACTCGCGAGCATCAGATCGCGTGGGGCCACTTCACCGTCCACCTTGACCCGGCCATTACCCAGCATGTCCTTGGCCTGGGCACTGTTATTGGCCAGCCCGGTGCGATTGAGCACCGCGGCGATGGGGGCCTGGGCACCGTCGAAATCGACGCTCACCTCCGGCAGGTCTTCCGGCAGCTCGCCGTCGGCCAACTGGTTGCCGGCGGACTTGTGGGCATTGGCCGCGGCCTCTTCGCCGTGATAGCGGGCGATCAGCTCACGGGCCAACACCATCTTGATATCGCGGGGATTGGCCCCGGCGTCCATATCGCGCTTGAGTGCGTCCAGCTCCTCATTGCTCTTCAGGGAGAGCAGCTCGAAGTAGCGCCAGATCAGGCCGTCCGGCATGGAGACCAGCTTGTTGAACATCACCCCGGGGGCATCGTCGACGCCCACATAGTTGCCCAGCGACTTGGACATCTTCTGCACGCCGTCCAGGCCTTCGAGCAGCGGCATGGTGATCACCACCTGGGGCTCCATGCCGTAGTGCTTCTGCACTTCGCGGCCCATCAGCAGGTTGAACTTCTGATCGGTGCCGCCCATCTCGATATCCGCCTCCAGGGCCACGGAGTCGTAGCCCTGCACCAGCGGGTACAGGAACTCGTGGATGGAGATCGGCTGCCCGGCCTTGTAGCGCTTGTCGAAGTCATCGCGCTCGAGCATCCGCGCCACGGTGCTCTGGGCCGCCAACTCGATCATCCTGGCGGCGTTGAGCTCACTGAACCACTCGGAGTTGAAACGTACCTCGGTCTTCTCGGGATCGAGGATCTTGAACACCTGCTCCTTGTAGGTCTGGGCGTTGGCGATGACCTCTTCCTCGGTGAGCGGCTTGCGGGTGACGTTCTTGCCGGTGGGGTCGCCGATCCGCCCGGTGAAGTCGCCGATCAGGAAGATGATCTGATGGCCCAGGTCCTGGAACTGACGCATCTTGGTGAGCAGCACGCTATGGCCCAGGTGCAGGTCCGGGGCCGTGGGATCGAAGCCCGCCTTGATACGCAGCTTGCGCCCCGAGGCGAGCTTCTTCTTCAGCTCGTCCTCCAGCAGGATTTCATTGGTACCGCGCTTCAACAGCGCCAGCGCGCTCTCGACATCGGTCATCGTACCCTTACTCCACAGATAAAGCGGTGTTGACGGTAAAACAGCTTGACGAATGGGAAGGGATGTTAGCATGTCTTGCCCAGCACCGTTGAGAGCCGACGAGGAGCCGTCAAGATGTCGCTTTATATTGGCCTGATGTCCGGCACCAGCCTGGACGCCATCGATGCCGCCCTGGTGGACTGTAGCGTCCCGGCTCCACGCCTGCTGGCGACCCGGGTAGTGCCCCTGCCCGAAGCGCTGCGCGGCTTGCTGCTACGGCTCTGCCATGCGCCGGCGGCAACCTTTCGCGAGCTGGCCGAGGCGGAGGAGGCCTTCTGCCAACTGCAGGCCCGGGCGGTCCACGAACTGCTCGAGGCCAGCGGCACCGCCGCCGCAGACGTCGTCGCCATCGGCAGCCACGGCCAGACCATCGAGCACGCCCCCGAGGGGCACGATGGCGGTGCACCCTATACCCTGCAACTGGATAACCCCAGCCGCCTGGCGGAACTCACCGGCATCACCGTGGTGGCCGATTTTCGCCGTCGCGACCTGGCGGCCGGCGGCCAGGCCGCGCCTTTGGCGCCGGCCTTCCACCAGGCGCTGTTTCGCCACCCCGAGGAGTGGCGCCTGGTGCTCAACCTGGGCGGCTACGCCAACCTGACCCTGTTGCCGCCGACAGACCACCCGGCCGAGGTGCTGGGCTTCGACAGCGGCCCCGCCAATGCCCTGCTGGATGGCTGGTATCAGCGCCATCAGGGCGGGCGCTTCGACGCCGATGGCGCCTGGGGCGCCGGCGGCCGGGTCGACGCGGCCCTGCTGGCCCGGCTGCTGACCGACGACTACTTCCAGCGCCCGCCCCCCAAGAGCACCGGCCGCGAACACTTTCACCTGGCCTGGCTGGAACGCCATCTCGTTGGCGACGAATCGCCCCGGGATGTTCAGGCCACCCTGGCGGAGCTGACCGCCGCCAGCGTGGACCTGGCCATCGAGCAGCTCAGCGAGCGGTTGCCCGAGGCCAAACCCGCTCGACTGCTGCCCTGTGGCGGCGGCGCCCATAACCCTTACCTGCTCGACCGCCTCCAGGCCAGGCTCCCGGCACTGACGCTGACGCCCTGCGCCGAACTGGGCTGGCCCGCCGACTGGCTGGAGGCCGGCGCCTTCGCCTGGCTGGCCAGCCGGCGCCTGAATGGGCTGCCCGGCAACCTGCCCTCGGTCACCGGTGCCCGAGGCCCCCGGGTGCTGGGTGGGGTCTATGCGCCCTGAGCCTGACGCTGTCCCCAATCAGAAGTCGTCCCCCGAGCGCAGGCTAAAGCGCTCGCTGCCACTCTTGGCCTGATCCACCACCTCGCTGTTGGGGTCGCCGAACTTGATCATCATGCGCAGGTCGTTGGCCGAGTCGGCATGCACCAGGGCCACGTCCTCGCTGACCACCCCCGCCCGATAGAGGTCATAGAGCGCCTGATCGAAGGTCTGCATGCCCAGGTCCCGGGAGCGTGCCATGACGTTCTTGATCTCGCTCACCTTACCCTTGCGGATCAGGTCGCCGATCAGCGGCGAGCACAGCATGATCTCGATGGCCGCACGGCGCTCCCCCTGGGGCGTGGGCAACAACTGCTGGGCGACGATGGCGCGCAGGTTGAGAGAGAGATCCAGCCACACCTGGTCGTGCCGCTCGGAAGGGAAGAAGTTGATGATGCGATCCAGGGCCTGGTTGGCGTTGTTGGCGTGCAGGGTGGCCAGGCAGAGGTGGCCGGTCTCGGCGAAGGTCAGGGCGTGTTCCATGGTCTCCCGGGTGCGCACCTCGCCGATCAGGATCACGTCCGGGGCCTGGCGCAGGGTGTTCTTCAGCGCCACCTCGAAGGACTCGGTGTCGATCCCCACCTCGCGCTGGTTGATGATCGCCTTCTTGTGGGGATGCACATACTCGATGGGGTCCTCGACGCTGATGATATGCCCCCCCAGGGTCTCGTTGCGCTGCTGGATCATCGCCGCCAGGGTGGTGGACTTGCCGGTGCCGGTGCCCCCCACCACGAACACCAGGCCGCGCTTGATCTCGGCCAGCTCGCCCAGGGCCGGCGGCAGGTAGAGCTCCTCCAGGTGGGGAATATCGAAGGCGATACGGCGCAGCACCATGGCCGGCTGATTGCGCTGCTGGAAGGCGCTGACCCGGAAGCGCCCCTTGCCCGGCAGGCTCAGGGCGAAGTTGGCCTCATTCTCGGCGGCGAAGCGTTCCCGCAGGTTCTCGGGCACCGCCGCCTGCACCAGCTCGGTCACCTGGATCTGGCTTAGGCCCTGGTCTCCCATGGGGGTCAACTTGCCGGCGAGCTTCAGGGTGGGGGGCGCCTTAACCGAGATCAACAGGTCCGAGGCCTCCTTCTCCACCATGATCTGCAACAACTGTTCCAGCCATTCATTCGCGGTCATGAGTTATCCCTCGCTGGTCTGGGGTAGGATGGGAAGGGTCGCCGACTCAGGTCGGCAGGATCGCCTTGGCCTTGGCCTGAGCCTCGTCCCGGGAGACCACGCCATCGCTGATCAGGCGCGCCAGGGCCGCATCGAGCGTCTGCATGCCCAGATTGCCACCGGTCTGGATCGCCGAGTAGAGCTGCGCCACCTTGTCCTCGCGGATCAGGTTACGCACCGCCGCCGTGGCCACCAGGATCTCGTGGGCGGCAACCCGTCCACCGCCGATACGCTTGAGTAGGGTCTGGGAAATGACCCCCTGCAGGGACTCGGAGAGCATGGAGCGCACCATGGTCTTCTCGTCACCGGGGAAGACGTCGATGATCCGGTCGATGGTCTTGGCCGCCGAGGTGGTGTGCAGGGTGGCAAACACCAGGTGGCCGGTCTCCGCCGCGGTCAATGCCAGTCGAATGGTCTCCAGGTCGCGCATCTCGCCCACCAGGATGACGTCCGGGTCCTCGCGCAGGGCGCTGCGCAGCGCCGGCGCGAAACCGTGGGTATCGCGATGCAGCTCACGCTGATTGATCAGGCAGCGCTTGCTGCGATGGACGAATTCCACCGGATCCTCGATGGTCAGGATATGGTCGTAACGGGTCTCGTTGATGTAGTCGACCAGCGCCGCCAGGGTGGTACTCTTGCCCGAGCCGGTGGGGCCGGTGACCAGCACCAGGCCACGCGGCATCAGCGCCAGCCGGCGAAAGACCTCGCCCAGCCCCAGGTCCTCCATGGTCAGGATCTCGGCGGGGATGGTGCGGAAGGCGGCGCCGATGCCGCGGCCCTGATTGAAGACATTGACACGGAAGCGCGCCACCCCCGGCACCTCGAAGGAGAAGTCGGTCTCCAGGTGCTCCTCGAAGTCGCGGCGTTGCCGGTCGTTGAGGATATCGTAGACCAGCTTGCGCACCTCACGATCTTCCATGGCAGGCACATTGAGACGCCGGATGTCACCATCCACGCGAATCATCGGCGGTAACCCCGCCGATAGATGCAGATCCGAGGCGTTCTGCTTTGCCGAGAATGCCAGCAGTTCGGTAATATCCATGCGGTTCCCCCTGTTCCCTGCTCCTAATTGTAAGGACGTGTATCAGTATGACAGAGGTTGCGCTTTCCGAGTCGTTGGCAGCGGCGAATCGACGCCTGGCCGAAGCATTGGCTAAGGCGGGCCGCGAGCCCGCAGCGGCGCGGCTGCTGGCGGTCAGCAAGACCAAGCCCGCGTTGATGGTGCGTGAGGCCTATCGACTCGGCCAGCGCGATTTCGGTGAAAACTACCTCCAGGAGGCCCTGGAGAAGCAGGTCGCCCTGGCCGATCTGCCCGATATCGTCTGGCATTTCATCGGCCCCCTGCAGTCCAACAAGAGCCGCGCCGTGGCCGAACATTTCGCCTGGCTGCACAGCCTCGACCGGGAGAAGCTGGCGCGACGCCTCTCCGAGCAGCGCCCGACGCACCTGCCGCCGCTGAATGTCTGCCTGCAGGTCAATATCAGCGACGAGGCCACCAAGGCCGGCGTCTCCCTCGACGACCTGCCGGCCCTGGCCGCGGCGGTCGTCGCGCTGCCCGGACTGAGCCTGCGCGGCCTGATGGCGATTCCCGCCCCGGCTCAGGGGGGCGAGGCCCAGCGCGAACCCTATGCGCGGCTGCGCCAGGCCCTGGAGGCGCTGCGCCAACGCTTCCCCGAGGCCCCCCTGGATACTCTCTCCATGGGCATGAGCGACGACCTGGAAGCCGCCGTCGCCGAGGGCGCCACCTGGGTGCGCCTGGGCACGGCGATCTTCGGCGCCCGCCCCAAGACACCCCGGCCCTAGGCGACGACCTGGGCCCAACGCAGAGGAATCGATTCCCTATGGCTAGCCAAGTGACGTTTATCGGTGCCGGCAACATGGCCAGCGCCATCTTCGGCGGCATGATCGAGGGTGGCTATCCCGCCACCGCCATCACCGCCACCTCGCCCAGTGACGAGGCCCTGGCCCCGCTGCGCGAGCGTTATGGCATTCGTACCGAGACCGACAACGCCAAGGCGGTGGCCAACGCCGACGTGGTGGTGCTGGCGGTCAAGCCGCAGATCATGCGCGGCGTCTGCGAGGCGATGCGTGATGCCATCCAGGCTCGCAAGCCGCTGATCGTCTCGGTGGCCGCCGGCCTCACCGCCGACACCCTGGAGACCTGGCTGGGCGGCGAGCTGGCGGTGATTCGCTGCATGCCCAACACCCCCTCCCTGGTGGGGGCCGGCGCCTCCGGCCTCTACGCCAATTCGCGAGTCAGCGAGGAACAGCGCCAGCTGGCCACGAGCCTGCTGGAGGCGGTCGGCCTGGTGGAGTGGGTCGACGAGGAAGCCCTGCTGGAAGCGGTCACCGCCATCTCGGGCAGTGGCCCGGCCTACTTCTTCCTGTTCTTCGAGGCCCTGGAGGCCGCCGGGGTGCGTCTCGGCCTGCCCACCGACAGCGCTCGTCGCCTGGCCCTGCAGACCGCCTATGGCGCGGCGCGCATGGCCCAGCAGAGCGACAAGGACCCGGCCACCCTCAAGCAGAACGTGATGTCGCCGGGGGGCACCACCGAACGCGCCATCCACAGCTTCGAGGCCGCCGAGCTGCGGCGTATCGTCGAGGAGGCCACCGAGGCCTGCGCCACCCGCGCCCGGGAGATGGCCCAGGAGCTCGGCCAGTAACGCGCACTCGTATTCAGCAAAACAAGGAGCCCCTCCTATGGGCAGTCAAGTGGGAAGCGCCGGCCTGCTGCTGGTCAACACCCTGATCAATATCTACCTCTTCCTGATGATGCTGCGTTTCCTGCTGCAGGCATCCCGGGCCGACTACTACAATCCCATCAGCCAATCGGTGGTGAAGATCACCCAGCCGGTGGTCGGTCTCTTCCAGGGCTTCCTGCGCCCGGTGGGCCCCTTCGACCTGGCCACCCTGGGCGCCGCCTTCGTGATCAAGGCGGTCAGCATCATCGCCATCCTGCAGATCGCCGGCATCGGCATGCCGCCGCTGGTCGGCGTGGCCATCGGCGCCGTGGCGGCCATCGCCAATGCCATCCTCAAGATCTACTTCTTCGCGCTGATCGCCATGATCATCCTCAGTTGGGTGGCCCCCAACGCCAGCCACCCCGGCGCCCTGCTGGTGATGCAACTGGTGGAGCCGATCATGGCCCCGGTGCGCCGGGTGATCCCGCCGCTGGGCATGCTCGATCTCTCCCCCATCGTGGTGTTCATCGGCATCAGCCTGATCGATGGTATCGTGGTAGGTTCGCTGACCCGCGCCGCCGGTATCTCCGGCGCCCTGATCGGCCTGTGAGGCGCGTGCCGCCCCGGCGGCGGCACGCCCTTCGACAACATAACGAGACGACTGGACACCAAGGACCCCATGCCCGAGCTACCCCGCGATTCGGTCGGCCTGGTCACCCCGCAGGCCGCGCACTTCGATGTGCCTCTCGAGCTGGCCTGCGGCCGCACCCTGCCCAGCTATGAACTGGTCTACGAGACCTACGGCGAGCTCAACGCCGAGCGCAGCAATGCGGTGCTGATCTGCCATGCCCTCTCCGGCCATCACCATGCCGCCGGCTACCACGGCCCCGACGACCGCAAGCCCGGCTGGTGGGATGCGCATATCGGCCCCGGCAAGAGCATCGACACCGAGCGTTTCTTCGTCATCTCCCTGAACAACCTGGGCGGCTGCCACGGCAGCACCGGGCCGCTGAGCCCTAATCCGGCCACCGGTCGCCAGTGGGGGCCCGACTTCCCGATGATGACGGTCACCGACTGGGTGCACAGCCAGGCCCGCCTGGCCGACCGCCTGGGCATCCAGCGCTTCGCCGCGGTGATCGGTGGCAGCCTGGGTGGCATGCAGGTCCTGCAGTGGAGTCTCAACTACCCGGAGCGGGTAGCCAATGCGGCGGTGATCGCCGCCACCCCCAAGCTCTCGGCCCAGAACATCGCCTTCAACGAGGTGGCCCGCCAGGCGATCCGCTCCGACCCCGACTTCCATGACGGCTGGTACGCCGAGCATGACACCCTGCCGCGGCGCGGCCTCAAGCTGGCCAGGATGGTGGGCCATATCACCTACCTCTCCGAAGACGCCATGGGCAGCAAGTTCGGCCGCGATTTGCGCAGCGACGACTTCAACTTCGGCTACGACGTGGAGTTCCAGGTGGAGTCCTACCTGCGCTACCAGGGCGATACCTTCTCCAACAGCTTCGATGCCAACACCTACCTGCTGATGACCAAGGCCCTGGACTACTTCGATCCGGCGGCGCTGCATGGCGGCGACCTGGCCGCGGCCCTGGCCCCGGCCAGTTGCCCCTTCCTGGTGGTCAGTTTCTCCACCGACTGGCGCTTCCCGCCGTCGCGCTCCCGAGAACTGGTGGACGCCCTGATCCGCGCCGGCAAGTCGGTCAGCTTCGCCAATATCGACTCGCCCCATGGCCACGACGCCTTCCTGCTGCCGGAGCCCCGCTACCAGGCGGTGTTCGCCGGCTTCATGAAGCGCGTGGCCCGTGACCAGAACCTGGAGGCCAAGTGATGCGCGCCGACCTCAAGCTGATTCATGGCTGGGTGCCCGAGGGGGCCCATATCCTCGATCTGGGCTGCGGCGACGGCAGCCTGCTGGCCTCCCTGGCCCGGGACAAGGGGGTCAGCGGCTATGGCCTGGAGATCGATCCCGACGGCATCACCGCCTGTGTCGAGAAGGGCGTCAATGTCATCGAGCAGAACCTCGACGAGGGGCTGGCCAACTTCGACGACGATGCCTGCGACCTGGTGATCATGACCCAGGCCCTGCAGGCCCTGCGCCGCCCCGACCTGATGCTCGACGAGATGCTGCGGGTGGCCGGGGAGTGCATCATCACCTTCCCCAACTTCGCCTACTGGCGGCATCGCCTCTACCTGGGCTTCAAGGGCTATATGCCGGTCTCCAAGTCGCTGCCCCACGCCTGGTACGACACCCCCAACATCCACCTCTCGACCTTCAACGACTTTGAACGCCTGTGCCGCGACAAGGGTCTGATCATCAGCGACCGGGCGGTGGGCAACGGCGAGCACGAGGGGCACTGGACCTCGCGACTGTGGCCTAACCTGTGTGGAGAGACCGCCATCTTCCGGGTCAGCCGGGGCCCCGGCGGTTAAGCCGAAGACGATACGAGGGACAAGATCATGAAGGCCAAGAGGCTCGGCATCTGGATGATCGGCCTGCTGCTAGGCCTGCTGGCGACCACCGCCCAGGCCCAGCAGTTCGAGCGGGTCGGCAACTACCAGATCCACTACAGCGCCATCAATACCAGCTTCCTGACGCCGGAGGTGGCCGCCGCCTACGATATCCAGCGCAGCCAGGTGATGGCACTGCTCAATGTCAGCGTGCTGGAGGAGCAGGAGGACGGCACCACCCGCCCGGCGAATGCCTGGGTCAATGGTCGGGTCGGCAACCTGGCCGGCCAGTTGCAGAACCTGTCGTTCCGCACCGTGCGCGATGGCGAGGCCATCTATCATCTGGCCACCTTCCGTATCCAGGAGGACGAGCCGATGCGCTTCGAGCTGGAGGTGGGCTACGATCGCAACGCCGAGCCGGCCCAGGTGGGCTTTATCCAGCGTTTCTATATCGATCGCTGATGACCGCCATCGCCCATCGGTCTCAGTTGGATAGCACCGCGGCCCTGGGCCTGCGCCTGCCGGACGGCCGCGAGGCCTTCCTGGTGCGGGTGCACGGCCGCATCACCGCCTTCGAGAACCGCTGTCCCCACCAGGGCATCGGCCTCGATTTCCAGCCCGATGTGTTCCTCGAGCCCGGCGGCGAGCTGATCCAGTGCAGCATGCACGGCGCCCTCTTCCTGCCGGAGAGCGGCGAATGCGTCTTCGGGCCCTGCCAGGGCCGAGCGCTGGTGCCGGTGGCGATCCATATCGACGACGACGGCCAGATCCATCTGGCCGAGTGAGTCAGCTTATCACCGAGGCGTCGGACCGCGGTAGCGGCTTGAGGGGCAGCATAGAATCTCCCACAGCAGCCTGAGTGGCCACTGGTGTTGGGAGAGGCTCTGGTGTTGTGGGAGTTCGGGTTCCCCGGACGATTGGGCGACGAAGTCGCCCTTGGTGACAGCCAAGGCCTTCCAGATCGCCCTTCGGGCGATATCACCGAAGCGTCGGACCGGCAAAATCCGCGCTCCCACGGAAACCATGGTGGCGGCTTGAGGGGCAACATAGAATCTCCCACGGGGTATCGCTATTCCAGGTGAACCGGCAGCCGCCTGGCCAACTGGATGCCCCGGGGCACTCCGGCCTCGACGATCACCTCACAGCCATAGGCCAGCACCTCCACCCCCGCCTCGGCGACCCGTTTCAGGGTCTCGGCATAACGGGGATCGAGATGCGCCGCCGGGGCCACCGAGGGAATGCCGCCGTGAGCCACGCAGAACAGCAACACCGCACGATGCCCCTGACTGGCCAGGTCGGCCAGCACCTCCAGGTGCCTGCGGCCCCGCTCGCTGACCGCGTCGGGGAAGTAACCGCCGCCATCGGCCTCGCGCAGGGTCACCTGCTTGACCTCCACATAGGTCGGCTCGCCCCGATCATCGCTCAGGCGAAAGTCGAGGCGCGCCCCCTCCACCCGCACCTCCCTCTTGAGGTCGGCGAAGCCGGCCAGCTCGCTGACCACGCCCTCGCGCAACGCCGCCTCGACGATGCCATTGGCGCGCCCGGTATGCACCGAGGCGAAGGCGCTGCCGCCCTCCGGCTGGGGTAGCTCGATCAGCTCCCAGGTCCAGGCCAGCTTGCGCTTGGGGTTATCGCTGGCGGCCAGCCAGACCCGGCAGCCCGGCACATTGACCGCGCGCATGGAGCCGGTATTGGGGCAATGGGCCACCACCAGGGAGTCATCGGCCAGCTCCACGTCGGCCAGGAAGCGCTTGTAGCGCCGGCGCAGGATACCCGGCGTCAGGGCGGGATAGGCCATCATCGCCGCGCCGGGAAGCGTGGCCTGTGACGCCGACTCGGGCTGCCCGGGGGGGTCAGGGACGAAATCGCTCATCATCGCCGCGCCAGGAAGCGTTCGAGGCGACTCAGGGCCTCTTCCAGGCGCGCCACCGAGGTGGTGAAGGCGATCCGCACATGATGCTCGCCGCCACGCACCGCGAAGTCGATGCCCGGGGTGATGGCGACGTTCTCCTCCTCCAGCAGTTGCCGGCAGAAGGCCTGGCTGTCACGGCTGTAGCGGGAGATATCCAGCCACACATAGAAGGCCCCCTGGGGCGGCAGCGAGGGCGCCAGGTCGAGGCGCGCCAGCCCCGCCAGCAGGGCATCCCGACGCCGTTCCAGCTCCCGGCGGCGCCCCTCCAACTCGTCGAGGCAGGCCGGGGTAAAGGCCGCCAGGGCGGCGTGCTGGGCCGGAGTGGAGGCGGCCAGGAAGACGTTCTGGGCCAGCCGCGTCAGGGGCTCCACCGCCGCCTCCGGCGCCAGCAGCCAGCCCAACCGCCAGCCGGTCATGCCGAAATACTTGGAGAAACTGTTGACCACAAAGGCCTCGGGGGCCACCGCCGCCGCCGAGACCGGCTCGACCCCATAGGTCAGCCCCTGATAGATCTCGTCCACCAGCAGGGCCCCGCCGCGCGCCTCGACCGCCCCGGCCACCGCCGCCAGTTGGTCGGCATCCAGCATATGGCCGGTGGGATTGGAAGGCGTCGCCAGCATCGCCAGGCGCGTGGTGTCGCGCCAGTGACGGGCGACCAGCTCGGCATCCAGCTGCCAGCCGCTCGCCGGGCCCACCGCCACGGTATCCAGATCGGCCTCGGCCAGGGCCATGAAGTGGCGATTGCAGGGGTAGGTGGGATCGGCCATCAGTACCCGGTCGCCGCGCTGCACCAGCAGCTGGCTGGCCAGCAGCAGGGCCCCGGAGGCGCCGGGGGTGACCAGGATCCGCGCCGGATCGACCTCGGCGCCGAAGCGTTCGGCGTAGTGACCGGCGATGGCCTCGCGCAGCGCCGGCAGCCCCGCCGCCGGCGTATAGCGGGTCTGCCCCGCGGCCAGGGCCCGCTGGCCGGCCGCCACCACCGCCTCCGGAGTGGCGAAGTCGGGCTCGCCCACCTCCAGGTGAATCACGTCATGGCCGGCGGCCTCCCGACCCTGGGCCACCTCCAGCAGGCTCATCACCCGGAAGGGCTCGACGCGATCCAGCCGCGCGCTCCAACTCATGCGTCACTCTCCTTCAACGGCCGCGATTCGACCTCTCGATGGCTCGGCATGGCACCTCTGACGGGGGCCACGGTCCAATGGGATTGTAACCGGCTGCGGCATCAGCCGGCACCTCCGGATCATGTGACAGTTGCAATGCGGGCGTTTTTTCGCTAAATAAGCAAGGCTTTGGGCCGGCATCAGTGCGCCTGCCCGACCGGGCATCGGCCCCAGTCACTCGAGCAATGAGGCAGCCCCCATGCCAGTAGCAGCACAAAAGACGGAAGCGCCAAAGAAATTCACCCCGTACGAAGCGGCGCCGGGTGAAGAGTACATGAACGAGAAGCAGCTGGAGCACTTCCGACAGATCCTGCTCGACTGGAAACAGGAGCTCATGGAGGAAGTGGACCGCACCGTGCGTCATCTGCAGGAAGACGCCAACAACTATGCGGACCCGGCGGATCGTGCCACCCAGGAAGAGGGCTTCAGCCTCGAGCTGCGGACCCGCGACCGGGAGCGCAAGCTGCTCAAGAAGATCAACGAGACCATCGAGAAGATCGACGAGGACGACTACGGCTTCTGCGAGGCCTGCGGCGTCGAGATCGGCATTCGCCGCCTCGAGGCGCGTCCCACCGCCACCCTCTGCGTGGACTGTAAGACTCTGGCCGAGCTCAAGGAGAAGCAGCTCGGCGGCTAAGCGCCAGGCAACGCTAGCGTGACGGGCACCCGAGGGTGCCCGTTTGCCTTTCCGCCGACGGAGTCCGCCATGCCCCCCTATCGAGGCCGCTTCGCCCCGACGCCCTCGGGCCCCCTGCATTTCGGTTCCCTGGTGGCCGCCCTGGGCAGCTACCTGGACGCCCGCCAGGCCGGCGGCGACTGGCTGTTGCGTGTCGAGGATATCGACCCGCCGCGCTGCCCCGCCGGCGCCAGCGACACCATCCTGCGCCAGCTGGAGGCCTTCGGCCTGCACTGGGATGGCCCGGTCAGCTATCAGAGCGACTACCACGACGCCTACCAGGCGGCCCTGGGGCGCCTGATCGACCAGGGGCTGGCCTACCCCTGCAGTTGCTCCCGCAAGCAGTGGCGCGATCACCCCATCTACCCCGGCTGGTGTCGCGATGGCATCCGCGAGCCCGACAGGCCGGCGGCCTGGCGCCTGCGCAGCGACCTCGCCCTGCGCCCGATCGAGTGGCAGGATCGCCTCTTCGGCATCCAGCGCTTCGACCCGGCGTCCCTCGGCGACGTGGTACTCAAACGCAAGGATGGCCTCTGGGCCTACCAACTGGCGGTGGTGGTGGATGACGCCGCCCAGGGCATCACCGAAATCGTGCGCGGCCACGACCTGCTCGACAACACGCCCTGGCAGCGCCAGCTGCAGGTGGCCCTGGGCCTCGCCGAGCCCCGCTACCTGCACCTGCCGCTGATCCTCGGCGCCGATGGCCAGAAGCTCTCCAAGCAGAACCTGGCGCCGGCGCTGCCCTGGGAGGGCCCCGAGGTACGGCGCCTGCTGCACCGCGCCCTGGAGGCCCTGGATCAGGCGCCGGCGCCGGGGCTGATCCGCGAGCCGGTGGCGGTGCAGTTGGCCGAGGCGATTCCCCGCTGGTCGGTGGCGCGGCTGCGCCCCGAGGCCCTGCGCCACCAGCCCTGACAACGCGCCGGAGGAGGCGAGCCCGCTCATGTACATGTACCGGTTGATGCTGTTCCTGGTATTCGGCGGTTACCTGCTCTCGCCGCTGCTGATGAGTGGCTGGGCCTCGCCGGATGGTGCCTGGTATCGCCCCTACCTGATCTGGGGCGGCCTGATCGCCCTGTCGCTATGGCTGGAGCAGAAGAGGAAACTGGATGAACGCAGCTGATCCCCGGGGGGCCCATCCATGAGCGCCGCCCAGCTCTTCCTCCTCGGCACCGGCTACCTGTCGCTGCTGTTCCTGGCCGCCCTGGCGGTGGAGCGGGACTGGGTGCCGATCCGCCTCGTGCGCCACCCCGCCGTCTACACCCTGGCCCTGGGGGTCTATGCCAGCGCCTGGGCCATCTATGGCAGCCTGGAGCTGGCCAGCCAGGCGGGCTACGGCTACCTGGCCTACTACCTGGGGCCCGCCGGGGCCTTCCTGCTGGCCTCGGTGCTGCTGGTGCCGATCCAGCGCCTGACCCGCACCTATCAGCTGTCGTCCCTGGCCGACCTCTTCGCCTTCCGCTTCCGCTCCCGCTGGGTGGGCACCCTGATCACCCTGGTCAGCCTGCTGGCGGTGCTGCCGCTGCTGGCCCTGCAGATCCAGACCCTCGGCGATGTCACCCATGTGCTCACCGGCACCGCCTCCCCGGCCCTGATGGCGCTGGCCTTCAGTGCGGTGATCGCGCTCTTCGCGATCCTCTTCGGCGCCCGCCACACCCGGCTGCATGCCCGCCACGACACCCTGCTGGCGGTGATCGCCCTCGAGTCCCTGATCAAGCTGCTGGCCATGCTGGCCCTGGGGGCCTTCGCGCTGTTCGCGATCTTCGAGGGACCGGCCAGCGTCCAGACCTGGCTGGAGGGGCCCGGCGCCAGCCTGCAGGCCGAGGTCAGCCAACTCGACTCGGGGCAGTGGCGCACCCTGCTGCTACTGTTCTTCGCCGCCGCCTTCCTGATGCCCCACCTCTTCCATATGGCCTTCGCCGAGACCCTCTCCCGGCGCACCCTGCAGCAGGCCAGTTGGAGCCTGCCCCTCTACCTGCTGCTGCTGGCCCTGCCGGTGCCCCTGATCCTGTGGGGCGCCCAGCGCGTCGGAGCCGATAGCGCGGCGCTGGGCGTCGCCTACCTGGCCTACGGGCTCTCGGAATCGCTATGGATCCAGGGCCTGGTGTTTATCGCCGGCCTGGCCGCCGCCAGCGGCACCCTGATCCTGATCGCCCTGGCCCTCTCCGGGATGATGCTCAATCACTGGGTGCTGGTGGCCCACTCGCCGATTCACCAGCCCGACCTCTACCACTGGCTGCGCTGGCTACGCCGGGCGCTGATCGCCGCGGTGATCTTCGGCGGCTGGCTCTTCTACCGCATCGTCGGCATCCACCACGACCTGATGACCCTGGGCATCGTCGCCTTCGTCGGCATGGCCCAGTGCCTGCCCGGCATCCTGGCGGTGCTCTACTGGCCCGGCGCCAACCGCAAGGGCATGGTCAGCGGCCTCGTCGTGGGCGTAGCGATCTGGCTGCTGGGCATGTGGCTGCCGCTGCTCACCGGCATGGAACCGCGCATCCTGCTGCCGCCGGGGCTGGAGCTGCTGGCCAATGAGCCGGACTGGTACGTGGTGACCCTGGTCTCCCTGGCCACCAATATCCTCACCTTTATCCTGGTCTCGCTGCTGACCCGCACCTCCGAGGGCGAGCGTGCCGCCGCCGAGGCCTGCTCGGTGGACGCGGTGATCCGCCCCAAGCGCATGCCCCTGGATGCCCGCAACGGCGAGGAGTTCATCCAGCGCCTGGTGCCGGTGCTCGGCGAGGAAGTGGCCCGCCGCGAGGTGGAGCGAGCCCTGGAGGCGCTGCGCATGTCTCCCCAGGAGGGGCGCCCCTATGCCCTGCGCCGCCTGCGCGACCGGTTGCAGGCCAACCTCTCCGGCCTGATGGGCCCCTCGGTGGCCCAGGATATCGTCGACAGCTACCTGCCCTACCGCCGCGGTGCCCAGGAACCCACCGACGATATCCACTTCGTGGAGAGCCGCCTGGAGGCCTATCGCTCGCGGCTCACCGGCCTGGCCCGGGAACTGGATGGCCTGCGCCGCTACCATCGCCGCATCCTCACCCGGCTGCCGGTGGGGCTGTGCGCCTTCGGCGTCGACGACGAGCTGCTGATGTGGAACGACGCCCTGGCCGAGCTCTCCGGCATCGACGGCGCCAGCGTGGTGGGCTCGCGGCGCGCCGACCTGCCGGCGCCCTGGGGCGAGCTGCTGGGGCGCATATTCGATGAACGCCAGGATCACCTCTACAAGCAGGAAGTGGCCCTGGACGGCGGCGTGCGCTACCTCTCCCTGCGCCGCGCCGAGCTTCAGGCCGACGACGCGGTGCGCGGCGGCACCGTGATCCTGGTCGAGGATCACAGCGAGATGAAATGGCTGGAAGAGGAGCTGGTCCACGCCGCCCGCCTGGCCTCCATCGGCCAGCTGGCCGCCGGGGTCGCCCACGAAATCGGCAACCCCATCACCGGGATCTCCTCGCTGGCCCAGAACCTGCGCTACGACACCGACGACCCCCAGTTGCTGGAGACCGCGGAACAGATCCAGCAACTCACCGATCGGGTCTCGCGCATCGTCTCCTCCCTGGTGGGCTTCGCCCATGGCGGCCGCCACGTCCAGGGCCAGGCCTTCGCGCCGCTGTCCCTGCGCGAGGTGGTGGAGGATGCCCTGCACTTGATCCACCTGGCCCGCTCGGGTCAGGATGTTACCTATCGAAACCTCTGCCCCGAGGCGTTACGTCTCGAGGGCGACGCCCAGCGCCTGGTGCAGGTCTTTATCAACCTGCTCAACAACGCCCGGGACGCCAGCCCCGACGGGGGCGAGGTGGAAATCGCGGCGAGCCGCGAGGGTAACGGCGTCTGTGTTACCGTTACCGATGAGGGCCAGGGCATCGACGCGAGCATTCGCGACCACCTCTTCGAGCCCTTTATCACCACCAAGGCGCCCGGCGAGGGCACCGGCCTCGGCCTGCCGCTGGTCTACAGCATCATCGCCGAGCACCACGGGCAGATCCATATCGAGTCTCCCCCCGCGGAGCGAGAACGCGGCACCCGCATCCTGATGTGGCTGCCCACCAACCGAGAGGACGGCAAGCATCCCCATGAGCCGGATTCTGATCGTTGAAGACGAAGCCATTATTCGCAGTGCCCTGCGCCGCCTGCTGGAGCGCCATGACTACCAGGTGAGCGAGGCCGGCTCGGTGGATGAGGCCGAGGCCCTCGACCCCCAGCGCTTCGATCTGGTGATCAGCGACCTGCGCCTGCCCGGCACCCAGGGCACCGCCCTGATCGAACGCGCCGCCCCCACGCCGGTGGTGATCATGACCAGCTACGCCAGCATGCGCTCGGCGGTGGAGGCTCTGAAGCAGGGCGCCGTGGACTATGTGGCCAAGCCCTTCGATCATGACGACCTGCTCAAGACCGTGGCCCGAGCTCTGGAGCAGCACGCCGCCGAGGCGGCGCCCCCCGCCGCCACCAGCAGCGCCGCCCCGCCCCAGGAGCTGATCGGTGACTGCGAGGCCATGCAGGTGGTCTACACCCGGATCCGCAAGACCGCCCCCGCGGATGTCACCGTGCTGATCCAGGGCGAATCCGGCACCGGCAAGGAGCTGGTGGCCCGGGCCATCCACTCCCAGAGCCAGCGCGCCCGGGCCCCGCTGATCTGCGTCAACTGTGCGGCCATCCCCGAGACCCTGATCGAATCGGAGTTGTTCGGCCACGAGAAGGGCGCCTTCACCGGTGCCAATGCCGCCCGCACCGGCCTGGTGGAGGCCGCCGACGGCGGTACCCTCTTCCTCGACGAGATCGGCGAGCTGCCCCTGGATGCCCAGGCGCGCCTCTTGCGGGTGCTGCAGGAGGGCGAGATCCGCAAGATCGGCTCGGTGGAGACCCGCCATGTGAACGTGCGCCTGATCGCCGCCACCCACCGCGACCTGCGCGCCATGTCCAAGAGCGGCGAGTTCCGCCTCGACCTCTACTACCGCCTCAACGTGATGCAGATCGACCTGCCGCCGCTCCGCGATCGGGAGGACGATATCCTCAAGATCGCCGACGTGCTGCTGGAGAAGGCCTGCCGCCGCCACGGCCGCGGGGGCCTCAAGCTCTCCCGGGCGGCGCGCCGCGAGATTCGTGACTACCCCTGGCCCGGCAATGTGCGGGAACTGGAGAACGCCCTGGAGCGGGGAGTGATCCTCGCCGAGGGCCATCTGATTCACCCCGACGACCTGGGCCTGCACCCCGCCCCGCCACTCTCCCGCAGCCAGCCCAAGCCGGCGGCCCCCGCGACGCCGGACACCCGGGAACCCAGCGAAGCCGAGCTGGACGAGGAGGATCTCTCCCTGGAGGACTACTTCCAGCATTTCGTCCTCGAGCACCAGGACCAGATGAGCGAGACCGAGCTGGCCCAGAAGCTCGGCATCAGCCGCAAGTGCCTGTGGGAGCGCCGCCAGCGCCTGGGCATCCCGCGCAGGAAGAGCGCCCGGAGCCGCACCGGATAAGCCTTCGCCAGGCAACCCGACCATGGTCTAAGCGCCCGCCGGCCCTCCCTCGGCGGGCGTTTTTCGTGTCACCGAGGGAACTTTTGCACCAGTTGTTACCTTCCCACACACCGACTGCCCCATTACGGCCCAATCCGGGTAACACATCCTCCCCGCGCTGACGGCATGCCAGGAAGCGACACCAACAAACCCCTGTTTTTTTTGTATTTTTCAAATAGTGGCACGCACGGTGCAATATCCTAGGGCAAGAAGAACAAGATCCGGACGCCGCCAGGTCACTGCCCTCCAAGGGGCGCAACAAGAACAAGAGGTGACACTTCGGCAGGCGCCAGTCGACGAGCCAACAACAACAAGATCGTCGAGCATGGCAAACAAGGGGTGACGACCCGCCAGGAACAACAACAAGGCGCAGTCACCCGGGCGTGGCCACAACAAGAACAACAGGGCCCGACATCCGGAGGTTCATCAGGACGCGACGCACCGAGCGGGAGCAACAAGAACAACAAGCTCCCCGGGAGTGCACCCACGGCAACCAAAAACAACAGGCCGGGGGAAGGTAGACTGCCTACCGTCGTGGTTGGATTATTGTTTTGAATACGAGACGGTCGCCACCAGGAAGATCGACAAAGACAACAACACTGCTTGCCTGAAACTTGTCTTGGTGACTGTGGTGCGTATTCAAGGCGATGCGCCATCACGAAGAAAAACCAGCAGCACGGATGCTGATCTGACCGCTTAAGGGGAGGCCGCATGGCCTCCCCTTTCTGCTTTTACGCCCCGATCCCCCTCATGCCACGGTTCCCATGCTGTCGGCGGTCGGCTACACTGTCGTTTTAGGACTCCGCGAGTCGATATCGCTGCATGTTCAAAGGATTTACCCGCTTTCTCCAACGCCCCGGTGAACGCTTGAAGAACCTCTTCGGCAGCCAGGATGGCCCCGGCGAGCCTCCCGGGCTTCGCGTCATCCCCCGCGACCAGCATTCGGTGTCACGCCGCCTGTTCAGCGAACCCGCCCTCAAGGTGCTCTACCGGCTGCACAACGCCGGCTACGAGGCCTACCTGGTGGGTGGCTGCATCCGTGACTCCCTGCTCGGCAGGCAGCCCAAGGACTTCGACGTGGCCACCGACGCCACCCCCGAAGAGGTCCGCGAGCTGTTCCGCAACTCGCGAATCATCGGTCGGCGTTTCCGTATCGTCCATGTGCGCTTCGGGCGCGAGGTGATCGAGGTCACCACCTTCCGCGGCAAGCCCAACGAGGATCATGGCGAGCACCTCTCCCAGCAGAGCGACCACGGCCTGTTGCTGCGCGACAATGTCTGGGGCGACGTGGAAGAGGACGCCCTGCGTCGCGACTTCACCGTCAATGCCCTCTACTACAATATCGCCGACTTCTCGATCCATGACTGGGCCGATGGGGTCAGCGATATCGAGTCGCGCACCCTGCGCATGATCGGCGACCCGGCCACCCGCTACCGGGAAGACCCGGTGCGCATGCTGCGCGCCATCCGCTTCGCCGCCAAGCTCGACTTCGAGTTCGCCGCCGCCACCGAGGCGCCGATCCGCGAGATGGCCCCGCTGCTGCTGCAGATTCCCCCGGCTCGGCTGTTCGACGAGGTGCTCAAGCTGTTCCTCGCCGGCCATGCCCTGACCACCTTCCGGCTGCTGCGCGACTATGGCCTCTTCGCCATGCTCTTCCCGGAGGCCGACGAGGCCCTGGCCGAGCTGCCCTGGGCGGAGGCGCTGATCGAGCGCGCCCTGGCCAATACCGATGCGCGCATCCAGCAGGATCGCCCGGTCACCCCGGCCTTCCTGTTCGCCGCCCTGCTGTGGCCCGGCGTGGTCCAGCGCCAGGCGCGCCTGCAGGAGGATGGCATGCCGCCGGTACCGGCGCTGCAGGCCGCCGCCCAGCAGGCGGTATCGCAGCAGCTGCAGCATATCTCGATCCCCAAGCGCTTCAGCCTCCCCATGCGCGAGATCTGGGACCTGCAGCAGCGCCTGCCCCAGCGCCGTGGCCGCCGCGCCATCCAGACCCGCGAGCACCCGCGCTTCCGGGCCGCCTACGACTTCCTGCTGCTGCGCGAAGAGGCCGGCGAGATCCCGCCCGGCCTGGGCGACTGGTGGACCGCCTTCCAGGAGGGCGACGAGCACGACCAGCAGCGCCTGCTGGGCAAGGCCGCCAGCCAGGGCGACGAGCCCCGCCCACGCAAACGCCGGCCCCGCAAGCGCCGGCGTCGCTCCGGCGGTGCCGGTGGCGACCAGAATGGCTAAGGGGGCTGACCACCAGGCCTATATCGGCCTG